>JBIKTV010000483.1:0-4497 GCA_044347905.1 Myxococcota bacterium
CCACGCGGGCGACATTCTCTGCCTGGCGCAGCCCGGCGACCTCGACCGATGAGCGATCCTGAACGCGCAGAAACGCCACCTTGCCCTTGACGTTGATCGCCAAGACCCGCCCAGCCATGCGCACGGCGGGCGACGCCACCACCGGGGCCTGGGCGGGCGGAAGGCGCTCTTGGTCGAGGGGCGCGCCCAGTTCGACGGCGACAAAGGCCTGCAGGCGCTCCGGCGAAGCGGCGAACCAGCGCAGCGCGTCGGCGGCGGTGTGGGTCGGCGAAAAATCGTTGGGATACGCGGTCTCACCGGCGTCGCGCAGGCCCGCGACCTTGGCGAGGCGCTGGGCCATCAGGCTGTTGCGCTCTAGCGGCGTGCCGCGCAGGGGGTCCTGGCTCTCCAGAACCTGCGGGTCGGGGGCATCAGCCTGCGGGGCTGGGTTGGTCGGCGACATGGCAGACACTCCGTGGGCCCGCGGCAAAGCGAACCGAGCACCGGGCGGCAGTCCAGCGGCCCGGCGGGACAAAGGCAATCCGGAAAGGGCCCGCGAAATCCGGGTCAGGCCTGAGGAATCCGGAAAAACCAGGCGAAAAACAAACAACGCCGCCGTCGGCTGTCCGAGGGCGGCGTTGCATCGTCGGGGCGACCGGATTTGAACCGGCGACCACCAGACCCCCAGTCTGGTGCGCTACCAGGCTGCGCTACACCCCGATCCGGTCGCCGCGCGGGCGACCTAGATGCGCTGCCCCTGGAAGAGCAGCGCGGGGCGGGAGTGTACGTGGAGTGCACTGGGGACGCAAGACCTGGGCGAAGATTTTCGCCGCTACTGGCCTTGGAGCGCCGCGCGCACGGCCTCAAACACAGGCCGGCACGACGAGAAGCGATCGGCGGCCTTTTTGGCCATCGCCTTGTAGACCACTTCCGCGGCGGCCTGCGGCACTTTGGGGTTGAGGCGGCGCAGGTCCGGAACTGGCTCAATCGCATGAGAAATAAAGACGTTGCCCTCGGTAAATGGCAGCTGTCCGGTCAACATGCGGAACAGGACCACGCCTAGGGCGTAGATATCGGCGCGGTGGTCCACGGTGGAGCCGTCGAGCTGCTCTGGGGCCATGTAGAACGGCGTTCCGGCGAGCACGCTGAGTTCGCCAAAGCCTTCGCCTCGGCCGCGGGCCAAGCCAAAATCCAGAAGCTTTACAGAACCGTCTGCGGCAATCAGCACGTTGTCCGGCTTGATATCGCGGTGGATCAGCCCGGCCTGGTGGGCGTGATCCAGGGCCGCGCACAACTGCTCTAGCACGTGCAGCAGCCAGGCGGAGTCCTCGATCGGATGGCCGATCTGCAGAAACGCCGTCAGCGCTTTGCCGTCGACAAATTCCATGGCGTACCAGAGCGCGCCGTCGGTCTCGCCCATATCGTAAATGTGCACGATGTTGGGGTGGTTGAGATTCGCCGCCAGCTTGACCTCGCGCAAGAAGTACTTGCGCGCCATGTCCGACGGCATGGTGCCCTCAAGCATGAACTTGAGCACCACGGTGCGGCCCAGGAGCTTGTCTGTGGCCTTGAACACCACGCCGTTGCCGCCCTGCCCAAGGCGGCTGAGGTCGCCGTAACGCGTCGCCAGGGCTGCCGGAACGCCGCTGGGCCAGTCGCCGCCGTCGCCGTCCCCTGGAATGGTGATCGTACTGTCCAGCGTCGCGTGGGCGGACTCCTGGGCAACCGACCCGCCGGCAGGCTTGCGGCTGGCGTCAAAAGCGCCGTCCTGGCGCTGGGGCTCGCTGCGAATGCTCAGCCCCTGAAGGTGGCCGGGATTCTGCAGGCCCGCGGCGCCAAAAACGTGCGCCTGAGTGTGGCCGCCGCGATCGACGGAGAGGGCCGCGGTCTGCGGCAGCGGCAGGCTCGACTCGACCGCGCTGAGATAGTGGGCAAGCGGCGTGCCACTGGGCTCGCTGAGGCGCAACCGCTCCCAAATCTGCCGCGCCCGGCTGCCCTCGCCCGCGGCGATCAGCGTGTCGATGCACTGAACGCCCAGCAGATGGCGGTCTTCCGGCGTCAGCGGGGCCTGCAGCAGGCTGGTCAGCACCCGGCCGGCGCCGCTGTGATCGCCGCGCTCCAGCAGCATCTGCACCGCCAGCTTGGCCAATTCCACATACGCGGGCTCACTGACCGAGGCTGTCTGCGCCACGCGCAACGCCTCATCGCGGTGGCCCAGGGCCATGCGCATTTTGACGACCGCCAGCTTGTCGCCCTCAAGGCCCAGGGCGCCGATGGCCCGCTCTACATCGCCGCCCTTCTGATAGTGCAAGGCGGCTTTGCGATAGGTGGCCAATTGCTCATAAAGTCCAGCGGCTTCTAGGTGGGCCCCCTGCTGAGCATAGAGCTCTGCGGCGGGCTCCGGGCGCCCATCGCGGACCAGCATGGCGGCAGCAGCCAGCAAATCACCCGCCCGTTCATAGGCTTGGGCTGCGCGACCCCACTCTGTCAGCCCCTGCCAGTGCTGCGCCGCCTCTGCCCAGGCCCCCGCCTCCTCAAGCAGCCCCCCCTGCAATAGCGCGGCTTCTTTGGTCTTTCCCGCGCGCTTGAGCAGAGCCACGGCCCGCTCGTCCAGCCGACCCCGACGAGCCAACTCCGCCGCTCCCAACAGGTCGCCTTCCTGCTCGGCCAGGTCCGACGCCCCCGTCCAGTCCTGCTGGGCCGTCAAATTGCGCAACAGGGCGCGCTTGTTGCCGGAGCGCTTGAAGCACTGGATCGCCCCGCCGTGGTCTTTGAGTTCCTCAAACAGCAGCCCCGCCCGCTCCCACTGCTGGGCGGAGCGCAAGGCCCGGGCGGCCTCGGCGCGCTTGCCGATCTGCAGCAAGAGGTCGGCCACCACGTCCCACTGGCTAGCTTCTGTGGCCAGGCGGATCGCCAGTTCCGTATCGCCTGCGGCAATGGCCTTCTCAACCGGCGTGGCCATGCCCTCTTTTTCGCGCTGTTGCTCAGCAAAACGCCGCATCATCGCGCGGATGGCCCACGTCCCGCCGACGACCACCACGGCCAGCACGCTGTAGCTGATAAGGCGTGGGTCGCCGCTGTCCATAATGCTCCTGGTGGTGTCCGGCCCAAGGCCTCCGCGTCAGGGCGTACCATAAGGGAAAACCGCGGCCAATCAAAGCCTGAAGCGCGTTCCAAGTGGCGGGCAGGGCGACGGGTCGGACGGCATGGGCGGTGGCAAAGGCTAGAGCGGCAAGGGCAAAGGCGGCAACGGTGAGGCCACGCGGTAGAGCCCCACGACCAACAGAGGCTCTTGGCCATACCAGTCGAACGTTGCGGTATCACCTAGGTTTTTAATGGACTCCTGCCAGATGACCTGGGTCCCAGGGCGCGTCGCCAGGTCCCGACAAGCGGGCAACTCACCGGGATGCACCCCGCCGCGAGGGGCGGCATGGCAGCGCACAGACCTGAGAAAATACACAGGCTGATCGGGAAACTGCCCCTGGTCCAAGGCCCCTTGCAGCGCCGACACCGAGGTCAAGCGCACCGCGCCAAACAGCCACGTGGGCTGGTGCAGGTGCAGGCCGGACGTATCGCCATCGGCGTAAGAGCGCACGGCCAGCCAAGCCGGGGCGTCCTTGGGCAGCAGGCGCTGCAGATCGGCGGCCGCACGGCGCAAAAGCTGATCCTCTGTGTGGGCGTTGGTCGGGCGCAGGCAGGTCTCCAAAGTTGGCAGCGCCGTGAGTCCGATGACGGCGACCGCCACAGGCCCCAGCCAGCGCTGCCCCGCCGCTTGAGCGTGCACCTGAGCGCCCAGCGCCGCGCTCGCCAGGATCGCCAACAGCGCGGCCGGCTGCTGAAGGCGCGGCAGCGAGGTCTCATTGTAGTCGAGCCAGCTGGGCAAAACGGCAAGAAATGCCAGAGGGATCAGCGCCAGCCAGCGGTGGTGTCGGAGCCCGGTGGCCTTGCCCCAGGCCAGCCAGGCGAGCGGCCCCAGCCACCATCCCAGCGGCAGCCAATCGCCGCGCCAGAGCAGCACGTCGGTCGCTAGGCGCTGGGGCAGCCAACGCAGGGCTTCTGTCAGCTGCGGGAGGTTGCCGCGGGCGAGATCGCGTTCCGCCTCGCCCAGACCGCGGATCAGCGCCAGGGCAACGGCCAGAGATGGGGGGACCCACTTGTAAACCAGCGCAGACCATGGGATTTTGTCAGTTTGACCGGCGCGAGTGAGCCAGGCCATCAGCAGCGAAGCGGCCCAGGCCAGCGGCCCGACGTCAAAGCGGCACAGGGCGGCAAAGGCCACGGCGACCAGCAGCAAAGCGCTAAAAAGCCTAGACTCTCTCCGGCCCAGCTCCGCACCTGCCCACAGAGCCGCAGTCAGCCCCAACAGCGCCGGAACGTGGATCGACTCGCTGGTGTGATCGCGCAGGACCACCGGAGTCAGCGCCAGCCCCAGCCCGGCGGCCCACCCCGCAGTCGGCAGCGCCCCGGCCCGCCGCAGCCCCAAGGCCGCCACGCCGCAGGTCGCCGCCCCCACCAGGG
>JBIKTV010000484.1:0-4490 GCA_044347905.1 Myxococcota bacterium
GCCGCGCGGCCCACGGCGAGCATCGTGGTGGCGCCGACCATGAACGGCAGGATCGAGCCAAACATCAAACCAATCAGCACATTGGCGTCGGTCAGGCGGATAACCATGGACGAGCCGCGGGCGTGCGAGACTTCCAGGTTGAAGGCAGAGAACAGCGCGACCACGGTCAGGGTGGCCGAACCGATGGCAAAGCCCTTGCCGATGGCCGCGGTGGTGTTGCCCACGGCGTCGAGCTCGTCGGTGATGGCGCGAACTTCCTTGCCCAAGCCGGACATCTCGGAGATGCCGCCGGCGTTGTCAGAAATCGGGCCGTACGCGTCCACGGTCATGACCATGCCAGTGCCGGCGAGCATACCGACGGCTGACAGCGCAATGCCGTACAGGCCCAGCGCCTGGTTGGCGACGTATGCAGTGGCGCAGACGATCAGCATCGGAATCGCCACCGACTCCATGCCAACGGCGAGGCCGCGAATGACGTTGGTGCCGGCGCCGGTGCGCGACGACTCTGCCACTTTGCGGATCGGCATGTGGGCGGTGTAGTACTCCGTAATCAGGCCGATGAGGCCGCCACCGATGGCGCCCGCAGCGATGCAAGTGGTGATCGCCTGACCCGAGCCAAGCAGGCCGACGAGCAAGTACGACACGCCGATCATGCCGATCGCCGGGATAATGAGGCTATTGCGCAGCACGGCCGCCGGATTGCCATGGCGGAAGGTGCGGGCGACAAAGATGCTGACGATCGACACGACCAAGCCCAGGCCAGACAGGACCAACGGCATCATCACGCCTGCCAAGCGCACATCGGCTTCCGCCGCGCCCGCGGGCATCAGGTTCTTGAGCTCATCCAACGGAGCCGTCAGGGCGATGGCCACCGCAGAGACAATCGCCGCGACCATCGACTCGTAGATGTCGGCGCCCATGCCGGCTACGTCGCCGACGTTGTCGCCCACATTGTCCGCGATCACGCCGGGGTTGCGCGGGTCGTCTTCCGGGATGCCTTCAATCACCTTGCCGGCGATGTCAGCGCCCACGTCCGCGGCCTTGGTGTAGATGCCGCCGCCAATGCGGGCGAACAGGGCGATCGAGCTCGCGCCCACAGCAAAGGCGTGGAGCACAGTGGCAAAATCATTGGTGCCCTGAAATGCGTAGTACAGGCCCGCAAGACCGATGAGGCCAAGCGCCGCAACGGAGAGGCCCATGACCGCGCCGCCGTCTAGGGCGACGAGCAAAGCCGCGGCCTTGCTACCCGTGCGGGCGGCCTGAGCGGTGCGGACGTTGGCGTAAGTCGCTGCCTTCATGCCGATAAAGCCGGCCAGGAGGCTGAGGAAAGCGCCCAACACAAAGGCGATGCCGGCGGTCCGGCCCAGCGCTGCCCACAGCAGGACAAAGACCACGGCAGAGTAGAGGACAAGGACCTTGTACTCGCGCACCAGAAACGCCATCGCGCCTTCGCGGATGTAGTTGCCGATGCGGTTCATGTCCTCATTGCCTTCCGGTTGCGCCTTGACCCTGAAATACAGGATCAGCGCCACGATTAGGCCCAAAACGCCAGCGATCATCGGGGAGTGGCCCCATGTTCCGTACAAACCCTGCAACATCTCTTGCCGCCTCCAAGGGGGTCAGGGAGGGCCCTGCCGCCGTCCACGCATCGCCATTGCACCGGGCTCATGCCGGCGAAAGCGCAATAGGCTAGGTTTCTTGGTCGCGGGAGTCAACCGCTGGGGCTGCAAAAAGTGGCTTGCGTCGGTGGCTTGAGGGGCTTTGCGCTGGCGAATTCAGTTGGCGCGCAGGCACTCTACCGGCGTCATCTTCGACGCTCGCCAAGCCGGTCCAGCCGCCGCAAGCAGGGTCGCCACAGCGACGATGGCCAAGGTTGCGGCGATCGCAAAAGGCGACACGTAGGGGTACATCACGGTGGGAACATCCGATCCCGGCGCGCTAAACGGCAGACCGCGGCTGTGCAGCAGCGCCACAAGCCCAGAACCGACCGCTCCACCGCCCATCGCCCCCACCGCGCTGATCACGCCCGCTTCGCTCAGGAGCAGCCGGACGATCCAGCCGCGTCGACTGCCCAGCGCCATCATCGTGCCGATTTCCCGCACCCGCTCGAGCACGCTCATCCACATCGTGTTGGCCACCGCGGTCACCAGCAGCAGGATCAGCACCGCCACCACCCCGCGCATCACTCCGGTCAACATCGCAAGCAGGGAGCGGAGTTGCGGCATCAGGTCCAGCCAGGTCACCACTTCATAGCCGGGGCCCAGGCGTTGGCGAAGCAGCGCGGCCACGCTGTCGGCGCGATCCAGGTGCTCCACCGCCAGGGCAAATTCGGTCACTTGGCCGGGGGTGCCGAGCAGCTGCTGGGCAAAAGCCAGCGGCACAATCACTAGGCGCCGCGCGTCGATTTCCGTGGCCGAGGGCAACAGGCCGCTCATCTTGACGTCGAGCAGATTGGGCTGGCCGTTGCGGGCTGTCGCAAGGAGCTGCAGCTCGCTGCCTGGCTCCGCGCGCATCCCCACCGCAAGCTTGAGCCCCAACACCGCCGCGTTGGGATCGCCATCGGCAATCGCCCGCCCCTGGATACTGTTGTAGCGCTTTGGGCACACCTTGGCCTCGCTCCGGGGCTCCACCGCCGTGACCAGGGCCAGGGTACTCTGGGTGCCGTTGCCGATCGTCGCCTCAAAGCTCAGGCGCGGCGCCACCGCGGTCACTCCGGGGACACTGAGCAAGGTCCGGATGAGGTTGGGGTCCTGGCTCAAGGCAAAATCCAGCGCCTTTGCGTCGGCCTGCAGGTGCCCCGCCTTGTGCACCTGGATCGCCCCCAGCCGACCCTCTGCCGCCAGCGCCCCCATCATCGCCAGCAGGCCGCCCACAAAGCCCTGCAACACCAGCGCCGCGGCAATACCCAATACCAGGCCAGAAAAGGTCACCGCCGTGCGGCGCTTGTTGCGCAGCAGGTTGCGCGCGGCAATTCGCAGGATCTGGCCGTTCATGGCACCTCGGCGGATCGGCATCGGCTCGATCCGCGATCAGATTTGCGTCAACGCTTCAACGGGCCGCAGCCGGGCCGCGTGGCGAGCCGGGATCAGCGCCGCGCCAATGGCCCCGACCACCACCGCCGCCAGCACCAAAACCACATCGCCGCCGTGCAGTTCTGGGCGAATCACCAGTAGCCCACCGCCGGGCGCCTGAAAGCTCAGCTCGGAGCGGGCGATCAAGTGCAGCACCAGCCGCGCCAACCCCAGGCCGGGCAGTGCCGACCCCACAGTGATGACCAGCGACTCAAGAAAGAAAAGCCCAACGATCGACTGGCTCTTCATACCCAACGCCAGCATCACCCCAATCTCGCGGGTGCGCTCCAGCACGCTCATCAGCATGGCGTTGACCACGCCCACCAGCGCAACGATCAGCAAAACCGCGGTCATCAGCCGCAACACCTTGTCTTGCAGCGCGGTTGCGTCGGCGACCGTCTTGGCCAGCTCCGGCCAGGTAGCCACCTCGTAGTCCTTGCCCAGCAGCCCGGCCAGCGCCTGGCGAGTCGCCTCCAACTGCTCCAAATCATGGACCGAAATGGCGATCTCCGTGGCTCTACCCGGCATCCGCAGCAGCTCTTGGGCGTGGGCCAGGCCGATCACCCCCAGGCGCGTCTCCAGCCCCGGCGACCGCGGCAGACCGTTGAGCCCGACCAGCCGCGTATCCACCGCGTTCAGGCTGCCGTCGCGGTCATTGGCGAGCACCGCAACTCGGCCGATATCCCCGGGTTTTCGCGCCGCGCCGATCCGCCGGGCCAACTCCGCGGACAGCACCAAGCCATCGGGCTGGGCCGCGCTCACCAGCTCGCCTTCGCTGAGCCGCTCGCCGCGAGATGGGCACACCAGCCGCTCCATAGCCGGATCGACGGCCTGAAGCATGGCAAAAGTCGTCGTGTCGCCGCTCGACACCATGCCGCCAAACTGAATCCGCGGCGCCGCGGCGCGAACGTTGGGCACAGCTCTGATCTTGTTTAGGAATGCTTCATCCGCCGGCAGGTCCAGGTCCAGCGGTGCGCCAAAAATCTGCTCCATGTAGCCCGTGCGGTGGACTTGAAGCGCGCCGATCTGCGATTCAATCGCCTCTGAGCGCAGGGCTTTCTGGACCCCATTGAGCGTGCCGCGCATCGTGGTGACCGCCAGCACGCCCAGCAGCACCGCCAGCGCCGTCAGGGCCGCGCGGCGCCGATGGCTGACGACATTGCGCGCGGCGATCGACAGCAACTGCACCCAGCGATTCAGCAAATGCGCCATGGGGCGGGCCGCCTTTTAGGTGGGCGTAGGGGCCGCGGGCAGAGGCGCCATTGGGGGGGCCGGCAGAGCTCTGTCAAAATGATCGGTCTCTTCGCCCGTCCGCCGCTCCAGGAGCTTGCCATCCTTGCCAAAGATGTCCAGCACCGGCAGGCCCTGCACGCCCGGCAGATACTTGTTCCACTCTTCCTTGCCCCATTCCGTGGCGTC
>JBIKTV010000108.1:0-14417 GCA_044347905.1 Myxococcota bacterium
CGACCGAGGACGTGGTCGCCGGCCCCAACGACCTCCTGACGGACGGCGATTGGTTCTTGGGCGTGCAGGCTGCGCCGTTTGGCGACCTAAAGTTGCCCTTTAAAGTCAAGCTGATCGCCGAGGGTAACCTCAAGAGCGGCGGCAAGATCCTCAGCTTTGAGATGCGCGCCTTGACGGCCAGCGGCGACACCACCGCGATCATCGCCACGGCTAAGAACATCGGCGTCAACCCCGGCGGCAGCTTTGCCGTGGAGTTTGCCAAGTTTGTGCTCCCTGCCGTCGCAGCGCCTACCGGCAGCGACGTGCCGATGACCCTCAAGCTGTCCGGCACCATTACCGCCAAAGACAGCTTCTGCGGCGACGTAGAGGGCAGCGTCCCCGATTTCAGCGCCGACCTAAAGGGCAGCAAGTTCAAGGCGGTGCTGTTTGGCAAGCAGGGCAATCCGTTTGAGTCCGCGTGCAGCGGCGACGCCAAGATCTACACCGGCATCGACAAATGCCCCGTGATCCTCGCCGGCGACAACACAGTCACCAGCGCTGAGCGCACCCGCCAGTTCCAGGTGTTCCTGCCCAAAGACGTGACCGACCCCGCGGGCCTGCCGCTGGTGCTGCTGTTCCACGGCGTAGGCGGCGAGCCCGGCAGCATGGTGGAAGACAGCGGTCTCTTGGCGGAACAGGCAAAGAAGCCGTTTGTGCTGGTGGCGCCCCGCTCTGAGCGCGGCAGCGACGGCAAGGCCCTGCTCAAGACCGACTGGTACTACGGCAAGACTGCGTTTGATATGGACAATCCCGATCTGGTGTTCTTTGACGACGTGGTGAAGTGCGCCGCCGGCCAGTTCAAGACCGATGCCAAGCGCGTCTACGTGACCGGCATGTCCGGCGGCGGCTTGATCTCGACCTTTATCGGCGTCAACCGCCCCAAAGTGGTGGCCGCGGCTGCGCCGTTCTCCGGCGGCTATCTGCACGCTCTGCCAGCGGTTTCCGGCAAGGTGCCGTTTGTCGTCAGCTGGGGCGGGCCCAATGACACCGCGTACGAGCAGAACTTTGACGCCATGGCCAAGAAGCTGACCGCGGATCTGCTGGCGGCCGGCCACTTGGTGATCGCCTGCGACCACGGCCTCAAGCACATCTGGCCCAAAGAGGGCGGAGCCTACGCCGCGGCGTTCTTGCTGGGCCACAAGCTGGGCGAAGCGTCACCGTTTGCCGGCGCACAGTTAGGCGCGGAGTGGCCGAGCTACTGCAAGCTCCTCAAGTAGCAGGACCGGGGGAGCTCAGTAGTCCGGATCCGGCAAGAAGTCCGCCGTCCAGACCAGCGGCAGCAGCCGCGACTTGAGCTCGGCGGCCTTGCGCGGCTCTTCATAGATCGCCAAATAGCGAAGCATCCAGCCGCTGACCATGCGCACGTAATTGCGCGACTCGTGCGGCCCCAGGTCCTCGATCATCTCATCGTAAGGCCGGCCCATGCGAGCTTGAGCGCGCACGTGGCCTTCCATCAGCATGGGCCCGCCGTTGTAGCTGGCGACGGCAAAAGGCAGCTGGCGGTGAAACTTGCGGTACAGCGCCCCCAAGTACTGGCCGCCCCAGCGCACGTTCCACGCGGGCTGCATGAGCATCCACAGCTGGTAGTCGTCCCCCGACTCCTGGGCCAGGCGCGCCGCCGTCCGGTCGAGCAGCTCCAGCAGGCCATATGCGGGTGCGCCGGAAATCAGCCACGGCTTGTAGCGCGATTCCTGCAGCATGTGCGCGTAAATCATCCACTCCGGCGCTCCGTTGCGCCGCGATGAAGCCTCCACGTGGGTGGCAAAGGCCCGCGGATAGATCGCCCGCCACGCCGCCAGAGTCTCGCGCGTGGGCAATTTGTTGAGCACCTGGCCGTCGCGCTTGAGCGCCGCCTCGCGGGCGTCCGAATAGCGCTCTAGGGGATCGGCCAACTCGCCGCGCAACCGCTCAAAATCCTCTGGCCCCAGCTGCTTTCTAAGAGCCTTCTCATGTTCGTCAAAGGCATTCTGGCACGCGTCCGGCTCGCCAATGCTGCACGCCAAGCGCAACACCCGCGACTCGTCCGTGACGCTGAGACCGTCAAAGGGATCCGCGCTCTTTTCAATGATTTTTGAGAAATCGCTGGCCGGCGGCAGCTTGCTCGCCATGCCCCATTCGCTCAAGCGCTGCTCCGCTAGGCCGCTGTACCAAGTCAGGGGGTGGCGAACCAGAACTTTCTGCAGCATCTCAGCGGCTTCTGCGCGGCGCTCGAGCTTGTCTAGGGCCCGGGCCGTCCAATACATGGCCTTGCCGCCCACCAGGGGATTGCTGTTGGCGAGCATGGGCTTGAGCCGCTCTACCGCCAGCTCTGGCTTGCCGCCCAGATAGGCCCAGAACGCGGTAAACCAACGGTATTTAGGACTGTCGACGTTGCGCTCATTCTCGTCCAGCGCGGCCGTCAGATCGTCTGCGGCCTGCAGACTGCGCCCTGCGGCGTGCAGCACCCGACCTCGGTCGTAGTGGGCGTCAATGCGCCGGTCGTTGGGCACGCCAGGGTTCTTCTGCAGCCATTCGTCATACCGCGCCACTGAATCGGCATGGCGACCCAGCTTGGCCAGCACCAGCGCGTAAGAGAGCAGCGCCTGTTGGGCCAGCGGCTCGCCGTCTGCGATGGCTTCGGCCAGGTATTTGGCAGCACCGGGATAGTCATCGCGCAGGCGTTCACTGCCGATTTTGCCCAGGTAGAAGCCGACTTCGGCTCGGCGGAACCCCTTGACCCAGAGAGAAAGGCCAATCGAGCGGCAGCGTTCATAGGCGCGGCGCTGAAACAGCAGGACCATGCGCTCAAACTGCTCGTCTTGCGTAAAAACCGCAGGATCGACGCGCTCTACGGCCTCTGCCACCAGCGGCGACTCCGGGTGCTTGACCAGCAGGCGCCGCCAGAGCAGCGCGGCCTTGTCGCGGGCAAAGGTCTCTGTGGTGCGGGCGGCGCGGGCGAGCAGTTCGTCGCGAGGCAAGTGAAGCGCTGACTTTTCATATAGTTGTAGCGCAGCGTCCGCGGCCTGTTGCGCCGGCCCCACCTGTTCGTAGAGGCGCGAGTACCAGAGATCCGCCGCCGCCCAGCGGAATTCCGGGTGGTCCTGGCGCATGTCGCGCAGTTCTTGCAGGGCCTCTGCGGACTTTCCCGCCGCCCGTTGGGCCTCAATGTGCGCCCATCGCCAGCTCGCGGGCAGCCATTTTGCCATGGGTCTGGCGAGGTTGACCCACCGCAACGCCTCAACGCCATCGCCTTGACGCGCGGCAATCCGCCCCATGACCAGCGCCGCGGAGGCGGCAATCTCTTCCTGGCTCGCCCCCGCCAGCGGCAGGAGCGCCTGCGCCGCCCGCTCAAGCTGGCCGACGCGAAAACGCTGAACGCCCACATGCAGTTCGCTCCACGACCCCGGCGAAGCGGCCTTGGGCGCAGCCGCCGGCGGTGCGGTCTTGGGGGCCGGTGGAGAGGCCGGCCGCTCTTCGCGCGCGGGCGTCGCTTTCTGCGCCTTGGGCTTTCCCTTTGGCTTTGCTGGATGGAGCGCGGCCCGCGGCGTGCGGCTGTGGCCTTGGTCCTTGGCGGCCTTGGCCGGACCTTTGGCGGCGGCCTTGACGGCGCTGCGAGCCGAGGCCTTGGCGGGGCGCGCCGCCTGAGCCGGCAGCGCGTCAAGGAGCGCCGGCGCCACAAGCAACGCCGCCCAAAGCAGCAGCTGCAGCGGCCAGCTGTGGCGCAGGGGAATGCAGCGATGGCGAAATGCGATGTCAGAGACCAAACCGGGCCGCCTGTGGGACTGCACCGTCGGCGGGCGACGGCGGTGGAGGGGGAGCGCGGCCGGCGTTGCCCCGGTCGCGAGCGGGCCCGGAGCCAGCCCTGCGCTGCGCGCAACCGTAACACGCTGGCGCAAAAACGCACGATTTGCGATCAGAGCTACGTTTAGCGATCAACCCGACTTGCGCGCCGACGAGCTCGCGGCCGGTAAGGGCGCCAAGCGCGAAACCTGGGCGCTGCGCCCAGTAACTATTGGACATTTCAACAGTCCGCCGACCTTGCTGCGGCAAGCGCCGACGAGCAGAGTCCGCGGCAAGGCCCGCAATCGGCGACAAGGGCTTGACGGACGCGATGGCCCCCCTTGCGCTGCAAGGCAAATCGTCGGATACCACGCGATAGAGAGTTCCTTTGGGTCGAATAGCCTGATCGGGTGAACGCAGCGGACCAGCCTTCCGGGGCGCGGCCTTCTGCTGCCGCTGGTCTGCGCGTGCGTTGTCGCGGTGCCGCGTGCCCGCGCCGGCCCATCGCGGTGCAGGGGCCGGTCAGACGCCGTCGGCGGGTCGTGGGGCGACCCCAAGGCGGCGCAGGGCCAGAGTCGCGGGTGCGCGACGGCCTTGGGGGACTGCAAACGGGTGGAGGGAACTGGGACCTTGCGTCCCAAGGGAGGACAGACATGGCCGAGGCGACCGAAAAAGTAGTCAAAGAAAAGAAAAACTTCGTGCTGATGGAAGACGGAAAGGACACCAACGTGGTGTTCTCTAACGCCCAGCCCCGCGGTGCGGCCCTCAAGGCGGCGGCCCGCGGCTACACGGACATCCGCCTGCGCGAGCGCGGCACCAAGCGCGTCCACGTGTTCAAGGGCGGACGCATTGAAGTCAAGAGCCCAGAGAACCGCCCCAAGTGGCTCCCGGAGAAGGTTTGGAAGGCGACCGTAGAGAAGCAGGGCGTCGAGCACCTCAAGGCTTGAGGCGCCATCGCCGGCGTGGAGCGCGACTGAGCGCAGACCATCGTCCGAGGCGCGTACCGCAAGCAGCTTTCCACAGCTGCACACCAGCGCAACCCCGAGCCGCGGCAGAGCAATTCTGACCAGGCCGGGGTTGACTGCTTTCTTGCGGGGTTCTGGCGCGGATCCCAAGAGGGGGTCCAGGCTCGCCGCGGCGCTGCCGGCCATGGAAGCGGTGACTTTTCGCAGTTTGACAGGGCCAATAGGGGGATATCGTGTGGGGCCGGAGCGCTTGCGGCCCACCTAGCAGGGGCGCGGGGCCAGATTTTCAGGGGTCATTTTCTTGACCCCTGAATTGGCACCGTGCCCGCGCGGTTCGGGCCAGGTTGACAGATCCGCACAGTCTGCGCACCCTGCGCTGTTCGCGGCGAGACAGCCCGACAGGTGCCACCAGCGCGATGAAGGCCCAGCATATCCGAAATTTCAGCATCATTGCCCACATCGACCACGGCAAGTCGACACTGGCCGACCGTATTCTCGAACTGACGGGTGCCGTAGAGCGCCGCGACATGCAGGAACAGTTCCTGGACTCGATGGACATTGAGCGCGAGCGCGGCATCACCATCAAGTCGCAGGCTGTCCGCCTCAATTACCGCAGCAAAAACGGCCAGGATTACCTGTTCCACCTGATCGACACCCCCGGCCACGTGGATTTTGGCTACGAGGTTTCGCGCTCCCTGGCTGCTTGCGAAGGCGCGCTGCTGGTGGTGGACGCGTCGCAGGGTGTGGAAGCGCAGACCCTGGCCAATGTCTACTTGGCGCTGGATCAGAACCTGGAATTAGTCCCGGTGATCAATAAGATCGACTTGCCCGCCGCCAGGCCGGATGAAGTGGTGCGCGAGATCGAAGAGGGCATCGGCATCGACGCGAGCCACGCGGTGTTTGCGTCTGGCAAAAGCGGCTTGGGCGTGCCGGATATCCTGGAGGCGATCGTCGCGCACATTCCGCCGCCCGAGGGCGACCCGGATGCGCCGATGCGCGCCATGGTTTTTGACAGCCAGTACGACAACTACCGCGGCGTGATCGTCCAAGTGCGCGTCATCGACGGCCTGATCAAGAAGGGCGACCGCGTCTACTTCATGGAGTCTGGCACCGACTACGAAGTGCTGGAAGTCCGCGTGCGCACGCCCAAGGAAGTGATTGTCGAGCAGCTGAACTTTGGCGAAGTGGGCGTGTTGATCTGCGGCATTAAGGCCGTGCGCGACATCATGGTCGGCGAGACCCTGACCCACCACAAGCGCCGCGCGACCCAAGCGCTCAAGGGTTTCAAGCACGTACAGCAGATGGTCTACTCGGGAATCTTTCCGATAGAATCAAATGGGTACGAGCACTTGCGCGACGCGATCGAGAAGTTGGCGCTCAATGACTCGGCTTTTTCCTGGGAGCCGGAGACTTCTAGCGCGCTGGGTTTTGGATTCCGCTGCGGTTTCCTGGGCCTACTGCACATGGAGGTTTTCCAGGAGCGGCTAGAGCGCGAATTTGACGTCGATTTGATCACGACGGCGCCCAGCGTGGTGTACCGGGTGATCAAGAACGACGGCTCCGTCCTGGAACTGTCGAATCCCGGCGACCTGCCCTCGACCGGCGAAATCGACCAGATCACCGAACCGATCGTCAAAGCGACCATCCACACGCCCACGGAGTTTATCGGGCCGATCGTCAAGCTGTGCACGGATCGCCGCGGCCAGCAAAAGGACATGCGCTACTTGTCGCAGAGCCGGGTGGTGCTGGACTACGAGTTGCCGCTGGCAGAAATTGTCTTTGATTTCTTTGATAAACTCAAGACAGCGACCCGCGGCTACGCCAGCTTGGACTACGAGTTTATGGAGTTTCGCGTCGGCGATCTGGTCAAGCTCGACATCTTGTTGCACAGCGAGATCGTCGACGCGTTGAGCGTGATCGTCCACCGCGACAAGGCCTACGACAAGGGCAAGGTCCTGGTGCACCGCCTGCAAAAGGCCATTCCGCGCCAGCAGTTTGATGTGGCGATCCAGGCCGCCGTGGGCGCGCGCATCATCTCTCGCGAGACGGTCAAGGCCATGCGCAAAGACGTGACCGCCAAGTGCTACGGCGGCGACATTTCGCGCAAGCGCAAGCTGCTAGAGCGGCAGAAGGAAGGCAAAAAGCGCATGAAGATGGTCGGTACCGTCGACGTGCCGCAGGAAGCCTTCTTGGCCGTGCTCGCCACGGACGACGACGACTAGACGGCACTCTATCTCGCGGAATTGACGTTCACGGGTCGCTTTCTAGCCCCTGAACTAGCGATATTCCCTGGGGTTTCAGCTGCGCTTGCGCTTCTTGGGCTCGTCATCATCGCCGCCGCCATGGCGCACAAGGCTTTTGTAGGCCCCTGCGGCAGCCGCGAGCGCTTGATCGTAGCCCAAGGCGCCATAGCCAGGGCCCGCGCGCAACTGCGCCACTTGCGACCAGTTCTCTGAGGCGAGGCTCTGCTGCAGCGGTCCCGGAGCGGCCGCCAGGGTCACCAGCGCCGCCACTTGGGCCACCGGGTCGCCGGTCAGGGTCGCCTTCATCGTTTGGGCATCGGCAAAGCCGGCCTCGGCACTCTCTGCCCCGCTGATCTGCGCCAGGCCCATGCGCAGGCTCTGATGGGCCGCCGCGGGGTCCAGGGCACACGCTTGCTCAAAAACCCGCTGCTCTGCGCCTTGATCGCGGTGGGTCGCCGCCAGCCAACGCCCGGTCATCTGAAAGAACACATAGGGCTCAAAGCGGATCGGCAGTGCGTCGCTCTGGCCAGCCGCCGTGCGCGGCAGGTAGTGGCGCTCCGCCAGCAGCACAGCCGCGAGCGATTCCTGAGGCACGCCAGCCAATTGGGCCCCCTGCTGCAGCTGCGCGCCGTGCTGTCCGTGCAGCGCTTGAGCCTGGGCCGCCAGCTCGCTGGACGCTGCAGCCGGGGCCACAGGGGCACTCGCCGGGGTGGCCGGCGATCGCGCAGCGGCAGCTCCGGCATAGCGATGGCCCGCACCTGTCGCCGCCTTAGGAGCTGCGGTGGTCGCTTTGGCGGTGCTGCCCCGCGGCGCTTCTGTGCGCTGTTTGGGCCCTTCGTGTTTCATGGGTGCGCCAATCTGTCCTTGGTTCGCCGCGGTGGTCCCCTTGTTTTGCCACGGCGGCGCCGCAGAGGCAAACGAAGTCGACAAAAACCAGCGCCCAGAGCGCGGCAGCCCGGCGCAGAGGCCGCGCATGGCTCCGGCTGGAGGGTCCAACACACGGACGCTGATGCACCGACTCACTCGCCCGGCCGAGCGGCATTTGACCTTCTGCCTCGCCGCGGTGTCCAATCATCTGGAGTCGCAGATGGACACATGGCCGCAGCGGAAGACAGCACTGGGGAGGAACAGCGCCTCGTCGAGCGATTTCGCTCCGGCGACCGCGGTGCGTTTGGCGATCTGGTCCAGCGCCACCAACGCGGCGTCTACTTCTTGGTCTGGCGCCATGTCCGCCACGAAGAGGATGCCCGCGACATCACCCAAGCGGCTTTTGTGCGGGCCTGGAACAACGCCGGGGCCTTTCGCGGCGATTCGTCTTTCCGCACATGGATTTACCGAATTGCCTCGAACTTGGCGCTCAATTGGCTGCGCGATCGCGGGCGCTGGAAGTTGGACGAACTCAGCGATCAGTTGGTCAGTGACGCCGTCGATGCCCCGGAATTGCTCGATCAAGCCCTTGCCGCGGACCAGTTGCGCGTGGCCATCGCCGCTCTGCCCAGCAAACAGCGGCTGGTGGTCGATCTCCGCGTGCAAGAGGGCCTGTCATTCCGCGAAGTGGCCGAGATCGCCGACTGCAGCGAAGACGCGGCCAAAGCCAATTTTCATCACGGACTCAAACGCCTGCGCGGGTTGCTGGTTCACCTCGCTCGCCCAGAAGACGGCGCTGCACCCGCCCCAGGACCTGCGGCGCCGCGGGCTACCCCTGCAGATTTGCCCGCGCCCCTTGATCCGCCACCGGGGAGGCCTCGTTGAGCCCTTTGCCCCCAGCCGAGGACGCCATGCGCTCTGACCCCCCCACAGCAAATCCCAGTAGACGCGCTCTGTTGCGCCCTATTGACGGCGGAAAGTCGGCGGCGTGCCGCGAGGTAGAGGAGCTCTTGGCCGGTCAGGCGGAGAGTTCATTGCCCGCCGCAGAAGCCGCGAGCGTGAGCGCCCATCTGCGCCAATGCCCCGCGTGCAACGCCGATGTGCGGGCCTTCCGGGCGATCCTCACCGACCTGCGGACCCGAGCGGAGATGGACAAGCCGCTCAAAGACCAGGCATTTTGGCAGGATCTGCAGCAACGGATCGCCCTTGAGGTGGCCGGACAGCCGGCAAACCGGCGCTGGTGGCAGAGGCCGGCGCTGCGGTGGGGAATGTTGGCGGCCGCCGCGGTGCTTCTGGCGGTGGTGGGGCTGCCGCGGCTGCTGCCTGAGGCGCCTGCGGTGGTGGAGGCCCGCGACAACCGCGCCGTCTACGGAACCGCCAGCGAGCTGGTGCGAAGTGACCGCGGCTTTGTGGACGACCTTGCGGGCAGTGACGGCGATCCTGCTCAAACACTTGATGAATTGGATGACTGGGAAGAGATCGACCTGGACGCGCTGGGCACGGCCCTGGACGACCAAGCAGAAGGCGAGCAAGGGGCACAGGGGCCCCGGTCGCGACAAAGCGATCGGTTGGGTTCGGCGGCAGCGCTGGGCATCCGCATCGGTGAGCTAGGCAACCGACCTAGCCGCGCCCGGGAAACCAACGAGCCGTTGTTGGTCGCCCAGGATCCAAAAGAAGGCTGAGTAGTGCCGCAAAAAGGCCGAGCGCTGGGCGCCAAAGCTGGGGACCGCGAGATGAGCAAGCTGATGACTAAGCCAATGATCCGATGGGCCCTTTGCGCTGCGCTACCTGCGGCGCTGGCCCTGGGGATTGCCCTGCCCTTGCCGGCGAGCGCGGACATCGGCCCCAGGCCCCAACCGCGCCCCCAGCCGCAGCCACAACCGCAGCCGCAGCCCCAGCCGCCCAAACCGCTGCCGCCCAAGCCGCTGCCGCCAAAGCCCTTGCCGCCCAAGCCGTTGCCGCCTAAGCCGCTGCCGGACAAACTGGACCCCAAGCCGCAAGACCCCAAGCAGCGCGAAGAGGTGCGGGCCAAGCTGCTCGCCCGGGTCCGCGAAGTCCGGGCCAAGGCGCTGACAGAATTGCTCAAGCCCGATGCCGCGGCGACGGCTAAAGTCGTTGAGATTGCCGCTGGATTTGAGGATCGAACCCTGTTGGCTCGCCAAGAAATGCGCCAGCAGCGCCAGCAGCTCGAGCAGCTGGTCAAGCAGCCCGTTCCCGACAATGCCGCGATCAACCAGGCGATTGAAGGCGTGATGCTTCAGCGCGAGCGGCTGCGCCTGGCCGAAGACGAGCGCTCCGCCGCGCTGCGCAAGGTGCTGACCCCGGCGCAGTACGGCACGGTGATGATTGCCTGGCCGCGGATCAACCGGCGCATTCAGGAGCAGTTGTTCAAAGCCCTTCTGCAATCCAAAGGTGGCGCTGCGGCGGTTGACGAGGACTAGGGCGTTGGCCAGAATCCTGAGGGCCAATTAGGGCGCGGTGCAGCGCTTGAGCGCCACCTGGAGTTGAACCGATGACCATCCGCGAAGGCGCCCGCGCGCTCACCATGCTGCTGACGGCGGCGGTCTGGGCCTGCTCGTCAGGATCCAGCGATCCCGCGGCGGCGGATGGGCAATTGGCCGACGCGCAGACGGCTGACGGGCAGGACGCGATCGAGGCCGACACCTCTGCGGTCGATGGCGCGGACGCGGCCGCAGACGTGAGCGCAACGGCAGATTCAGTTTCCACCATCGACAGTTCCGATGTCGCAGCTTGTGACCCGGCCAGCTGTGTCGCCAGCAATCCGTGCCAGAAAGCCGCCTGCGTCGCCGGGACCTGCAAAGTCGAGGCGCAGAGCGAAGGCCAGCCGTGCGATGACGGCGATCCGTGCAGCGTGGGCGAGGCCTGCAACGGCGGCACATGCACCGGCGGGGCGGATCAGTGTGCGGCCATGGCGGCGGGCATTGGCAAATCGGCCTGCAAGTTGGACGGCAGCCTGCCTCAGGCTTCGGCGATCGCCCTTGAGCCGTGGTTCACCAAGCTCCCGGTTTCACAGCCAATTTACATGCTGCCGTTCGCCGATGGCACCGATCGCCTGGTCGTAATTACCCGGCCCGGCGAAGTACACCTGTTTGACAATCAGAAGGATGTCGCCAAGACCAAGCTGCTGCTGGACCTCAAGGCCAAGATCTCCACCGCGGGGGAAGGCGGGCTGCTGTCGCTGGCGTTTCATCCGCAATTTGGCAAGAACCGCAAGGTCTACGTCAACTACACCAGCACGGGGAAATTTGCCACGGTGATCAGCGAGTTCACTGCGTTTGAGGACGACGCAGAGATCCTCGACCCGGCTTCAGAGAAGGTGCTGCTGACCATCGACCAGCCGTTCAACAACCACAACGGCGGGCAGATCCTGTTTGATCAGAGCGGGATGCTGTTGATCGGCATGGGCGACGGCGGCTCAGCCAATGACCCGTTCAAGGCCGGCCAAGACCCCAAGAACCTGTTGGGCAAGGTGCTGCGCATCGATGTGGATCAGCAGGACGCCGGCAAGAAGTACGCGATCCCCAAAGACAATCCCTTTGTCGGCAATTCGTCTTACGCCCCGGAGATTTGGGCGCTGGGCCTGCGCAATCCGTGGCGCATGTCGATGGACCGCTTGACCGGGCAGATCTGGGCCGCGGATGTGGGGCAGAACAAGTGGGAAGAGGTCGACATTATTGAAAAGGGTAAGAATTACGGTTGGAACACCATGGAGGGGGCGCACTGCTTTAGCCCGTCCGTGGGCTGCAACCAGAGCGGGCTGACCTTGCCGATCGCGGAGTGGCCCCACGGCGAGGCCAATTCCATCACCGGCGGCTACGTCTACCGCGGGTCAGAGAACAAAGGCCTGTTTGGCAGCTATGTGGTGGCGGACTACGCGACGGGCAAGTTCTGGTCGGTGGCGCCGAGCGGAAATACCTGGGCGATCAAGACATTGATTGACACCAGCTATGCGCCGGTGAGCTTTGGCGAAGACCGCGGTGGCGAGCTGTACGCGATTCAGCTGTATCCGGCGGGCTTCTGGAAGGTGGTCGAGCAGAAAGTCCAGCCGCCCGCGGGCAAGGCGCTGCCGGAAAAACTCTCGCAAACTGGCTGCTTTGCGCCGCTGACGTCGCTCAAGCCCGTGGCCGGCGTGCTGCCCTACCAGCTCAACGCGCCGCTGTGGAGCGATGGGGCGAGCAAGCAGCGCTGGTTTGTCCTGCCAGAGGGGGCGACGGCAACGGCTGGGCAGTCGGGGCCGATCGGCGTGCCAAATGACGCGCTGCAGGCTTGGGATTTTCCGGTGGGCACGCTGCTCATCAAGCATTTTGCCCTGGGCGAGGGGAACAAGCCGGTCGAGACGCGCTTTATGCGCCGCGAACAAAGTGGTTGGGGCGCTTATACTTACCGCTGGAATGACGCGGGGACGGACGCGGATCTGATCCTGGGCGGCGGCCAGTACAGCTATGAGGTGGTCCAGGGCGGCAAGCCGGTCAAGCAGACGTGGTCGGTGCCGTCGATGGGCCAGTGCTTTGCCTGCCACAAGGGGCCGACGCTGCAGGAACAGGCCTTGGGGCCGCAGACGGCCCAGCTCAACCGCGCCTCGACCGCGCTCAACGGCGCGCAGCAGCTGGAGTTGTGGGGCAAGCTGGGGCTGCTGTCGTCGGCGCCGTCGGCCAAAGATACCCTGGCGCTGGCGGATCTGGCTGTCGTCGATCAGGGCGGCGGACTTTCCGGCAATTTTACAAAGCCCGCGCGGGCTTACCTGCACTCGAACTGTGCCCACTGCCACCGGCCTGGCGGCGGGGCGCCGACCTCGCTGGACCTGCGCTATGACGTGCCGCTGGCCAAGATGAACGGCTGCGATGTCGCGGTGCAAAATGGCGATGTGGGCGTGCCGGGCGCTAAAGTCATTGCCCCCGGGGCGCCGGACAAGTCAGCGCTGATGCTGCGGATGGCCTCCGGGGCCGGGGCGGCGTGGCTGATGCCGCCGGTGGGCGTGTCGGCGCCGCATGCGGCGGGCTACCTGCTGCTCAAGAACTGGATTGCCGGGCTGAAAAGCTGCGCGGACTGAGCGGTTTCTGGGGATTGCTGCGGAAGCACCTTGGGGAATCCTGCATCGACCCCGCCGATTGGCACCGCCTTCTATGGGTTGGCCCCTCGACAAACCGCTTGGCGTAGACAATTCTCGGTCGACCGGCGGTTTCCGGTTCGATCGGACCATGAGCCTCAACGAGATCCCAGCGCCGGTGAAAGACGACAGCGACGACGAAGTCGTGGTCCGGCCGCCCGGCCCCAACTACATGACGCCTCAGTGCTTTTCCGCGTTGTGCGCCGAGCGAGATCTGCTCCGCAAGGTGGAGCGCCCCCGGGTGGTGCAGGACGTGGCCGACGCTGCGGCGATGGGCGATCGCTCCGAAAACGCAGAGTACATCTACGGAAAGCGCCGCTTGCGCGAAATCGACAGCCGCGTGCGCTTTTTGGACGGCCGCCTCGACAAAGCCCAGGTGATCGATCCCGCCAAGACCGCCCGGCGCGACCGGGTGCTGTTTGGCGCGACCGTGGTCGTAGAAGGCGACGCGGGGGAGAAGAAGCGCTGGACGCTGGTGGGCGAAGACGAGGTGGACGCCGGCGCCGGGCGAATCAGCCACCGCAGCCCCATCGGCGCCGCGCTGCTGGGCAAGGGCCGCGACGACGAAGTGAGCGTGATCACGCCAGCGGGTGTGCGCAACTATGCCATTTTGGAGATTCATTACCCATGATTCATGCACTGGGCAGGTTCCCATCCCCCGCATCCCTGTGGGCGGCTCCAAGGGCTAAACTGCTAGCGGGTTTGCTGGCGGGTTTGCTGATTCTCCTGGCTATTCCAGGATTTGCGGCCGAGCAAGTGACCCTGGGCATAGAGGTGCTTTTGGCGGAGCGGGCCGATCTGCTGGCCGGCAAGCGCGTGGGCCTATTGACCAATCCGGCTGCGGTCAATCGCGATCTGCAGACGACCCTGGACCTGCTGCGCAACGACAAGCGCGTGCAACTTGTGCAGCTTTACGCGCCAGAACATGGACTTGCTGCGGCGACCGCCAATGGCACCAGCAACAAGAAGGGCGTCGATGGCCGGAGCGGCGTGCCCGTGGAGGGGCTGTTTGGCAAGCGCTCGGCGCCGAGTCCAGAGAGCCTGGCGCGGATCGACGTGCTGGTTTTTGACCTTCAGGACATCGGCTCGCGGACTTACACCTACGTGTCGACGCTGGGCAAGGTGCTGCAGGCCTGCAAGAAGGCCGGCGTGACCGTGGTGGTGCTCGACCGGCCCAATCCCCTGGGCGGCGAGCTGATCGAGGGGGCGATTCGCCTGCCCAAGTACAAAAGCCTGATAGGCTGGGGGCCCTTCCCCGTGACCCACGGCATGACCGTCGGCGAGGTGGCGCGGTTTTACAACAGCGAGTTGAAGATCGGCGCCAAGCTGGAGGTCGTGGCGATGAAGGGCTGGCGGCGCTCCATGCAGTGGGAAGACACCGGACTTGTGTGGGTACCGACCTCGCCCGGCATCCCC
>JBIKTV010000006.1:0-37990 GCA_044347905.1 Myxococcota bacterium
CAGTTTGGGCTGGCGGTTTGGTCCTGCGCAAGTCGGCGGCGGGGGTGACAGTGTGGGCTGGCGGTCAGGTCCGGCGCAAGTCGGCAGTGATGACAGTTGGGCTGACGGTCAGGCTATGCGCAAGTCGGCGGCGGGGGTGACAGCGTAGGCTGGCGGTCAGGTCCGGCGCAAGTCGGCAGTGCGGTGACAGTTTGGGCTGGCGGTCAGGTCCAACTCAACCCGCCGCATGATGGCCGCCATCGGCCAGCGCATTGACGTGCGCTTTGTGCGACCGCCGGATCCGACCAAGCCCTAACCCCAAACCGCCACCCCAAAAGCCGCTGTCCACAGCCCCACCCGCCCGACTGGCACCATCCCCGCCGACTCAAGCGCCGCGCGGTAAGCCTGCAATTGCGCGCCATAAGTGGCGATCAGCTTGGCCGGCTCGGCCTTCTGGGTCAGCTTGTAGTCCACGACCACCCACTGGCCCTGATCATCGCGAAACAGCGCGTCGATCCGTCCAGAAAGCAGGGCCGGGCCATGGTTAGTGGTGAGCAAAGCGTCGAGCGGCACCTCGTGATACAGCTCGCCGCGCTGGGCCGCCGCCGCCATTTCTGCGCCCAACGGCGAATTCTGCAGGCGCCGCAGGCACTCGGTCAGCCATTCGAGCGGCAGGTCCGCACCGCTGGGCACGTGCTGGATGGCCAAGCGCCGCAGCACCTGTTCGCTGGGAAACTGCTCTGGCCGGCAGCCCCAGTGCTCCATCGCGCCGTGCAGCACTAGGCCCAACTGGCTGCCGGCGGCGTTGTCATCCATCTCGCGGTCTTGCCCCCAGGGCACGCCAATGCGGGTCGCTGGGTCGGGCGCGGGGCTGGTCGGCGGCGTCAGGGGTGTCCACAGGTCCCTGGGCAGTTGGCTCGGCTTGAGGTGATCGACAGCTATGGTTGTCGGCGCGGGCGGGGCCGGCTCGAGGCTGGCGGGCGCCCGCTGCCCCTGCGCGTCGTCGTCCAACTTGTTGTCAAAGACAGCGCATAGCCCCACCGCGCCGCGCAATTCCTCAGGTGCCGCCTCGCTTTGCGTCACCCAATGCGTCGGATCCTCCTGCTGATTGGGGCACAACCGCAGCACCGACACCAGCATCTGCGCGGTCTGCGAGCACTGCTCCAGCGTGCGCCACGCCAGCTCGGGCGCTAACCCCGGCTGGTCTGGGGCATCCTTGGCCCGTTTGGTCAGTACTTTGCTGACCTTGAGCGCACCCGACAGGACCACCCGGTCCGAGGCCCGCGTCAGGCCGACGTAGAGCAGACGCTTGACCTCTGCCGCCGCGAGCCCCGAATCCAGCGTTGTCGCAAGGGCTTGCAGCGGATCGTCGTCGCGGGCAAAGCCAGCGCCTGGGATCTTGAGTCGCGGCACCAGCTTGGCCAGCAGCGGGTCCACCTCGTGTTCGTGCAGGGGCGACACGGGGTCGAGCTTGAGCAGGTCTTGGCTGCCGCTGCGCAATTGCTGGTGCAGACCGGCCAGCACCACCACTCGCCACTCTAGCCCCTTGGCGCCGTGGACGGTGGTAATAGTCACGGCATCGCCCGCCGGGTCAATCAGGCCCTCTGGGGTCGGATCGGCGTCGCCGTCGAGCCAGGCCAGCACGGCTTGCAGGTCGGGGCCATCGGCCTCAACCCCTCGAATCAGCTCGATCATTCGCCAGACATTGGCCAGTACCCGCTCGGGCTCGGGCTGGGCGGCCCAGATCTGCGGCAGGCGCTGGCTGTGCACGGCTCTGGTCAGCACATCGGCGGTGGGCTCGAGGCCGGCGCGTTTTTGCAGGTCGCTCAACAGCGTCTGCAGGCGCTCGAGCGACGCGGCGTCCTGGGCCAATTGCCCTTGGATCCGCGGCAGCTCTGTAGGCTCGGCCGTTCCAGCAGCCACCAGGGCAGCCGCGGCCACCTGGGCATCCAGCACTGCATTGCGCGCCACCTGGTGCATCGGCCGCGCCGACAGCAACGGCTGGTCGGGCTCGCCTGACCCCGACCATTCCACGACACTGCTATGCAGTCTGCGCTTGACCCCAGGCCAGCGCGCCAGCACGTACAGGCCCAGGTCGCTGATGCCCGCCAGCGGCCCGCGCAGCACACCCGCGGCGGCGACGTTGTCGGTCGGGTCGGCCAAAAAGGCCACCAGGTTGGCGAGGTCGCGGATCTCTGGCCGAGCCTTTAGACCGCGACCGCCGCTGATCTGGGCGGCAATCCCGACTTGTTGCAGGGCTTGGCGAAAGGTCTCGGCCTCGCCCCACTTGGGCAGCAGGATTGCAAAGTCCTTGGGTTGCAGGGGCTCGGCCTGTTTGCCTTGGCTGTCTCGGCGGATGTGCTCGGCGTCTTCGGGCAGGGCCTGATACGCTTGGTGCGCCCTTTCCAGATAGCCGTGGATCCAGGTGGCAACTTTCGCCGCTTCGCCAGGGGCTTCGGCGTCGACCTCATTGGCCGCCTCTTCCGTTTCCGTCGCTCCCTCGTCGGCGACGCTCTGCCCATCTCCTTTGCTGGCCTTGGCCTTTTTCTCTGTCTTGCACATCAGCATCAACTGGATGGGCAGGCCCGGCAGCCAACTGTCGGCTTTGTGGGTGACGATGGCATCGCTTTGGTTCCACGGCACCTTGGCCTGGTCGGGCAGCTCACCGGTGATACCCTCAAGAAGCCGAGGGAAAATATGGTTGAACGCGTGGGCGAGATCAGGTCGGGTGCGGTAGGTTTCGACCAAGGTGCCGCGCTGGTGGCCTGGAACATCTTGCAACGTCTTGCGAAACACGCTGACTTCGGCGCCGCGGAATCGATAGATCGACTGCTTGAGGTCGCCCACCTTGAACGTCGCCACGGCCTGAGTGGTCGAAGAGCAGTGGGCCTCTAGCGCTTTGAGGATCCGCACCTGGCGCGGGCTGGTGTCTTGGTATTCGTCGACCAGGAGCTGGGCATAGCGCCCGGCCAGCGCGGCTGCGGCTTGGGGATGGCCCAGCAGGATCTCGGTGCGCCGCTCGAGGTCGTCAAAGCGCATCAGGCCTTGGCTCGCCAGGTGTTCGGCGTAGGCTTGGCGCGCAGCCAGGCCCAGGTGCAGAACGCGGGCTAGGCGCTGGCAGTGCACAGTTTCTACGGTCTCGCTGACCAGGGCAGTCCCTCGTGCACCGCGAAACTCCCCGCCGCCGTTCTTGAGCGTGTTGACGGCGTTCTTGAGCGGTTCGCAGGCCGAGCCGTCGGACTTGAGGCCGGTGCCGCGGTTCGGCCCTTGGTTTCGAAGCAATTCTAGGGCTAGGTCAAAGTCACGTTGTGCCACCGCTGCAATGAGTCCCTCGGTCAGCTGGCGCCTGCCATCGTTACCCCCTTCGCTGACAAAAGCCTCAAGCGCTGCAGCAAGGTGCCCCTGCACGTCGGCAGCGACTTGGCTCAACGCGGGCTCGTACAGGTTTGTCCGCACGGCAGCGACGCCCGGTGCTGCCCCCAGCTCCTCAGGCACCTCCTGATCCGAACACACCACCGTAGCCACCATCGATCGCACGTCGGTCAGCGAGAATTCACCAAGCAGAATACTCAGATCCCGCGCCAGTTCGTGGTCAGGCTGGTCGAGCGCCGGGTCGAGAAAGGCGCGCAGAAACCGCTCGCGGCGCAGGGCGTCTTCGTCTGGCTCGATCGGCCGCACGCCGGGGACCACGCCGCTCAGTTCGGGAAAAGCGCCCAATAGCCGCGCACAGAAGGCGTGGATGGTGTCGATGGGCGCGCTGGCGACTTGCCGCAACAGGTCTCTGCGAAGGGTCTCGGGCCAGCCCTGGGCCGCGGCGACCACTGGGTCCTTGAGGGGATCCTCAGGCTTTGCGCCGCTTTGCAGAGCCTGCAGCACCCGCACGCGCATCTCGGCCGCCGCGGCCCGGGTAAAGGTCACCGCCAGGATGCGCTGGGCTTCGTCGGTCTGGCCCAGGTCGTGCAAGTGCTTTAGACAGCTGAGGTAACGCCGCACCAAGCGCCAGGTCTTGCCGGTGCCGGCACCCGCGGTGACCACCCAGCTGCGGGTCGGGTCGAATAGGGCGGCGTCTGGGGTCTGGGCGGTGGCGCCGATCGGGCTGGGCATTGGAACTCCTTGCATCGGGAATGGCTTGATGGCGGTCGGCGTCGCTCAGGACCGGGCGGTGCCGGGCGTCGTCCCGGGGACCTGGCCGAGGGTTCTCGTCAGCCAAGGCGCACCTGGGTCAGCGGTATCCGCCGCAGGGATAAAGCGCATCGCCTGGCTCACGCGGTCCTGGTAGTCCTTGCCGGCGCGCTGCACCAAGGTCAGATGGCCCGCTTCAATGGCGACCTTGAAGGCAAGCGCGTAGCTGCGAGCGACCTCAAGGGCATTCTGCTGCACCGCCACGGCGCCCGGCCCCTCACCTTCGCTGGCCTCTCCGTCGCCCTCTGACTTTGCAGCCTGCTGCAGCGATTCTCTGGGATCGATCGCCACCGTCTTGGCCGACTTGCTCTTGCCGTCGCGCTTGAGGAATTCGAGCCGAATCGCCCGCACTTGCGCGCCCGCTGGCACCTGCTTGTCAGTCAGTTCGCCTTGCTGCGCCATCGCCTCCAGGGCCAGCGCGTACAGGGGCAGCTGCAGATGCTCGCCGGTGCTGATTTTTTCGGCGAACTTGCGATCCACCTTGCCGGTCTTGTAGTCGACGACCGCCAGTCGCTGACGTTCGGGGCACCACTCTACGCGGTCGATAGAACCTTGCAGCGGAATCGTGTGGCCATCACCCAGGTCCAGCAACCTGGCGCCGCCGTCGGGATTTTGCAGCGGGCGTTCAACGGCGATGACTTGTTGGAGGGGGGCAGCGGCAAGCGACTGCTGACGTTTCGCCGACAGGTCTTGGAGTTTCTGCTCGCCAGCGGCGCGGAAGGCCTCGATGGCAGCCCAGCCTGCGGCACGATCATCGTCGGTCCCAGTCTTGATTAGTTTGAGTGCCTTGACGAGTCCATGATTGCCCGTAAGCTTGTGTTGCTTGGTGATTTCGTCAGCCGCTTCCCTATGGGCCAGCATCTCTGCAGCGATTCTGCCCCTTCGCATGGTGTCGACCGCGTCAGCCCCCGCCGCTGCCACCACGGCTGCCTCCGACATGTCCACCCCCGGATCCTCCCCGCGGTGCTCCGCTTGCCCTTGAAACCACACGGCCAATTCACCCTGCCAGCGCGCAGCCTCGCCCGCCCAGACCGGCCGAGCCAGCATGTCCTCCGCCTGATCCCTGTACTGCACCTCCACCTCGGCGACCGCTTGGTCCCCCAACTCCTCCGCCAGCCGCGCAGCATCGACGGGGCCGGCCTCTAGCTTCGCAGCCAAAGGCTTCTCGAGCGCCGCATGCAGCACCACGCCTTGCTCGCGGCTGTCTAGCGAATCGTCGACGTCGTCCTCTTCGCGCAAGCCCAGGATCGTCTGCAGAAAGTACCGATACGGATTTGTCGCATAGCGCTGCAGCGAGGTCACCGAATAGCCCGAAGCTGGCGGCAGCGGACGCACGCCTAGCTCCCCCGTCCAGGGGCCGGGCTTCCCTGCGCCATGGGCCTGCAGGGCCGAAAATCGCCTGGCGACATCGGGTGCAAGGGCGGCATCCGCCGGCGGCAATTCCACGGGCACCCAGCGATAACCTTGGGGCAGCTCCGCGCAGCCACCCAGGACCGAAGCCCGCGACCACTGCCAAACGCTCTCACGGGCGATCACCTTGCTGTCGATATCATTCTTGATTTTTGCCAGCCGCCGCGCCAGCCAGGCCGACGGGCTCACCGGGCCCCCCGTGCCACCGCGGGTGCGATGCGACAGCACTGCCACCTGTGCACCGGCAAGCACCCGCTCGACCACCGCTTCGGCCGCTGCGCTGCGCTGCTGGGCATTCGGCAGGTCCAGTTGCGCCAAGAGCTCTTTGGACAGCCAGGCATCTTCGCCGGCCACGGGTGGGAACTTGTCTAACCCGCACAGGATTCGCCGCGCCGGCAGGAATTCGGGCACAGCATCCCACGGCACCACCCAGCAGGTTGGCAATGCGGGCTGGACCTTGTCGATCCAATCGCCGCGGTCCACCGTTGCCAGCGCCGGCTGCACCTCTGCCCAGGCATCGGCCAGGCTAGTCGCCCTGGACCCCTTGAGCGCTGCATAGCACTGCCGGGCCGCCGCTGCCTCGCCGGCCACCGTTCTGTTGCGCAGGAGTCCAAGATCGTCTAGTAATTTCAAGGCGGACTCTCGATCCCTCGCCCCCGCGATCGCCTCAAGCACCCTGACCAGCACAGCCGTACTCGCGTCGATTCGCGCCAACTTCCCGTTTAGGATCGCCTCGTCAATCGCTGGCCGCCGCTGTTCTAGATTGCGCTTCGCCAGCCTCTGCGCAGCCGCGACGCGCTCGAGCCACTGCGCCAAGGTCCCGGTCGAGCGCCGCTGCAGCCGCCATTGGGCCGTCACCGCCCCGCGAGAAACCCTTGCGTCCTCCGTCAATTCGGCCTGCCACTGCAGCAACGGCGTGGTGATCAACGCTTGAACCTCCGCCCGCGCCACTGCCTTGCCTTGCTGCAACTCCACCATCGTTGTCAGCAGCCGCTCGGTCTGACTCGCTCGCGCCACGCTGCTTTCTCTAGCCAGCACAGGTACTTCGAGCGCCTGCAGCTGAGCGATCCACGCATTCACCTCGTCCGCCGGCACCACCACCGCCGTGGGCGCCGGCGAGCCGTGCAGCAGCCGCGCCGCCGCCATCACCTCGGCCTGCGGGCTGTCACAGGCGTGCCATACCGGCGGTTGCCCGGACTGCGCCTGGGGATTCTGCGCCACCCGCTGCACCCGCCGCGGCGCCAGCTGCTGCAGCCAAGCGCTAGCCCAGGCAGGCCACTCGCCATCGTCGTGCACAATAATCTCAAGTAGATCCCTAAATATCGGCAGATCCGCGGCGCCGGCAATGGCCATGCCCGCGATGTGCCCGGCATACCAGCGACGCGGACCGGGCTGCCCCAGCGCCGCTATCCAGCCGCCCAGCAGACGCAGCAGCTGCTGATCGCGAAATTGATGCCCTTGCCGGTCTGCAGCCCCGGCGCAATGCAGCTTGGTGAGGGTCGCCAGCAGCTCTTTGCGCAACAGAACTGCTGCCTTGCTGTCCCCAGAGGCGAGGACATACCCGCCGTGCTCCGGCGCCGCCAACAGCTGGTCAAGCTTCTGTAGCAGGGCCGCCTCGCTCAGCGCCGGCCCCCACAGCGCCTGGCCCACCTCTGCCACCAGCGCTGGCAACCCTTGAAACGCGCTGCCGATCTGTACGCGATGCTGGGCCAACCGGCTGCGTTGCTCCCAGCGCGCCTGGGCCGAAGAGGCAAAGACATGCAGGGACTTGCCAAGAAACGCGGGGCTGCTGTTCATCTGAACCTCCATGCGGCGATGCGGCACGCTGGCAGGTTGCGAGGCGGTGGTCAAGCGTGACGATCCGCTGCTAGAAAGCCCAAGCGACGCCCCAAGAAGCAGCACCTGCCGCTCAAAATCGTCAAGGCGCTGCAGCCGTTCGCCGGCAAGTACGATCGTCGCTGATTCTGTGGCTGGGCGGCGGGAGTGGACCGGCAGCAGGTGCTTTGGGTACTGCCGAGTCGGCAGGCGGTCATGCGAATGCGCGCGGGGGGCTGTTGGCCGCGGGCAGGCAGGGCTACTCTGGGAATTGCGGCTGTGCAAATCGCGGCAAGCCGGCCCCTATCAGTTTCAACTTACTTGAGGGTTGTCGCATAAGGCCTAGGTTCGTCGCTCTTGAAGAGCCCCACGCGAATCGAACCTGTGCGATGATGAAAACATGCATCGTCAACGTCCGCTCACCATCGCATCGCCGCCCGCCCCACAGGTGACCCGCTTCGTCTTCGTGAGGCATGGGCACTACGACAAGGCCAGCCCCGACCCGAAGACCGCCTCGCTCCTGGAGCGGGGACGAGCTGAAGCTCGCCGCGCAGCAGAGTTTCTTCGCGAGTGCGGGGTGACCCCCGATCTGATCGTCACCACAAGAGCCGTGAGGACGCGAGAGACCGCCGAAGTGATCGCGGAGACGCTGGGGACCAACCTCTGCATCCGAGCCACCGACGGCGGATTCGCCAGAGGCAAGAGCAACCTCGACGCCAAGCTCCAGGAGTGGACCGAGGGCGCGGCTCGCCAGCTCGTGACGGTGATTTGCGTAGGGCACCATGTGCAGCAGAATTACTGTCTGGCGGAGCTGGAGGGCTCGGTGGCGATCCCGAAGAGCGCAAGGGGATCGGTCCTCATTTACGAGCGGGGCGACCAGGGGCGCTGGAGGTTGACGGGTCACCAGGTCGGCGGCGCATGAGCCAACCAGGGCCAAGAGGTCTTGAGGTGTGAGCGCGGTCGGCCTTCGTGTTTCGCGATTGGCGAAATCCCATCTATTTCAAGGTGTCCAGGCAAGGTGCCCTGCGCCTTGCCGGCTAAGCGCCAGGGGCGAGGCCCCACAAGGGCGGCGTGCGACGCCGCTTTTTGCCCCCAGCGCCGGCGGGCCCAAAGGGCCGGCGGGCGCGGGCAAAAAGGCCCGACCCGGTCGCCGCAGGCGAGGCGCCCAAAAAACCAGGCGCGGATCCATAGCTCACCGTGTCACGCACCGCCCCCCGCCGTTTCACGCACCGCCCCCCGCTATGTCACCCTCGCGGAGGCGGGGGCCCAGGCTAAAACAAGCTATGGTTCAAGCAGTTCGCCCAGGTCAGCCCAGTTTGGGTTGCTCTCTTCGATCAACCGCAGCTTCCAGGCCCGGTTCCATTTCTTCAGCCGCTTCTCGCGGATGATCGCTGCCATCATGTCGCTGTGGCACTCAAACCAGACGAGTTGGTGAGTACGGTAAGTTCGCGTGAATCCGGGAATTTCTCCAGACCTGTGCTCGCCAACGCGTTGGGCCAGGTTGGACGTCACGCCGACGTAGAGCGTGCCGTTCCGGTCGCTCGCCATGATGTAGACAGTCGGCTGGAACATCAAAATACCAATGAAGTTGGTAGCCTGGGCCCCCGCCTCCGCGGGGGTGACAGTTTGGGCTGGCGGTCAGGTCCGGCGCAAGTCGGCGGTGCGGTGACAGTGTGGGCTGACGGTCAGGCCATGCGCAAGTCGGCAGTGCGGTGACAGTTTGGGCTGGCGGTTAGCTCCGGCGCAAGTCGGCAGTGCGGTTGACAGTTTGGGCTGACGGTTAGCTCCGGCGCAAGTCGGCAGTGCGGTTGACAGTTTGGGCTGACGGTCATGCCATGCGCAAGTCGGCGGCGGGGGTAACAGCGTAGGCTGACGGTTAGGTCCGGCGCGAGTCGGCAGTGCGATTGATAGTTTGGGCTGACGGTCAGGCCATGCGCAAGTCGGCAGTGCGGTTGACAGTTTGGGCTGACGGTCAGGTCCGGCGCAAGTCGGCAGTGCGGTTGACAGTTTGGGCTGGCGGTCAGGTCCGGCGCAAGTCGGCGGTGCGGTTGACAGTTTGGGCTGACGGTCAGGTCCGGCGCAAGTCGGCAGTGATGACAGTTTGGGCTGGCGGTTAGCTCTGGCGCAAGTCGGCAGTGCGGTGACAGTGTGGGCTGGCGGTCAGGTCCGGCGCAAGTCGGCGGCGGGGGTGACAGTGTGGGCTAGCGGTCAGGTCCGGCGCAAGTCAGCAGTGCGGTTGACAGTTTGAGCTGACGGTCAGGTCCGGCGCAAGTCGGCAGTGCGGTGACAGTTTGGGCTGGCGGTTTGGTCCGGCGCAAGTCGGCGGCGGGGGTGACAGTGTGGGCTGGCGGTCAGGTCCGGCGCAAGTCGGCAGTGATGACAGTGTGGGCTGACGGTCAGGTCCAACTCAACCCGCCGCAAGGTGCCCGCAACCCAGCTCTCGCCGCTACACCAACCCAACCCGTTGACCCCAGCCCCAGTCCGGCGCACGCTGCCCCTTAGCCCCAACCGGCAACGCAGAGGCCCCCATGTCATCGCACCGCCGCAACGCCTCGCGGACCACCGAAGCTGCCGAGCAGGCCGCGCTCGAGCCGTGCAAAGTCGGCCACGGCTACCCGCAATTGACGATTCGCATGATGGCCGCCATCGGCCAGCGCATCGCCGTGCGCTTTACCAGCGATGGCACTGAACTCGGAAAATCCAAGGGCGGGCAAGCCTTTCTGGTACTCGACCCCGACCCCGCTGCCGGCGACGAACTGACCCCTGGGCGGCGTGCCGCAGTCCTAGCCGCCGGACAGGACCTGGCCAACAGCTTGAATCTCAAAGTCGCCGCCGTGTTTTCAGCCTCAGATGCGACGTACTTTCGACCCGGCGAGGCAGCCACCCCCAGCACCAAGCCACCCGAGCTGGCACTGGAGCTGCCCGACGTGCGCTTTGTGCGACCGCCGGATCCGAGCAAGCACTAGCCCCCCACCACAACCACCTCGCCAAACCCCGGGCGTCGCCCGTGCCCGCCATCTTCATCGGGCGTCACAAGCCACAAAACCGGGTACATCGGCGGCTGTTCCGGCAGCGTGGTATGCAAATCCGTACAGCAAATCAGCAGATCTGGCCGCCAGGTCTGCCGCGCCAGCCACGCGAAAACGGGCCGATGATCCGTGCCGCCGCCGCCCTTGAACCGCCTACCCGCCACAAACGCCGGCAGCTCCCCAGGGCGCACCACTGCTTGCACCTCGGCGTCGGCGCAGACCACCCACAGCTCGCTCACCGCGTCGTCCAGCGCCGTCAGCTCGGCGGCAATCGCTTCTAGCTGGGGCGGTTGCATCGATCCAGACGTGTCGATGGCCAGCACCACCACCCCATCGCGCTCTGGCACCGGGCCCGGCACCAGCCAGCCCTCGGCCAGCCAGCGCCGATGCGGCCGCGCCCAGCTGCGCTCTACCGCCGCCCCTTGATCGGCCAAGTAGCGCTGCAGCAAGGTCTGCCAGGCCAAGGCGGGTTGGCGCTGCAATTCCAGCCAGCGGTCCACGCCAAAGGGCAGGGGCTCCTCCTGCTGCTGGGCCAGCTCGGCCGCTTGGGTCAAGCGCTGTACCGCGCGGTCTCGCTGGGCCTGGCGCTCCGCCGGCGTTCCTGCTGCGGGCACGTGCACGTCTAAGCCGCCGCCGTGACGGGGCAAGCTCTGGGTGCCCGGGTGCTGCGGGTCGGGCAGGTCCACCGGCGGCCCCGCCTCGCCGGCCAGCGCCGGATCTTGCAGCAACCGCGCGTAGATCCCTTCGGCCGGCAGGTGGTCAAAGCGCGGGTCCAGCAGGATTTCGCAGCGCCCAACGCCGGGCAGCTCGACCACGGGCACCTCCCACGCCGGACCGCTCTTGGCTGGGGGCCGCGAAGGCATCTGCGCCACGATGCGGTTAATCGCGTAATCCGCAGCGCGGTTCCACAGGTGGCGCTGGCGGTGCTGTTCGCGGTCCAGCGTCTGCAGCACCACATGGCCCAGCTCGTGCAGCAGCACAAACCCCAGCTGGCGGCGCGATAGACCGGCAATCCACTGCGGATTCAGCCAGATCCTCGCCACGCCGTCGGTCGCCGCAAAGGTCGGCAGCTGCGGCGCCCACAGGATCTGCATCTCTGCCAGCAGGTAGCCCCAGAACGGGTAGAGGCTCAGCAGCCGCAGCCGCAGGTCCGCCACGCGCTGGTGCTGCAAATCCTCTGGGCGGTGCGGGCTTTTCTTAGGGCGCCAGCCACAACAAACCGATCGATTTTTTCCTGGCGCGTCGCCGCGAATCCGCATCGGTGAGCTTGGCGACCCACTCAGCAGGGGATGGGCATCCAACGAGGCCTTCTTGTTGGTGCCCTTAAGCATCGTCGCCCTCTAGCAGCGCCAACTGCACGTCGACTAGACGCTTGGCGAGCGGCAAAAAGCTCGCCGTCTGCTCCAGCTTCAGCCGCACCGCCGGGGTCAGGCGCCGCAGCAGCAGCACCGCATGGTCGGGATCCACCCCCTTGGTTTGCAGCAGCCGCGCAGAGTTGTCGAGCCAGTGCGCCGGCAAATCCTCTTGGCGGTTCAGCAGATCCGCCACGGCAAACAGCATCGCCAGCTTGAGAGAAGGCTCCGCCAACGGCCCGCTGTCCAGCACTGGAATCCGCCCTTTGTCGAGCATCACCAGCGGATCCACCTTGGCCGCCACCTTCTGCCACTCTAGGTACTGCTCGGTCGCGGTCGGGCCCACACAGCTGCACAGCAATTGGGGCGCAAGCTTGGTCGGCGCCAACGCCAGCAGCCGCGCGGCCTGGGCCCAAGAGCGCGGAGTGGCAAACGCATCCTCGCCGGTGTTGCGGTACAGCAGATCCGCGCCGCGCCTGCCAAATGCGCCAATATAGGCCCGCACTGGCGCGTGCAGCCCCTGCTGCTCTGCCCACAGCAGCCAATCCGCGGCATCCACGCGCAGCCGAAAGTGCACAAAGCGGTTGAGCAAAGCCGAAGACAGGGGCATCGCCAGCGCCCGGTCGCCGTCCAAGTTGCCCGCCGCCATCACCCGCGTCTCCGGATGAAATTGCACAGGCCCCACGCGCCGTTCAAGCACCATCTGGTAGGCCGCGGCTTGGTGCAGCTTGGTGACGGCGGCGTTGATCTCGTCCAAAAACAACAGCATCGGTCGTCGCCGCAGCTCCAGAGCCCACTCAGGCGGCAGCAGCTGCAGCGCCGTGCGCTCGGGGTTGGGCGCGTAGATGCCGGCCAATTCCGCAGGATCCTTCTGGGCCAAGCGCAGGTCGAGCACGGGCAGCCCCAGCCGCTGCGCCAGCTCCTGGGCCAAGGCCGACTTGCCAACTCCCGGATGCCCGCGCAGCAGCACCGGCGCATCGGCCCGCAGCGCCATTTCCGCGAGCGGCAGCAGCTGCTGATAGCTCAGACCCTCGCGGGCGCCTTTCTGAAGACTCGTGGTACTAGCCATGGGTTTTTCCTTGGTGTGGGTAGAATTGAGCGACGCAGAGCGAAGTTAGACGAGGTACCGCAGCAGCATCACCTTGGCCGCCGGATCGCGCAGCAGCGCCGCCATTGCGTGCCGGCACAGCACCCCCAGCATCTGCTGCCGGCCAAAATCCTTGCAAGAACAGCGGGGACCGCGCGGCGACCCCAGCTCGTAGTCGACCTGCACCTTGCCGGCCACCCCGTCAAACACCAGGTGCACCCCTGGCTCTTTGCTCACCGCCGGCAACACGCGGTAATGCGCCAGCACTTCGCGGGCCTGCTGCAGCCGAGTCGCCAGGTCATCGGCGCGCGTTTGCGGCTCCTGCCGCGGTGGCGGCGTGGGCTCTCTGACATCGCCGGGCAGAAACAGCGGCACCGCGGCCGGGCAACGGATCCGCTGGTTTTCCACGTAGGTAGCCCCCACATCGCAGCGACCCGCCAGCCACGGCAGCCACTGGTCTTGGGCGATCCGCACCCGCCCTTTGGAGTCCACCAGCGTAATCCCGCGCGAGCTGACCGCCGCCACCCGCCAGCGCCAGAATTCCGGACACCAGCCCCAGGTAATGCGCATCTTGGGTAGCGGAACAGCAGGCGCTTCCATAGGTTGATGACGGTCCATGGTGCCTCCTTGTCGCATGGTAACCACCTAATCCGCCGCTACACCGCTGCCAATTTCGACCGCGCCGGCCTCCTCCATCGCCGCCCCCTCCAGCTGGGCCTGGTCGAGCAAGCGACCCTCCATCGCCGCCCGCAGCGCCGCCTTGATCACGGCGTTCTTGATTTCGCCGCCCGTCAGCGTGTAGCGCAGCCCCAGCCCGGCGAGATCCAGCGGACCCGCCGTCGGCACCGCGGCCGGCAGCAGCCCCTGCCAGATGCGCGTGCGCTGGCGGGCCTCGGGCTTGGCAAAGAACACCGTCCAGCCAATTCGCCTTGCCAGGGCCTTATCCAGGGCGGCTGCGCGATTGGTCGCCAGAATCACCACGCCATCGTGTTGCTCCAGCGCCACCAGCAGGGCATTGGTCTCGTGGACCTCAAAACTGTGCTGGGCTTGGTCGCGGTCGGGCAAAAAGCCGTCGGCTTCGTCGATCAGCACCACGCTTTGCTCAGCCCGCGCATCGGCAAACAGGCGCGCGATGTTGCGCTCCGTCTCGCCCACCCACTTGCTGCGCAGGGTGCCCGCCTGCACGACCCGCAGCGGCCGCTCCAGCTCCGCAGCCATCGCGTGGGCACACAAGGTCTTGCCCGTGCCCGGCGGCCCGACCAGCAGCGCCACCACGCCCTTGCCATAGCTCAAGTGAGCGCCAATCCCCCAGCGCTGCAGCACCACATGGCGGTTGCGCGCCGCCGCCACCACTTCAGCCACCTGCTGCGCCGCCCCCTCGGCCAAAATCACATCGGCGAGGCGGGTCTTGGGGTAGATCAGCTCGTCTCGCTCTAGGCTCGGCCGGTGCAGTTGGTCGCGCGCGGCCCGTTCTAGCATCGCGTGGCTGATCTCTGGGTGGTCGGGCAGCGAGTGCACGGCGTCGGCCACCGCCATCAACACGGCGTTCTTGATGTAACCGCCCGCCAGCTCAAAGCGATCCGCCAGCGCCGGTAGGTCGACATCCGCGGCCAGCGGCACCAGGGGCGGCAGGTGGTGGCGCCAAATCTCCAGGCGCGAGGCACTGTCAGGCTCGCCAAAGCGCACCTTGACCAGAATCCGCCGGTCCAGCGCTTCGTCGAGCATTTGCGGCAGGTTGGTGGCGAGCACGGCGATCCCTTCAAAGCGCTCCAATTCCGTCAGCAGCAGCGTCATCACCGCGTTGCCGTGCAGGCGCGAGCCGAACAGCACCTCGCACTCGTCAAAGAACAGCAGCGCATCGTGCTGGCGCGCTTCGCGAAAAAGCCCTGGCAGCAGCTTGTCTCCATCGCGGGCTTCAATCAGCGTCGGCACGTCGACCGCCAGCACCCGCTTGCCCAAGTGCTCGGCCAAACCGTGGGCCGTCATGGTCTTGCCCGTGCCCGGCGCGCCGTACATCAGGATCATCACGCCGCGGCCGTACTGCACCACCTCGTCAATGCCCCACTCGCGGCGGCAGCGCAGGTATTCGTGGTGGCGGTCGACGACGCTCAGCAGCCGCCGCCGGTCGGCTTCAGGCAGCACCACGTCCTGCAAGCGGGCCCGCGGCTTCTCTAACGCACTGAATTCAATGAAGTCATCGGCCAAGCCGTCGCGGCCCACCAGCGTGCTGAAGCACCAGTGGCTCAGCTCCACGTCCATTTGCAGGAACTGCTGGGGGCTCGGCAGCCGGCCGTGGTAGCCGATCTCGATGAGGTCGTCGGCCACCAAGGGCGCGTGGCTCACAAAGCTGCGGCGGCGCTCAATCCGCTCGGCAAAGCTGGTTTCAGTAAAGGCCAGCACCACTTCTACGTTGAGGCTGCGCAGGTTGTCGCCGCCCACCTGGGACCACACCCGGTCAAAGGCGGTGGAGAAGCCCGGCGCGGCGGCCAGCAGCAGCACGGTGCGCTCAAAGGCATCCAGGCCGTGCAGCGCGCACAGCTTGTCGAGCGCCAGCTGCGGCCCCAGGCCCTGAGAAAACTGTTGGCGGGTCTGGGTTAAGCGCTCGTCGATGGCTTGGCGCAGCTCGTGCTCGGCCATGCGCGCGTGGCGGGCCAGCCGCTCGGCGGTGTCGGCATCCAGCCGTTCGCGCCGCTGCCGACCGTAGCCCACCTCCGGCTCGCCAGCGTAGAATTCGCCAGCCGCGCGGTCCGCTTCGATGCGCTGGGCGCGGCAGCGGATCCAGTCGAGCTCGTGGCTCAGATAGTCCAGGTCGCTGGTGTAGGGCCCGTGATCGTCGCCGTTCTGTGCGGATCGCGCGCTGCCCTTGGCCACATCGCCAGAAAAGTCTGTATTTCTAGATACCATTGCGAGGGATCCTTTGCCCAATGGGGGCGCAGCTGTGCCATGGGCGCTAAGGGGCAGCCAGTCTACCCGATTGCACCAGGGCCAATACAATTACGAGAGCGGGCATCAAAGATTTTGATCTCGCACTGAATTGCCTGGCCCTGCAAAGGCTGCGGCGGGGGGAGGAGCGAGAATTCTCGCGCACCGCTGCGGCTTCACCTTCTAACTACGCGCGAGTTGGTAAAAGTAAGCCTAACTGGCGGGGCATATAGAGTGCTGCCAGCGGCACATCCTGTGGGGCCTGGCCCAGAGAATTGACGCCCCACCGGTCAAAGGCGTAGTTTCTGGCTCCGCGCTTTCGCGCCGCACCCTGTAGGTTCAGCATGTATGTAGGATTCTTCGATATTGAACCCGAAGTCGCCCAGAAAACCATCCGCAGTTTTGAAGTGCGGGCTGGGGTAGCCGTGCCTGCGGGCGAGTACGGGCTCATCGAGTTCTATTGCCCTAAGCCAGGTTGCGACTGCCGCCAGGTCACGCTCATGGTGGTCCGCAGCGACCTCAAGAATTCCCTCGCCGTGATCACCCACTCCTTCCCCGGCGGCGATCATGGGCCCAGCGGCGACGTCACGTTCTTGGACCCCATGTCCAGCGCGACGCCCTTGGCCGAGGATCTGCTGGACATCGTCGGTTCGATGCTGGTGGGCGACACGGCGTTCGAGCTGCAGCTGCAAGAGCACTACGCGATGGTCAAGCGCGCTGTGGCCGACCCAGACCATCCTTGCCACGTGCGCCTAGCCGAGTTGAAAAACCGCCCACGGCCAAAAAAGGGCTCGCATTTGCCGCCCGGCAGCATCGGCACCGAAAAGAGCCCCGTCTGCGTCACCGTGCAAGACGACGAACAGCTGCAGAAGGTCGCCAATTTCGCTGAAGAGCTGAATGTTCACTACATCGCTAGAATTGATGCGAATAGTCCGGTTGACTTGGGCGATCTCCAGCGCGTTGGTCAGATGGCGACCGCCGCGCCGCCGGAATTGTCGCGGCATGAACGGCGCAGGTGGGAGAAGATCCACAAGCGCAAGAAGTAGCGGCCCGTGCAAATACTACTCGCCAAGGCCTCTCGCGGAGCGGCGCGACAAAGCCGATAGGGGGCGCGTTCGGCAAGGAAAAGGGCTTGTCGGCGAGGGTATTCTCAGCGGCCGTGGCGGCGGCCGTTGCCAGCCCTGCGACCGCCGCCAGCGCCTTCACACCCTCAAACCCCCGGGACGGTCAGCAGGTTGGCGGGCTTGATCAGCTTATCCACGGGATATCCCAACTCGGTCATCCGCTTGAGCGCTTGCTCTTCTTCGGCGCTGCTGAGCTTTGGCACGCGCGCGAGCAACCACAGGTATTTGCCAGACGGCTCGGCGACCATGGCCCAGCTGTAGTCGTCGCTCAGTTCAATAATCCAGTAGTTGCCCCAAAATGGCCTAAAAAACGACACCTCAAGCCGCGATCGACTAGCTGGGTCGACCACGCGGGCCACGCCTCGGCTGCGGTCCACTTCACCGTCGGCCATGACGCAGGTGTTGACCACTTGGATGAGCCCGTCGGCGCGCGGCGCGTAGTCCGCGGTGACCGTGTTGCAGGCGGCGTTCTCAAAGCTGTTGGGCAGGCGATAGATTTCAAACCAGCGGCCCGCATAGCGGTTCAGATCGACGCTAGCCACGGTCCGCAGCGGCTCTCTGCTGGTGCGGTAGACGGGCTGGGAGCAGGCTGCCAAAGCCGCCGCGATGGTCCCGAAGATCAAAAACTTTGTTCGCACGATCAACCTCGCGTCAGGAGCGCCGCCCTTCTACGATAGGACGCTGGAAGTGGGATGCTGCTGTGGTGATGTGAGATGCCGTTCTGTTGGGCGGCGGTGGAAGCAGGCCTGAGCGTTCGGTCATCTAGTGCAACTTTGGCGCGCGGCCCCCCGTCACAGAGAGCTGTCAAACACTCCGGTAGGGAGCATCTTGCCCATGAAATTGCGGGCTGATCGCACCCTCATCTGCCAACAGGCCGCCGCTCGCCCACAAATTGTCATAGATTTGCCACGGCGCCTTGACTATGCCAATATCCGCAGCTCCGCCTCCGCGCGGGGTGCGCACGCGCCGCAGCCGCTGAAAAGCGTTGGCTGCCGGCGGGGCGCAGGCGAGTTCAGGCTGAGCGCCGGACCCGCGGGTCGACATATTGGGTTGGGAGGGAACGTGCAAAATTGGAATCGACGCGCAGCCGCTGCGGCTGTGCTGGGCCTGTGCTTGGCGGCATTGCCCGCGAGAGCTCTGGAAATCAAACCGGACAACAACGCAGACGCCTTGGCGAAGGCGCTGTTTGGCTCGGGCGGCCTCAACATTCTTTCCGCCACGTTCAAGGGGGCCGCAGAAGCCGCTGGCACCTACAGCGCTGGCCTGCTGGGGCTGGCCAACGGCATTGTGCTGTCTTCTGGCAAGGTCGCCGGCGCGGTTCCGCCCAACAGCGATCCCAACGCCACGGGCGGCAAGTTTGGCCTCCCCGGCGACAACCTGTGCGGCCAGATCGCCCCCGGGTTTGAATTCCAGGACGCCGCGCGCCTCGACGCCACCTTCACCCTCGCCCCCGGCCAGAACGGCGTGCAGATGGAGTTTGTGGTCGGCAGCGAAGAGTACCCCCAGTTCGTCGGCCAGCAGTTCAACGACGTCGTCGGCATTTTCATCGACGGCAAGAACGTCGCCCTCGACGGCCAGGGCAAGCCCATCAGCATCAACGGCCCGTTCTTCAGCGGCAACAGCGTCATCTCCGGCTGCAAACTCGAGAATGGTTTGGCCGTGTGCGACGTCAACGCCGAGGCCAGCAAGGCCACCCAGCTCAACGGCACCACGCCGCGCCTGTCTTTGGCGATGGCGCTGGACCCGACCGTGACCAACCACACGCTGACGATGGTGGTGTGCGACGCCGGCGACGACCAGCTGGACACGGCGATTTTCGCTTCTGGCTTCTCGGGCTGCAAGGACTGCTCGACCACCAGCGGCTCTGCCAAGCTCGGCTGGTGCGGCGACGGCAAGCTCGACGCCGACAGCGAGCAGTGCGACGACGGCAACAACGACTCCGCCGACGGCTGCACGACGTCTTGTGCCATCAGCCAGGGTTACACCTGCAAGGGCTCGCCGTCTGTGTGCACCAAGGGCGCGTCGACCTGCGGCAACGGCGTCTTGGATGCCGGCGAGGCCTGCGACGACAAGAACCAGGGCAAAGGCGACGGCTGTTCGGACGTCTGCACCATCGAGGCGGGTTTTGTTTGCCACAATGCCCCCAACTTGAACACCGGCTCGGACGGCAAGGGCGCGGCGGCCACTGCCGGCGGCCCAGACGCGGTGTGGACCTGGTCAGACACCTTGGGCGGCGTCAGCGCGCCGGCCACCGTGGCAGAAAACTGCGCGCCCGGCGCCTGGATCGATGCGCCGGCGGGCAGCCAGTGGATCAACCGCAAGGGCTGCGCGACCTCGACGCCGCCCGACACCTTGACCTACTACAGCGCGACCTTCTCGATCCCCAGCGCCGAAGCGGCCGCCGGCACCGTGCTGGCCGGCACCGTGTGGGCCGACAATGAGATCAAAGACGTCCTGATCAACGGCGTCAGCACCGGCTTTACCGGCTCGGGCTTTAAGGGCCCCGGTCTGAACTTTGGCACCTGGCCGAGCACCCTGTACAAGGCCGGCCAGAACACCATTACGGTCGTCGTCTACAACGCGGTGGGCGGCTCGCTCAACCCCGACGGCCTGTTGGTCAGCCTGCCCAACGCCTTTGGCACCGGCTCCAAGTGCTACAGCGCCTGCGGCGACGGCACCGTTCAGGCCGCTGAGAGCTGCGACGACGGCAACAGCAAAGACGGCGACGGCTGCAGCAAAAGCTGTGGCGAAGAGCCTGGTTATAACTGCAGCGGCGCGGCGCCCAGCGTCTGCAAGGTCTACGCCTGCGGCAACGGCAAGGTCGACCCCAGCGAGACGTGCGACGACGGCAACACCGCCAGCGGCGACGGCTGCAGCAGCAATTGCCAAGAAGAGAGCAAGCCGGCGGTGTGCGGCGACGGCAAGCTGTCGCTGGGCGAGGCCTGCGACGACGGCAACGCCAAAGACGCCGACGGCTGCAGCAAGGCCTGCAAGATCGAGGTCGGCTACATCTGCCAGGCTTTTGGCGCCAATCCCTCCATGTGCAAGAAGGCGGTATGCGGCGACGGCGAGCCCGACTGGCCGCTGGAAACCTGCGACGACGGCAACACCATCGACGGCGACGGCTGCAGCAAGGCGTGCAAGGTCGAGTGCAAGGGCATCTGCGGCGACGGCAAGATCGTGGCGGGCGAGTTCTGCGACGACGGCAACACCAAAGACGGCGACGGCTGCAGCAAAGACTGCGGCTGGGAAGCGGGCTACGGCTGCGAGGGCATCCCGTCCAAGTGCAAGAAGCCGGTTTGCGGCGACGGAGTGCAGGATTTTCCCTGGGAAACCTGCGATGACAACAACGCCAAGGACGGCGACGGCTGCAGCGCCAAGTGCCTGGTGGAGGTGCTACCGCCTTGCGGCGATGGTGTCCTCGTCATGGGCGTTGAAGGCTGTGACGACGGCAATAACAAGGACGGCGACGGCTGCAGCGCCAAGTGCGTGACCGAAGCCGGCTGGTACTGCCAGTTGATGCCGACCAGCTGCGAAAAGGCGACCTGCGGCGACGGCAAGATTCAGCTGACACTCGAGCAGGGCTTCGCCGGCGCCAGCGAGTGGTGCGACGACGGCAACACCGCCAACGGCGACGGCTGCAGCAGCACCTGCCAGCTAGAGAACATCTGCGGCGGCAGCAGCAGCGGCTGCGGCAACGGCAAGCCCGACGCCGGTGAGCAGTGCGACGACGGCAACACCAAGGACGGCGACGGCTGCAGCAGCGCCTGCAAGGTCGAAGGTCCCGTGGGCACCTGCGGCAACGGCAAGCTCGAGGTCGGCGAGATCTGCGACGACGGCAATACCAAAGACGGCGACGGCTGCAGCGCCAAGTGCCTGCCCGAGGGCCCCGTGGGCGGCTGCGGCGACGGCCAGGTGGCGTTTGGCGAGCAGTGCGACGACGGCAACACCAAGGCCGGCGACGGCTGCAACGCCAACTGCGAGGTCGAAGCGGGCCCGGCGGTGTGCGGCGACGGTAAGCTGTTGCTGAGCGAATTCTGCGACGACGGCAACACCAAAGACGGCGACGGCTGCAGCGCCAAGTGCGGGCTGGAGCCCGGCTATGTGTGCATGGGCGCGCCCTCGCTGTGCAAGAAGCCGGTCTGCGGCGACGGCATGCCGATGTTCCCCGCCGAGACCTGCGACGACGGCAACACCAAAGACGGCGACGGCTGTAGCGCCAATTGCGTCAAGGAGTGCCCGGCTTCCTGCGGCGACGGCCAGGTCTCCGTGGGCGAGTGGTGCGACGACGGCAACAACGCCGCCGGCGATGGCTGCTCCAAGGACTGCCAGATCGAGGCCGGCTACATGTGCGAGGGCGTCAAGAGCAACTGCGCCAAGCCGGTGTGCGGCGACGGCGAAGCCTGGGCACCCTATGAGCAGTGCGACGACGGCAACACCAAAGACGGCGACGGCTGCAGCGCCAATTGCCTGGCGGAAATCAAGCCGATCTGCGGCGACGGCGTGACCGAAATGCCGGTGGAAATCTGCGACGACGGCAACAACAAGGACGGCGACGGCTGCAGCGCCAAGTGCGTGACCGAAGCCGGCTGGTACTGCCAGTTGGCGCCGACGGCGTGCGTCAAGGCGGTGTGCGGCGACGGCGTGATCCAGCTGACGATGATGCAGGGCATCCCCGGCTCCAATGAATGGTGCGACGACGGCAACACCAAAGACGGCGACGGCTGCAGCAGCACCTGCCAGGTGGAGCTCAACTGCCCGGTCGGCCCGGTGTGCGGCAATGGCAAGGTCGAGGCCGGTGAGCAGTGCGACGACGCCAACACCAAAGACGGCGACGGCTGCAGCGCTAAGTGCAGCACCGAGCTGCCGAGCGCGGTGTGCGGCAACGGCAAGATCGAGATCGGCGAGGCCTGCGACGACGGCAACACCCAGAACGGCGACGGCTGCAGCGCGGTGTGCTTGCCAGAGAGCCCGACGGGCACCTGCGGCGACGGCAAGCCCGACCCGGGCGAGCAGTGCGACGACGGCAACAGCAAAGACGGCGACGGCTGCAGCGCCAAATGCACTGTGGAGGCCCCGGTTTCCGTGTGCGGCGACGGCAAGCCCGGCCTGGGCGAGTGGTGCGACGACGGCAACACCAAAGACGGCGACGGCTGCAGCAGCACCTGCCACCTGGAAGGCGGCTACCTGTGCGTGGACTACCCGTCGCTTTGCGCCAAACCCGTGTGCGGCGATGGCAAAACGGCGGTCCCCCTTGAGCTGTGCGACGACGGCAACACCGCCGACGGCGACGGCTGCAGCAGCAAATGCTACGTGGAGCCGCCGTTCGTCTGCGGCGATGGCAAGCCGGCCCCTGGCGAGTTCTGCGACGACGGCAACAGCGCCGACGGCGACGGCTGCAGCAAGACCTGCACCTTGGAAGAAGGTTGGGTCTGCAACCAGACGCCGGCCAAGTGCGAAAAGGCGGTCTGCGGCGACGGCAAGCTGGCCAGCCCCCTGGAGTGGTGCGACGACGGCAACACCAAGGACGGCGACGGGTGTAGCTCCAAGTGCTTGATCGAGGGCACGTTTGTCTGCGGCAACGGCGTGCCCGAGCCCGGTGAAGCGTGCGACGACGGCAACACCGCGGACGGCGACGGCTGCAGCAAGGCCTGCGGCGTCGAGAGCGGCTGGTACTGCAGCGACATGATGGGCATCGGCGCCTGCGAGAAGATCGTGTGCGGCGACGGCAAGGTGGCCTGGAAGATCGAGTGGTGCGACGACGGCAACACCCAGGACGGCGACGGCTGCAGCAAGACCTGCATGGTTGAAGGCGGCACGGCTGCGGTTTGCGGCAACGGCAAGCTGGAGACGGGCGAGCAGTGCGACGACGCCAACACCAAGGACGGCGACGGCTGCAGCGCCGTGTGCCTGTCTGAGGCGGCCAGCGCCGTGTGCGGCAACGGCAAGACCGAGGGCGGCGAGCAGTGCGACGACAGCAACACCAAAGACGGCGACGGCTGCAGCGCCAATTGCCAGACCGAGACCACCACCGGAGTGCCAGTGTGCGGCAACGGCAAGGTCGAACTGGGCGAGCGCTGTGACGACGGCAACACCGCCGCCAAAGACGGCTGCAACGCCGACTGCATGCCAGAGAAAACCGGCAAGGAAGTCTGCGGCAACGGCAAGGTCGAGTACGGCGAGAGCTGCGACGACGCCAACACCAAGGCCGCCGATGGCTGCGACAGCGCCTGCCAGGTCGAGAAGACCGCCACCGACGCCTGCGGCAACGGCAAGGTCGAGTACGGCGAGACCTGCGACGACGGCAATACCAAGGCCGACGACGGCTGCAGCGCCAAGTGCTTGTGGGAGAAGAAGGACTCCGACATCGACACCAAGCCCGACGCGGAGGACAACTGCCCCAACAAGTACAACCCCGACCAGTTCGACTGGGACAAGAACGCCATCGGCGACGCCTGCCAGGTGGAAGAGCTGGTCATCACCGGTGGCCCGTGCTCGGCCTCGCCGGTGGGCGCTGGCAAGGCGCCGATCGGCGGGCTGATGCTGCTGGTGATGGCGGCGCTGTACGGCGTGCGGCGTCGGCGGCAGGGCGCGTCTGCGGCGGTGCTGCTGGTCGCTGCGGCCGTGGCTGTGCCCGCGCTGGTGGCTGTGCCGGCAGTGGCGGCCGAGGATTACCAGCTCGACGCGCAGATCTTTCGGCCGTCGCCGTTTGCCCACGACCTAATCGGCGTCGAGCGCGGCAACACCAGCTACAAGTATCCGTGGAGCGTCGGTCTGATCAGCGACTTTCAGCTTAACCCGGTGGTGCTGCGCCTCAAGGCCGCCGACGGCACGACCACCAAGGTCCAGGACGTGGTCAGCCAGCGGCTTGGGCTGTCGCTGGTCGGCTCGATGGGCATCAAGGACTGGCTGGCCGTGGGCGTTGACGTGCCGGTGGTGCCGTACCAGGCGGGCAATTCGTTTGGCCCTTTTGACGGGCCGGCGAGCTTTGCGCTGGGCGATGTGCGCCTGGTGCCGCGGGCTCGGCTCTACCGGTCTGGCAGCGGCAACGTGATCATCGGCCTGAACGCCTCGATTGTGCTGCCGACGGGCAAGCTGTTTGACCACTACACCGGCCACGACAGCGTGACCTTTACCCCCGGCGTGATGGGCAGCTTTAGCTTTGGCGGGGCCGGTGTGGCCCTGAACCTCGGCTCGGTGCTGGGCAATGGCGACAAGATCCACAACATCGACCTGGCCAATCAGCTCGAGGCGCGCCTGGGGGCCTGGTACGGCGTGGTGCCCAACAGCGTCGACCTGGTGGCCGAAGTGCGCGGGCTGACCAGCCTGAGCGCGCCGTTCTCGACCGATGCCCAGCAGCCGATGGAAGCGACGGTCGGCGCCCGCTGGTACCCGTCTGACAACCTGGTGGTGATGGCCGGTGGCGGCGCGGGCCTGACCTCGGGCGTGGGCAGCCCCGACATGCGCTTTGTGCTGGGCGTTCACTACTCGCCCAAGGCCGAGCCGCCTCCGCCGCCTCCCCCGCCCCCGCCGCCGCCGCCGCCGCCGCCTCCTCCGCCTCCGCCGCCCCCGCCGCCGCCGCCGCCTCCTCCGCCGCCGCCTCCGCCCCCCGCGGATCGCAACCCGGATCAGGACAAGGACGGCGTCTGCGACGACTGGGTAGCCGCCGAAAACCTGCTGGCCAAGTACAAGTCCAAGTGCAAAGGCGTGGACAAGTGCCCGACCGTGCCCGAGACCGTCAACTCCTACCAGGACGAAGACGGCTGCCCGGACGCGGCAGTGCAGGTCACCGACGACGCGCTGGTCATCCTGCAGCAGGTGAACTTTGTGTTCAACAAGTCGGTCATCGTCAAAGACAGCTTCCCGCTGCTCAATGAAGTGGCCAAGGTGCTCAAGGAGTATCCGCGGATCCAGCTGGTCAGCGTGGAAGGCCACACCGACTTGCACGGTAAGCCGGTGCCGAACATGAAGCTGTCTGAAGGCCGCGTCAAAGCGGTGATGAAGTTCCTGATCAAGGCGGGCATCGACAAGAAGCGCCTGGTCACCAAGGCCTGGGGCATGACCAAGCCGCTCATCACCCCGGAGAAGACCCCGGAAGACGCCCAGAAGAACCGCCGCGTCGAGTTCAAGATCCTCAAGCAGGAGCCGGCAGCCAAGGCCGAACCCGCGAAGTAGCAGAACCCGCAGAGTAGGAGTGGGAGCGGCGGCGCGGGTGGCCTTGGCTGTCCTCGCCGTCGACGAACGACCGACCTGACCGGATGCATACCGACCTGTACAGGCGGTGTGCGTCCGGTCAGGTTTCGGCTTACAGGGCACCGCGCGGTGTCAGGTGGGGTACATATGAGGCAAGCTGTTGGGATGATTATTGGTTTGAACGCTTGGCTTGTCGGCTCCGCGCTTGCCGCCGGGGTCGCCGCTGCTGCGCCAAAGTGCGAGCCGACCGATCGGCTGCCCGCCTGCCAAGCGGATGCCAGCGCTTGCTTGGCGGCGCTCAAGGCCTCGCCACAGGGCGATCCCGTGCAGCTGGCCTGCTCTGCGGAGGCGGGCTGCCTGGCGGGCAAGGCGCCGGCATGCGGGCCGCTGCTGCAGTTTTTGGCCATCGACGGCTTTGGCCGCGACCTGACCGCGCGGTCGAGCGAGTTTGAGGCGGCGTGTTCGGCCGGTCAGAAGGGCGCGTGCCAGGTGGTGGCCGTGCTGCTGGAGCGGCGCATCAAGACCGCCAGCGCCGATCAGGCGGCCGGGCTCAAGCTGCGCATGGCCCGCGCCGCGGCCAAGGCCTGCGCCCAAGGTCTGGACTGCGCCAAGGTGGCCGCTGGGCTCGACGCGGGCGGCGCCGGGGCCACGGCCGACGAAGAAGCGGCGGCGGCGCTGGAGGCGGCCTGCAAGGGCGGCGGCGATGCCGCGGCCTGCGCGTGGATCGCCAAGACCTACGGAGACTTGGCCGATGCCAGCTCGCGAGTGGCCAAGTGCACCGCCAAGGTGGCGCGGGCCTGCGCCGCCCATGCGGCCGAGCAGAAGCTGGCCGGCGGCGATCCCGACTCCTGGCTGGCCCAGGCCTGCGATGCGGGCGACTGCGCCAGCTGTGTGCTGCGCCTGCGCGATGACAAGGGCCGCCTCAAGGTCGCGGGCGACCACGCCCACGCGGCGACGGCGCGCGGAGTGTGCGCTAAAGCCTGTGCAATTGGCCGGATGTCGGCGTGCAACCTGTCTCACGACCTGTACATGGCGGGTGTGGGCGGAGCGCGAGACGAGGCGGGCGCCGTGCAGCAGCGCCTGGCGATGTGCAAGCTCGACGACTCGGCCTGCGTGCCGCTGGCGCGCGCGTGGATCGTCACCGCGGCGTTGCCTGAGGACGCCCAGGTGGCGGCGACCCTGGAACAAGTCTGTAAGAACCAACGCGATTATCGGCTGCGCGTGGCCGCGTGCACCGCGCCTTCGGAGCGCACCGGGCTGCGCGCCGAGCGGGTCAAGTGCGCGGGCGGCGACGACGCCACCTGTGTCAGCCTGGGCCGGCGGCTGCGCGACCTGAGCCTGCACGCCCAAGCCGCCGATGTGCTGACACCGGCTTGCGAGCGCGGCCGCGTGGATGCCTGCGCCGCCCTGTTGCAGGTGCGCTACATGGGCCTGGACTTGCCGCCGCTGGCCGCCGAGGCTGCGGCCAAGATCAAGGCCACCGCCAAAAAGTCCTGTGACGGCGGCGATGCGGTGGCGTGCTATGAGGTTTCTCAGGCCGAAGATGGCCAGGGCAGCGGCCAAGCCAAGAAGGCCATGCAGCTGCTGACTGCGGCCTGCAAGCAGGGCAACGGCGCCGCTTGCCGCATGGCCGGCGACCTGTGCGAGGGTTATGGCCGCAAGCTGCCAGACGACCCCAAGCGCGCCATGGGCTTGCGCGAGAGCGGCTGCAAAGCCGGCGACGCTCGCTCGTGCGTGGCGGCGGGCAAGCAGGCCGACGAAGACAGCGAGAACCCCGCCAGCGGCGAGGTGTCGGGGCCCCTGTACCTGCGCGCGTGTACCCTGGGCGAGGCTGAAGGCTGCGCGCGCCTGCAGAGTACCCAGCCGCAGCCGGCCGGGGCTGACGCGGCCCTGGCTGCAGCGTGCAAGAGCGGCGTGCTCGACGCCTGTCCGCGCTGAATGGCCGGCCGAGCGCACCGTTCCCGCGCGCCCTTGTGGCGGGAGCTCCGCAGCCGCTACAATCCTGGCGATGCTGCTGAATTGCACCCCTAATTCCCTGGCCCTCTCGGCCGCGGCCCGGTTGGCTCGCCTGGCAGGGGCGTGCGGTGTTCTATTTGCCGCATTGGCTTGTCGCGCGGAGAGCGGCCAGCCGCCGCCAGGCCCCGACGCCACCGCAGACACTGCCGGTGCTTCTGCAGCGCCGTGGCCTGTGCAACCGGTCTGGACGGCTGGGGAATTGCTGGCCGTGGCTCCAGACGGCGCGACTGCGGCGGCTGAGCTGGCCGTGCCGACCCAGGCGCGCTACCTCGCCGTCCGCGCTGAGGCGCTGCCTTTTCAGGCCGACGACCCCGCTTGCCTGCGCTTGGTCGAGGTGGAGCGGTCCGATGGCGAGCAGTGGGTGGGGCCCGGCGAAGCGGCTGGTTCTGGCGGCCACTGCCTCAGCTGTTTGCGACCGGTGTCGACCCAGCACGGCTATACCCTTGGGGTTTTTGCGGCCCCAGACCGGGGTTTGACGGCCGCCGCTACCCTCAAGCTGCGGGTGCAGCTGCGCCACTGCGCAACGGACCTGCCGATGCCGCGCGGGGCGTTGGGCAGTCAGGTCAGCCAAATTCGCCTGAGGTATGCCAGCGAACCGGCGGTGGCGGCGAGCGCAGCGGGCACGCTAGACGTGGTCATCGCCGTGGGTGCCGGGGCGAGCAACGCTCGGGACGCGGCTTGGTTGGCCGAGTTCGCCGCGGCCTTGTCCGCGCCATTTGCGCCCGCCCACGTGGGTTTGCGGATTCGGCCCGCTTTAGATATCTCCGCTGTAACCAAGGGCCTGCCGGCTGTGCTCGATGTTTCGTCGCCTGTTGCGCCGGGTCTGATCGCCCTGCAGGCGGCGGTGGACAACACCTGGAAAGAGCAGCACAACCAAGCGGGTGAGCTCGCAGCGCATCGGCTGGCGGTCATCGTGCTGTGGCCTTGTCTGCACAGTCAGGACGCGACAGGCGGCACCGGTCGCGCGCTGGCCGGATTCACCAGTCGGCTGCCGGGCGGAGGCCGAGTCGGCACTGCGGCCTCGCTGATCGCCGTGGCGACTGGGACTTGCGGCAGTGCCAAACCGCCCAGCTCGGCCATGCTTGCTAGCACCGCGGCCCACGAATTGGGGCACTATTTGGGGCTCTACCACAGCGATGGCCCGCACGGCTTAGCGGATGCTGCTGGCGCCATGGACCTGATGCACAGCCAGCACGCGTATTCCGGCAACAGCGACGCCAACTTTTCAGCCGACCAGCTGCCCGTGCTGCGCGCCCACCCTGACGTGACCTATCCCTAGGTCCCTGCTTGGACAACCGCGAAGCGTTGGCGAGGTTGGGCGCATCCCCAAGCTAATTCGAGCTTTATCTGGGAATTGGCGACGCTGCTGGACCGCCCGGCCAATTTGCGGCGCCTGCACTTTTTTTGCGGCGACCTACACTAAGCGCGGTGCAGATTCGTCTTCACCCCATGGACACCGCACTGCAACCTCAAATCATCCTCCCACAAGATGCTCCGCTGCGCGCGGTGGTTGCCCGCGAGGGTGCCCGCCTGCGGAACTTTGTCCGCCAGCGCGTGCCCAATCCGGCCGATGCCGACGACGTGGCGCAAGACGTACTGCAAGAACTGGTCGACGCTTGGCGCCTGCCCGAGCCGATTGAGCAGGTCGGCGCATGGCTCCTGCGCGTGGCCCGCAACCGCATCATCGACCGGTTTCGCAAGAAGAAAGAGCTGCCGTTGCCAGCCGTGCAAGAGGACGACGGCGAGTGGCTCGAAGACCTGCTGCCGGACCCCGGTGCTGGGCCGGAAGCTGAGTATGCCCGCAGCGTGCTGTTGGCGGAAATTGAGGCCGCGCTTGACGAATTGCCGGCCGAGCAGCGCGCGGTGTTTGTCGCGCACGAAATCGACGGGCTCAGTTTTCGCGAGCTGTCTGAACAAACGGGTGTAAACATCAACACCTTGCTGGCACGCAAGCGCTACGCCGTGGCGCACCTGCGCGAGCGGCTGGTCGGCGCGTACGCCGAGTGGAACGATTGACCAATTACCTGGAGGAACCTGAAGATGTACAAGCTTAAAGTACTTAAGATCATGCTGATGATGGCGGTGGCCGTGGCGGCGCTGGGGGGCGCGACCATGCTGCTGTGGAACTGGCTGGTGCCGGGTCTCGTGGTGGGGGCGCAGCCCATCGACTACCTGCAGGCTCTGGGCGTGCTGGCCCTCGGCCGCATCTTGACGGGCGGTTTTGGCCGGCACCGCCACCACCACGGCGCGATGCAGGCGCGCTGGGAGAAGATGAGCGACGAGGAACGTCAGAAATTCCGCGCTGGTATGCGCTCTTGCCGCGGGCACACTGCCAAGGCCGAGCCCCCGGTCGAGGCCGCCGCGGCGTAGAGGACTGCTGCAATCAGCGATCCGTCCGTGGCGCAGCTTTGGGTGAATTTGGCGGATAGTATTGAAAACACGATGCAATTCTTGGTTGACGGCGGTGGCTGGTCGGCGTAAACTCGCCGCCAGCGGCTGGGGTGATCTCGGCCGGGGGCGAAATGGCGCTGGCGGGGTCGTCCAATTGTCGGGAGCTCGGTTGCCATGTTCTACGCACTCTGCGCCCAAAGCCCCGGGAAATCGCTGTCGGCCTCAAAGGCCTGCGGCACAGGACGATAGGTCTTTGGGCGGGCGTGCAACTATGCCTGGCAGTGCCTGCATTTGGCCACGAACCTGATGAAATGCCAGAGGATACTACTCCAACCTTGGCCGATCCGGCGCCGCGGTCCGAGCTGGTGATCCGCGGCCATCCTCCACTGGCCGAGCGGCCCGACCACTCCGCGTCACAGGGCGCCGTGTACTTCCGGCAACTACGGCGCCGGCCCTTGGCAAGAACAGCAGAACTTCTTGAATTTGTCCCCGGGCTCATGGCGACCCAGCACGCCGGGGGAGGCAAGGCGAATCAATACTACCTGCGCGGCTTCAATCTGGACCACGGAACCGATTTCGCCGTGTGGCTCGACGGTGTACCGCTCAATTTGCCCACGCACGGTCACGGCCAAGGCTACACCGATCTAAATCCATTGATTCCTGAGCTGATAGACAAGTTGACCTTTCAAAAGGGCGTTTACGCAGCAGAGTACGGCGACTCCAGTTCGGCGGGCGGAGCACAGCTGCATCAGGCCCGAGCCCTCCAGAGTCCGCTGATGGTGGCTGAATTGGGCCAGTTCGGCCGAGGTCGTGGACTTTGGGCTGACTCTTTGCGCGGGCCCCTTGGCACGCTCTTGTATGCGCTTGAGGTTATGCACCACGATGGCCCCTGGCAAATCGGCGATGGCTTTCTGCGCCTCAATGGGGTGGTGAGTGCCGAGGCGGAATTGGGGGCACACCATCTTCGGCTAGCGGCGCGTGCCTACCGCGGCAGCTGGCATTCGACCGACCAGGTGGCCGAAAGCGCCATTTCGCAGGGGCTTATCGGGCGTTTTGCCGGCCTGGACAACACGACGGGTGGTGTGGCCTCGCGGGCGAGCCTGCAGCTGGACTGGCGCCGCCAAGATGGCCCGCAGCAATCTGCCGCAACGGTCTATGCCGTGGCCACAAAGATGGATTTGTTTTCGAACTTCACCTATTTCTTGACGGACCCGCTCGCCGGCGATCAGTTTGAGCAGACGGATGATCGCTGGACCTTGGGCGTTACCGCCCGTCACACTGTGCAAGCGCACCTCGCTGGGTTGGCTTGGCAGAACAGTGCGGGCCTACAATTGCGCAGCGACATCATTCGCAACGGCCTCTATCAAACGCGAGAGCGGGTACGCCAGCCCAAGGCCCTGGCCGATGGCACCGTGCTGGCGGCGACGACGCGCCAGGACGACATCCTCCAGAGCAGCGCTGGGGTGTGGGGGGAATCGCAAGTCCAGATCCGCGAGGACTTCTTGGCCGTTCTGGGCCTGCGAGGCGATGCGGTCTTGTTTGACGTGGCGAGTCAGCTTTCGCAGAACTCGGGCCAACGCAGCGCGGCGATTGCCAGTCCAAAGTTGACGCTGCGCTGGACACCCACGCCATGGCTGCAGTTTTTTGCCCAGGCCGGCTTGGGCTTCCACAGCAACGATGGACGCGGTGTATTGACGCGGCGCGATCCGGTGACCAGCGAGCCTGTGCAAGCTGCCGACCCCTTGGTGCGCACCCGCGGTGGCGAAATGGGGCTGCGGGCCGAAGTAGGGGGGTACGGGCAGTCCACCTTAGCTCTCTGGTGGCTCGACGCCGACTCAGAACTGGTCTTTGTAGGCGATGCTGGCACGACGGAAGCGGGGAGACCAAGTCGGCGCTTCGGTCTCGAGTGGACCCATCACCTGCACCTGTGGGAGTACCTGCGTGGTGAAGTTGAAATTGCCTGGTCTGACGCAAGTTTTCGCGACGAAGCCCGTGATGAAGCAAGCGGCCAACTGGTCGGCCAAGCTATTCCCGGCGCAGTGCGCGGCGTCGCCGCAGCCGCGATGACCTGGCAACCAGCTGTGGGTCCTCAGCTTGGCGTGCGGCTGCGCTGGTTTGGCGAGCGACCGCTCCTTGAAGACCAGAGCATCATCGCCGAAAGCACGGCGCTGCTCGGAGCCCATATGGGCTGGCGCTGGCCCAAAGGCTGGCAAGTCCTGCTGACAGGCTGGAATCTCCTCAACAGGAGGGATGCCGACATCGCCTACGCCTACGAGTCGCGCGTCACCCCCAGCAGCCCGGCCCTGCTCCAGCGGCACCTCCATCCTGTGGAACCTCTGCAGCTGCGGCTTGAACTCTCTAAGGGCTGGTAGGCTCCGCGATTTACCCGGTGTGGCTCGACCTGTCGGTGGGCTGCGGCCAGCCGCAACCTTAGCGCAACCCTACCGCCGCCGGGCGGTTTCGCGGATTCTCCTTGACGGACGGCCGGTGCGCTGGCGATGATCTGAGCTCTACGCCACCATCGCTGCCGCCACGGTGCAGCGGTTTCTCGCACAGCCTCACCGTTCTTCGCGGGGTCTGACCCCGCCTTGGCTCTGCCGCGGCCGCACCAAGCCGCTCTGAGGACAATGAAAGCCGACCTCCGCACGCTAAAACTCCTTTGCATCATCAGCACCTTTGCCCTCGCAGCCTGCGACGGCGAGGCAAGCGACGGCCCGGCGAGCAGCGGCGCGGCGCAGGACAGCCAAGCGGACGTCGCCGTTGACCTGGGCGGCACCGCAGACGCAGCCGGCAGTGACGCCGCGGGAGCCGGGGCAGACGGTGGCGGCGCCAACCCAGACGTGCAGGCCGATGGCGGCGGCGACGGCGGAGCGGACACTGCGGCAGAGGACGCCATCGACGGCGGCAGCGACACCGGGGCAGAAGACGCCGCGGCCGATGGCGCGGTGGACGGCGGCGACGTCAGCCCAGGGCCGACATCCTGCATTCCAAACAAGGACTTTTGCTTTGACAACTCCATTTGGGGCTGCGATGCCGCGGGCCTGCCGACCCAGCCGCAGAAGCTGTGCCCCGCCCAGACCTACTGCGTCGTCGATGCTGGGGTGGCGGTGTGCCTTGCCGCCAGCGACCCGGACGGCGGCGCCAGCGATGGGCAGGCCCAGGAAGACGCGGCCAGCAGCGACACGGCCAGCAGCGACGCGGAAGACAGTGCGCCCGACGCAGGCTCCGCCGATAGCGATGGCGACGCGGCGGACGTTGATGCCGGACCGACGAGCTGCGCCGCCGGCAAAAACTTCTGCTGGGACAACAACATCTGGTACTGCAGCGCCGCTGGCAAGCCCACCACCCTCAAGACCGCCTGTGGCGCGCTGTTGTGCCAATTGCAGGGCGGTGCCGCGGTGTGCGCGCCCGCTGCGGTGGACGCCGGTGCCGACGGGGCCGGCGACCCAGACGTTGCCGACGCGCCCGATGTAGCCGACACGCCCGACGTGCCTGAGGTCGTCGATAACGTAGACGTTGCCGACACGCTTGATATCGCAGATGTTCCAGACGTCGCAGACGTCAAAGACACCGCCGATGTCCCCGACTCCAGCGGCGACGGCGGCCCCACCAGCTGCGACACCAACAAGCAGTTCTGCTTTGACAACAAGATCTGGTACTGCAGCAACGGCAAGCCCACGACCGTCAAGACCAGCTGCAGCGCTGGCCTGATCTGCCAGCTGGTCAGCGGCGTGCCAGCCTGCGCGGCGCCGGCAGACGCGGGGGCCGACACCATCAGCGACACGATCAGCGACAGCGTCTCCGACGCCCAGGCCAGCTGCACCGCCAACGTGGCCTTCTGCTCGGCCGGCAACGTCTGGGGCTGCAGCGCCATGGGCAAGCCGACGGGGGTGATCAGCGACTGCGCCTCGTTTGGCTGGAGCTGCCAGATCGCCAACGGCATCGCCAAGTGCGTCGCCCCTGTGGACGCCAGCAGCGACAGCGACAGCGGTCCGGCCAAGACCTGCACGCCCAACCAAACCTTCTGCGACGGCGGCCTCATCCGCTACTGCAACGCCAACGGCACCTGGGGCAGCGTCAAGACCACCTGCGGCAGCGGCCAGGTCTGCGGCATCCAGGGCGGCGCGTCGGTGTGCATCCTGGGCAGCTACGCTTGCAGCGGCGACCAGTGCACCTGCACGCCCTCTGAGCCCGACAGCTGCGGCAAAATCACCAAGGCCGGCACGACGTTGGGCTATGTCTACGGCGTCAGCAAGCGCAGCAGCTGCTACAGCGAGCCGACCGTCAGCGAGTGCGCCGAATTCAACGCGTGCCAGCAGGGCCAGTGCACCAGCTCGGTCCTCGACTCCACGAGCGCGTACTGGAACTATGCCTGCGACATGCCTCAGTTTCTGACGTACAAGACCGCGATGCCGGTCGACTGCCGCTGCTTGACCCACCAAGCCCTGGAGTCCGGCCTTGCGCCGTGCAAGCGCCCGTACGAGCTCAAGAATACCGGCGTTACCCTGGGCACGGGCGTCAAGTTCGCCACGCTGCAGCAGGTGAGCATCCAGGGCGGCTTTGTCGACAGCAAGACGGACGAGATTGTCACCGCCGTCTCGTGGAGCGGCAGCACCGACCGCAAGGGCCTCATCGTCGCGGTCGAGGTCAAGACCGGCAATCGCCGGGTGATCTCTGGGCAATACCAAGACGGCGGCGGTCCGGCGACCAAGGGCAGCGGGCCCCATCTGCTGTGGCCCCTGGACGTTCAGCCCGGCCCCGGCGGCAAGCTGTTGGCGATGAACGACTCCGCCAGCGCCGCGCCAGAGATCATCGCCATCGACCCGCTCACCGGCAACCGCACCCTGCTGTGGCGCGGCGGCGACGTGGCTTTTGGCCAGTGCCCCTCGGCCGACGCCGGCAAGTCCGTGCAAACCAACGCCTTGGGCTTTGCAGTCGACGGCGATGGCTCGATGCTGGTCGGCTACAGCAACGCCCTCGTCGACGGCCGCGGCATCGTCCGCATCAGCGCCGACGGCAAGACCTGCAAAGTCGTCACCGGCTCGGGCAGCAAAAACGCCAGCCTGGACAAGGGCACCGGCAACGCCTTGGGCGGCTTTGTGCAGGGATTTGCCATCCAAGCGGGCCAGGTTTGGGCCCTGACCACCCAGCCCAAGGCCCTGTGGTCCATCGATTTGGCCACCGGCAACCGCACCCAGGTCTACACCGCCGCCAGCGCCACCGTCATGGGCGAGCGCCGCCTGGGCTGGGACGCCGTGCGCAAGCTGTGGTGGATCTCGGGCGTGCAGAACTCGACGACCATCAGCGCTTTTGACCCGGCGACCAAGATCCTGAGCAACGTCGACAGCAGCTGCGGCGCAGACAAGCTGTTCAAGCTGTGCTGGGCCGGACCCATCAACATCAACACCTTGAATTACGGCGGCCTATACGTACACCCGAGCAATAGCCGCATGTACTTTGGCCACGACCTGCTCTCGGTGGTCGAAGTCGAGCCCGAGACCGGCAATTCCAAGGTGTTGTCGCTGTAGAAAGCCGTCCAGACGTCGCCTGGCTACTGCCACCACGCCGGCGCCGGGGTATGCGCGTCCGTCGCCAGCCGCAGCTGCAGCAAGCCGTTGGCCATCTGCCGTTGCCCGCGCAAGACCAGCGTTTGCGGAGTCTTCAGCCCGGCCCACAGCGGCTGCCCGCGGGTCAGCAGGGTCGGCACCACAGCCAGCGTCCAGGTGTCGACCAGGCCCGCGTCCATCGCTTGGCGAATCAGCTGCCCGCCGTCGATGTACACGTCGCGGCCCTGCGCCGCTTGCTGGGCTGCGGCCACCAGTTGGTGCACCGAACCTGCGGCGGCACGCACCGTGGGGGCCGCGGCGCTCAGCGGCCGGTGGGTCGCGACAAGCACCGGCAGATCGCCGTAGGGCCACGGGATGGCAAAGCCGCAGAGAACATCGTAGGTTTGGCGCCCCATCAGCAGCGCCCCCACTTCGGCCAGCAGCGCGGCGTACCCACCGTCATCTGCGGGCTTGGCCTCTGCTTGGGCGTTGGGGTCGGCACCCGGCAGCCACGACAGGTCGTGGTCCTCGCCAGCGAGGTAGCCATCCAAGCTGATCGCCGCAAATACGTGAACGCGCCCGCTCATGCCAGCCTCCAGACCGCCCGCAGGCGGTTAATCGCCTAGGATCGCAGAACCTTGCTCATTGCCCGGCCCTTGGACAGCTCGTCGACCAGCTTGTCCAACTGGCGGATCGCCTTCATGGTCGGGTCGTCGATCGCCTCTACGCGCACGCCGCAAATCAAGCCGGTAATCAGCGATCTCGCCGGGTTGAGCTGTGGCGCCTGGCCAAAGAACTGCTCAAAGTCGGCGCCGGTGTCTAGCTGGGCCTGCAGGCCGGCTTGGTCGTAGCCGGTCAGCCAGCGGATCACTTCGTCCAATTCCTCTTGGGTGCGCGCCTTTTTCTGAACCTTGGCGAGGTAGAGCGGGTAAACGCGGGCGACGCTCATGGTAAAGATGCGCGGCTTGGTCATGGCGGCAGCTCCTGCGGGCGCGGCGCCAGGGCAACGCCGGCAGAAACCGTACGCGGGGCGCTTGACCGGCGTCAAGGCGGGGCGGGCGCGGTTCCAATTCAGGGGTCAAGAAAGGGACCCCTGAAAACCTGGCCCCGCGCCGCTACCCCCCAAATTCTTAACTGAATGGGTGGGCCGCAAGCGCTCCGGCCCCGCAGGATGTCCCCTGTTGGCCCTGTCAAACTGGCTAAAGTCACCGCCTCCATGGCCGGCAGCGCCGCGGCGAGGCCTGGACCGCCCCTCTGGATCCTCACCCCGGTGTGCCGACCCCAAGGTTTGACACGCTTGCGCCCAGTCCACCATACTTCGCCCGGCTTCCAGCCGCGGCGCGGTGCTTGCCGCAGCGACGTGCGCCTTGAGGGATCGGGGGATCCCAGGCAAACGCGGGGCCTGATCTCCAATTCGCGGCGGCGTTCCGCAGAGGAAATTCTCCATGATCAAGCTTGTTTTGGGTGCGTTGGTTTGTCTTTCGCTGGGTGTGTCCAACCTGGCCGTCGCGGCCAGCCCGGTGGAGCTCAGCGGGGCCAAGCTCACCGTAAAGAAGTGGAGCATCGGCGAGGCAAAGGGCAAATTCTACATGAATTTTGACGTGATGGCCAAGCTGTCCGCCGCCGTCGACGCCAAAGCCATGATGTCCAGCAAGTTTGAGTGCAAGGTGGCCGACCAAGAGATCGTCGATACGCCGATGGTCCTCGGCGGCACCAAGCTCAAGGAATTGACCGTGGGGCAGTCGACCAAGCTGAGCATGCTGGCCTACGGAATGCGCAACGCCTTGGACGCCAAGCCCACCCAGTGCAACATCGCGATCCTTTCCAGCACGGGCTACGGCGCCAAGAAGCAATCGACGGAGATCGCGGCGTTCTGCTGGAAGGGCAAGGCCGTGACGGCGGGCGCCTGCGCGAAGTAAGGGCCACGGACATAAGCTCGAACAGCCCTTTGCTGCTCGGCGGGTCACAAGCGCGCGGCCCTGCAGACCGACTCACCGCTCCATAGGCATCCAGGCGACCGGCCTTTTGTTGCCAAGCCTTTGGAAGTAATCTGAAATACGTCGATTCCGTGGCGGCCTTGCGGGGCGCCGAAGCGGCCGCGTTGTTGGCGCTGTTGCGGCTGGTGCCGGCAGGGCCAAGGAGTGGCTTGGCCGATGGGCTGCTAACAGGTAGACCCAAGGTCGGGCTTGAGAGTAAGTCGGCGTGGCGTTTAGGGCGTAGTCCTTGAGGATTTGGCTGGCCAGGCGCAGCGGAAGGAGGTGGCGATGTGGCCTGCGGCGACGGTGCTGTCTTTGTTCCAGCTCAGGTGGGGCCGGTAGCTGCGGGGCCGCTTGCCAAGGATCGTGTTGAAGAACCCATAGGTTGGCTTGGTCTTGGAATTTGGGGCGTCGCCGAAGACGGCAAACGGAAAGGTATCGGCGGCCAACTCCCAAGTGTTGGACTGGATGTTCGGTCGGTCCTTGGAGCGAATAGCGCGTTCCCACTGGGCAATTGTCGGCAAGCTGCCGCCTAGGGACTCGCAGTACTCCTGCGCGCAATTCCGGCTGACGAAGTTGACTGGCCGGTGCTCGTCACCCTTGCTGACCGCGTTGCCTTGAGAGGGTTTGCAGGCACCGTCGGCCATGGCTACCGCGAATGTCTGGGCTGTCACGGCATCCCTGCCGATGCAGAAGGCCGGGACTGCGGTAGGTGGAGGGACTGGTCGCGGCTGGCTCCATTCTGGTCGCGGCTCCGGGCCCCTGCGGAAACGCAGTTCGCCGGTCTCGATGAGCAAAGCACCGTCATCACAAGATAATACCTCCGGCGCCGCCTCGGCGGACGCAGGTGCCGCCTCGGCTTCAGCGGGCGCTGGCTCCGCTGGCGGCGGCGCTTCTGCCGCCTCGGCAGCTACGGTGGCCGGAGCGGCGGGCTCCGCTGCAGCCGGAACAGCGGCCGGAACCGCCAC
>JBIKTV010000109.1:0-14389 GCA_044347905.1 Myxococcota bacterium
GGCAAAGCGGCGCCGTGCGACGACCTTGACCCCTGCACCGCCGATTCGTGCGACAAAGTCAGCGGAAATTGCCTGCACAGCGCGATTGCCGGCTGCGGCAAGGTCTGCGCCGCGACCAAGGACTGCGACGACGCCAACGGCTGCAGCGTGGACGCCTGCGTGTTGGGCAAGTGCTTGTATACGCTGGTCACTGGCTCGGCCTGTGACGACGGCAACCCGTGCACGGCCGGCGACCTGTGCAGCGCGGGCAAGTGCAATTCCGGCAAGGCGGTGGGCTGCAACGACAACAACGCTTGTACGCTGGACAGTTGTGACGGCAACACCGGCAAGTGCCTCAGCGCGCCCGCGCCGGCTAACACGGCCTGTAGCGACGGCGTGGCGTGTACGACGGGCGACGCCTGTGCGGCCGGCAAGTGCAGCGGCAAGCCCGTGGTCTGCAACGACAATAACCCTTGCACCAACGATGCGTGCAACAACCAGGGCGGCGGCGGCCCCGGCGGCGGTCAGGCGGGATCGTGCCAGTTCCAGCCGATCCAAAACTGCAACGCCAACTGCAGCCAGGACAGCCAGTGCAACGACAACAACCTCTGCACCACGGACAAATGCACGGGCGGCAAGTGCGTGCAGAGCTCGGCCGAAGGCGCGGCTTGCTCGGACAACAACTACTGCACCACGGGCGACAAGTGCACCGCCAGCAAGTGCGTGGGCAGCGCCAAACAGTGTGGCGACGGCAATTCTTGCACCAGCGATGTCTGCCAGCCGCAGTCGGGCCTGTGCACCTACCAAGCGATTCAGGGCTGCGGCCCAGGCTGCAAGAGCGCCGCGGACTGCAATGACAACAACCCCTGCACCTTGGAAGTGTGCAACAGCTACAGCGGCACCTGCATCTACCAGAACCTGCAGAACTGCAACGCCACGCCGTTGTGCACGGTCAACACGGACTGCGAAGACAGCAACGTCTGCACCACCAACCTGTGCAATGTCAGCAACGGCAGCTGCATCTACCCGCCCATCGCCGGCTGCAACCCCAATCAGCAGTGCAAAGCCGACTTGGACTGCAACGACAACAACAAGTGCACCGCCGACGTCTGCAACACCTTCAACAGCACCTGCGTTCATGTAAACTTCCCGGGCTGCACGCCGTAGAGCGGTCGCCGCAGAGGAACGCGCCGATGAACCAGCCTCGCAAGCCAGCGGTCCTGCTGGTCCACGGTTCGGCCGATAGCCCTGCGGCTTGGCAGGCGCTGCGGGCGCTGCTGGAGCCTGAGCTAGAGGTTCACGCGCCGTCGCTGCCCCCCCTTGGTGCCCACGCTGGGCCAAAGATCGCCGCGCTCGACATCGATTTGCCCTGGCTCAGTCAGCACATGGCCCAAACGGGGGCGCGGATTCTGGTGGCCCACTCTTACGGCGCGCTGGCGGCGCTGCACTGGGCCCTGGCGCATCCCGGCGATTTGGACGCGCTGGTCTTGGCGGAACCGATCTGTTGGGGGCTGATTCGCGGCCACGGCAGCCAGGAGGTGCTGGGGGAACTAAGCCGCTGCGTTGAGCTTTTTGAGGCGGGGGACGCGGAGCCGGCGATGCAGTGGCTGGTCGACTACTGGAACGGGCCGGGCTTTTGGCAGGGCTTGCCGGAGCGCATCCGCCGCAGTCTGCTGCAATTGGCCCCGCGAACCGCCGCGGAAGTGCGATCAGGTAACCAAGACCGCACCACGCCTGCGGATCTTCAGCATCTGCCGCAGCGGACCCGGCTGTTGTGCGCCACGGGGACCACGGCGGAATCGCTGGCTGTGCAAAGGGCGTTTGCCGCGGCGAGGCCGGACGTGCGGCTGGCCTGGGCCCAAGGCGGCAACCACCAGTTCTTGCGCTCGCACGCGGAGTTGCTGGCGCAGGCGGTCAGAGACGTGGCGACACGTGCGAGCTGAACGGAATCATTTTGCGCCCTGACGCGTTCTATGCCGTTGGACGTCCCGCGACGCCGGCGCTGGCCGGTTGATCGGCGGCACGCCACCCAACGATGGCATAGATCGGAGGCAAGGCATGGATCGGAGGACTTTTCTGCGCCACATCGCCATGACGGCGGCCGGGGTCTCCGTGGCAGGCGGTCTGGTCGCTGCGGGTGAAGCCCACGCCCATCCCGCGGGTTTGGTGACCCAGCGCAACCACCGCTCGCTGTTTCGCGGCGCAAAAATGTGGAAGGATCGCCAGCCTTTGCGCGTGGCCCAGCTCAGCGACATCCACGTCGGTTGGGGTACGGCGCCAGAAACGCTGCTGGAGGCCCAGCGCCTTGCCCACGCGGCCAAGCCGGATTTGCTGGTGCTGACAGGGGATTATCTGAACAGCTCCCTGTCTGAGCTGGACGCGCTGCAGGCCTGGATCGCCGGGCTGCCGCGGCCGCTGGTGGCGACGTTGGGCAACCACGACCACTACAGCGGCGCCCTGGGGATTCGGCGGATGCTGGAGAAGCAGGGGGTGATAACATTGGTTAATGAGAGCACGGTGTTAGATCTGGGTGGCCGGCAGTTGACCGTGGTGGGCATCGACGACGGCTTTACCGATCGCGACGACCCAGAGCGCGCCTTTGCCCAGGTGGCGGCACCGGATCAGGCGCTGGTGCTGTCTCACGAGCCGCGTACAGCTGACCTCATCGGCTTGCACGGCGGCCGCCTGGTGCTCAGCGGACACACCCACGGCGGCCAGTTTGCCTTGCCGGGCGTGACGGCGACCCTGACCCGCCTCGCGGGCATGCGCTATTTGGCGGGCTGGTATCAGGCGGGCGACGCGCAACTCTATGTCAATGCAGGGATTGGCGCGTCTGTGCGCCTGCCGCGCTTGGGTCATCAGGCGATGCCGGAAATGTCGCTGTTTGAACTGATGCCCGCCCCCGCGGTTTAGAGCGCAGGGCGGAAGCGGCCTCACGGCGCGCTCACCAACTTGCCTTTGATAATGCCGGTGTTTTGCGCGCCAGACGAGCTGAGGTACACGTAGCCGTCGCCGCCTAGGCCGCCCTTGCCGCCGGCGCCGCTGTTGCCTCCGGTCCCGCCCATGGAGCCGCCGCCCACCCCGGGGCCGCCGCTGCCACCGCTGCCAAAGCTAAAGCCGCCGCCGCCCGCTGCGCCGCCTGAAGCGATGATGGAGCCCTGGATCAGCAGGTTTGGGCTGATCAATTGGGCGATCCCGCCGGCGCCGCCGCCGCCACCGCCGCCGGCGCTGCCGCGACCGCCGCCACCGCCGCCACCCGTGGGCACGGTGGTCAAGACGCTGCCTTTGCTGCCGCTTTTGGAGCTCTCTGGGCTGCCGCCGCTGCCGCCCTGGCCGCCAGAAACGTCCACGGCCCCGCTGGCGGGCAAGGTGATGCCGGCCCCGGCGCAGAGCATGACCGCGCCACCGCCGCCGCCGCCGCCGCCGGCCCCGCCTGCGTAGCCGGACAGGCCGCCGAACCCCGTGTCTTTGCTGCTCTTGCCTTTGCCGCCGGTGCCGCCCATTTGGCCAAAGCCGCCTGCCGCCCCGCCGCTGCCGCCAATCAGCTGTTCAGCACTGGCGAAAAACGCCGAGGGGCCGCTGGGGCTCGGCTCAGCCAAGCACGCCGAACCACCGCTGCCGCCTGGATAATTTAGGTAGCCGTTGCCGCTGCTGCCTTGGCTGCCCGGGGAGCCGCCGAGCCCGCTCTCTCCGCTGCCGGCGCGACCACCGCCGCCGCCGCCCCCACCGCCACAGGAGCCACCGCCGCCGCCGCCGCCTGCGCCGCTTTGGCCGTCGCCCCCTGTGCCGCCCGCCTGGCCGCAGCTGGCCGCCGCCGCCGCTCCGGGGCCCAGGGCTGCGCCGTTGGCTCCGCTACAGCCGCCGCCATTGGCGAATCCGCCGCCCGCCCAGCCGCCGGGGCCCGCTGAGCCCGCTGACCCTGCGACATTGACTGAGCCCGCGGTGCCGTTGCCGCCCTTGGCCGCGATGCTGCCCTGCACGGAGATCTTGTTCGCCGCCAGCAAGGCCAAGGCGCGCTTGCCTTTGACGGTGACGACTACGCCAGGCAGCACGGTCACATCGGCAAAATCGAACACCAGGATTGCCGGAGCCGCCGTGCCAAACCCGGCCACTGCCGGCTGCTGAACCTCAAAAACGCCAGGCGCCCCGGCCGCGACCAGCACCTGCGCCCCAGAGCTGATGCTGCCCGTGTCCGTGTCAATCACGCTCGCGGCGCTGAAAGTGATCGAGCCCAGTGCGCCCGTAGGTGCCTTGGCGACTGCGCCGCAATTGACCGCAGGCTTTGCGCAAACGTTGCCGATGCACAAGCCCTCCGCGCAATCCGCGGTGCTGCCGCACGGGTCGCCTAGCTTGCAGACCGCCTTGCCGGCCGCGCATTTGCCGCCGCTGCACTGGTCGGGGGCGCTACAGGCGTTGCCGTCGCTGCAAGGTGCGCTGTTGGGGCTGTGGGTGCAGGCGCCGGTCAAAGCGTCGCAGCCGTCATTGGTGCACGGGTTGGCGTCGTCGCAATTCTTAGCCGTGCCGGTAGGTTGGCACTGACCTTCTGCACAATTGCCGGGATTGCAGCTGTTGCCGTCGACCTTGCATGCGCCGCCGGTGGGCGTCGTGAGGCACTTGTTCTGCACACACGCCACGGCCGTGCACGGGTTGCCGTCGTCGGCGCAGAGGCCGTCCGGACACTCGCCCACGCAGCCCAGCTTGGGGGTGTACTTGCAAGTGCCGTCCACCAAGCTGCATTTGGCGTCGACACAGGGATCGCCGCTGCTGCACAGCTTGGGTTTGCCCGGGCTGCACTGGCCCACTTGGCAGAGATCGCCCACGCTGCACGGGTTGTCATCGCTGCAAGGCGCGCCGTCATCCGCCACCTGCACGCATCCGCTCTTTGGGGCGCAACTGTCTATGGTGCAAGGGTTCTGGTCGTCGCAGTTCTTGGCCTTGCCCGGTGTACACGCCCCGCCTTGGCACGCGTCGCCCACGGTGCAGGCGTTGCCGTCGGCGTCACAGGGCCCCGTGAACGCGCTGTGGCTGCACGCGGCGTCCTTGCACAGGTCCGCGGTGCACGGGTTGGTGTCGTCGCACGCGGCGTCATCGGTCAGGCCGTTGCAGTCGTTGTCCTGGCCGTCGCACTTTTCTACTGCCGCTGACGGGGCTTGGCAGGTCTGCAAGCCTTGGGCGCCACAGCTGCGGCTGCCCGGGCACTGCCCCACGACCTTGCCCGAGGCGTCTTTGGCTACAGTTGCACAGGTCGTCGACAATCCTTTGGCCGCCGCAACAGTAGAGCAGGGGCACGCCCCGGGTTCGCCGCCGGCTATGTCGGGCAAGCGCTGGCACTGTTTGGCGGTTTTTCCAGAGACACCGGTGATATCGGCACACGTGTAACCGCTAGGGCATTCAGCGGGCTGGCTGCAGGGGATGCCGCAGAAATGCCCGGCCGCGCCCTGGTCCACGCACACAGCCTGGCCGGCCGCCACGCCCAGGGTCTGGCAGTCGGCATCGCTGCCGCACGGGTCGCACAGCCGCGCAGCTTTGTCCAGGCAGATCGGCGTGTTGTCCCCAGCTTTGAGGGTGACGACCGCGCAGGACAAGCCGGTCGGACAGCTGTCCACGCAGAACCGCGCGCAAAACTTGCCCTCGCGGGTCTCTAGGCACAAATCGTTGTCGCAATCGGCGTTTTCGCCACAGGCGCAGCCTTCTCCGCCGGGGCAAAGCGGTGTCGAATCTGAACCGCCCAACTCCAAAAGGCCGGCATCGCTGCCAGAACTGCCGGTCTCCGGGCTGCCCAGGTCAAAACCGCTGAACATCGCGTCGGCGCCTTGGGCTGGCGCCTGGGCACCCGGGTCGCTGCACGCCGCTGAAAGTAGGCCTAAGGCCCCAACAACCGCACAAACACGGGTTCTAGTTGGTGCGCAGAGAGTCCAGAGCAGCGCCATTTGGCCAAGCAGGTTCTTCATGGGCCGATGGTAGCGCTGGCCACAGAGGTCCGCCAGTGGGTACGAGTTGGGATTCAGGCCAATTCAGCGGATTGCAGTTGAACTGCCCGGCGGGCTGCCTTATCCTGCGGAGGCATTTCGCAGGCACCCAAGGCGGTCGCCAATTTGGCGGCGAGCTAACCGGGTCCAAACAGCTATTCGGCCGCTCAGCGGCCCTCTACGCGCGGCGCGCTGGCGCTGCAGGCAGGTGACGCTATGCTTCGCACCACGCGGTTCAAGTTGATTTCAGGGGTGATTTTGGCCATGGTCCTGGGTCTTGGCGCGGCTTCGGCCTGGGCGCTCAAGGCCGGTGAGGCTGTGTCCAACGTCAAGGTTCGCGACGGAGAGAACGACCCCGCCTCGATCCCCGACCTGGGCCGCAAGGTCGTGACGGTTTTCTACACCGACCCCGACGTCAAGGACCAAAACGAGCCCCTCCGCGATGCCCTCAAGGCCGCTGCGCTGGACAAAGAGCTGTACCGCGGCCTGGGCATCGTCAACATGAAGGACACTTGGAAGCCGGATTTTGCGATTCGCAAGGTGATTCGCGACAAGATCGCCAAATTCAAGGCGGTCATCCTCGCCGATCCCGACTATACGCTGCGCAACGCCTGGCGCCTGGGCGATTGCGACGAGAAGGATGTGGTCATCGTCATCGGCAAGGACAGCAAGGTCAAGTACATCAAGTCGGGCAAGGTCGCCGCCTCTGAGCACGCGTCGGTCATCGCGCTGATCCAAGAAGAGATGAAGAAGTAGTCTGGGGCCTGTTCCTGCACCCGCGCGCCCGCCGATCTTTGCGCGGCGCCCGGGAGCTAAGGTCGGGCTAGGGTAGAAAACCCCAGAAACGTGCGTGTTTGCGTTGACGCTGGGCCGGGCGATCCCTAGCCTGCTGCGTCGCGGCCGCGGACCGGTCCGTTGCCCAGTCAACCGCGGGGGAATCTTGGAAATGCAGAGTGTTCATCGGAAGGTAGGGCAGGGCTCGACGCGGGCCGCGCTGGTGGTTCGCTGGGCCCTCTTGGCCGCAGTGGTGGCCGGGCCCGGCTGTGGCCCCAGTTCTGCCCAGCTGCGCCGCGACGAACAGGCCGCCGCCAAAGTGCGCGAGGAAAAGGAGCGCGTGGCCTTCCTCGCCGAGTTTGAAGCGGCTTATGCGGCCAAGAACTGGGAGAAAGCCGCGGCGGCCTTTACCCCACAGCGCCACGAATTGCTGCACCGTTACACGTATGCGTGGGGTGGCAATCAGGAAAAGCTTTGGCGGGCCGTGCGCGAAGCGGCAGAGCAGGCGGCCCAACGCGGCGCTTTGGCCACTTCCGTGGTGCTTTGCGAGGGCATGGAGAAAGCCAAGCTGACGCAAGAGCTGAGCCGCGAAGTCGCCGCAGCCAAGGCCGAGTACCGGCGGCGCTTTGACAACCAGTTGGCCAGCTGGAACAAGCAGTTGGAGCCGGCGCGCGCCGATGAAGCTGCCGGCCGGCCCGCCACCGCGGCGATGCGCCTGGCCTCCTTGACGGGGGCTCCGGGCAAGGCGCTGCTGAGCCAAGCCCAGGCGCCCGTGTGTGGGCTCATGGCCAAAGCCGCCCAGCCGCACCACCTCAGCGTGCATGTGCGGGCCGGCAAAGGCGATGCGGCGCTGATGCAGCGGGTCCTGGCTGGGGTTGCATCGGCGGCTCACGGGCCGGCGGTGACCCTGCTCCCCCAAGCGGACGGCGCGGACTTGGTCATCACCTTTGAATTGGCGGGGGAAAAGCTGGAGAAGACCTCGCGCGCAGAGACGCGCCAGGGCCGCTACGTGTCCGGGCAGAAGGCCCAGCCCAACCCGCGCATTCAGTCGCTGCAAGAGGATATCGCCCGGTTTGAGAAGGAGGCGCGCTGGCACGAAGGCAAGGTCGCGAGCATCCGCTGCACGGGGTCTGGCAAGTGCTCGACCGAGTCCCACCGCAATTCGGCGCGCAGCTTTCGCGAAAAGTTGGCCGATGCCCAAAAGAAGCTGCGGAGCGAGCCGGCGACCAAGATGGGGCCTGTGTACAGCGATATCTCTTACGATGTGCAGATTCAGCGCACGCGCTTGGTGCAGACCGTCGCCTTTGAGTTGTCGTTCAAGGACGGCCAGCGCGAGAGCCGCAAGGACGACATCGATCGCTGGGTAGAGACCCAGGACCAGCCCGCGGTGCCGCAGCTCGGGCTGGCGGCCAAGCCGGCCGTGCCGGTTCAGGTTGATGAGTTGCGCAAAGAATTGAGGGAATTGCTGGTCAAGGCCGCGCCCTATGTGGTGCACAACAACCTGGAGCGGCGCAACACCGCCATCGTCAAGGCTGTGTCGGCGGCCAATGGTGCGGAAAAGGCTGAGCTTATCTGCACCTACCTTGCGGTAAATCCACTGGCCAGTACGGACAGCGTGGCCTTTGCCAACAAGGAGCTTGCGGCGATCACAAGCGTGCAAGGCGGCGGCACGGCCATGGCCCAGGCTTCTCAGCGCTGCGCTGCCCAGGCCAAGGCGCCGGCCAAGCGTCCACCGGCCACCAGCGGCGACAAAGCGGCCCCGGCGACTCCGGAAGCAGCGCCTGAGTCCGCGCCGCAGCCTTAAGAAAATCAGAGTGTCTATCTACAGAAGACGATTCGATGGGGCTTTCCCCGACAGGCTCCTAGAGGAACTCGCCAGCCTCGCTCGGCTGCTTGGCCTAGCGGACTGCGCTGACCCGCCCTCAGCGCGGCCGCACGGCTTGCAGGTCGTCAAAGCGGATCACCCCGGCATCCTTGGGGAAATCGCCCGGCAGGCGCGGCCGGCCCTTCTTAAGCACGTAGACCACATGGGTGACATTGGCCAGCGAGCAGATCATCTGGCCGCCGCCGCTGAGCTCTACCGGCGGGCTGGCCGGCAGGTCATCCACGCGCACTTGGTAGCGGTGCCAGAGATCATCCCCCAGGACCGCGATCGGCGCACGCAGCGGCAATTCCACCCGCGGCGAATGCCAGCACGGGTTCATCTCTGTGTGCGCGGCGTCTAGGTAGCCGTCAAACGGCGCGTCTGTGCGCAGCGGCCGCGGCTCGACAAAGCAGCTCAGCACCAAGTGCAGGTCAAACGGCTCGCGGCTGCGCACCCAAAAAGAGAGGTCGCGCCACTTGGCCATCTCTGTGCCGACCGGCAGAGTGTGGGATAGGGCTATGTAAGCATAGGGGATAATCCCCGTGCAGCCGCAGGCGTTCTTGCCGCTGCACGTGGCAAACTCCGTAGTCTGATCCGGCAGCCGCAGGTCCAATTGCAGCGCCCGCGCCCTTCCCGCGCCTTGGTCGGGCGGATTGGCCTTGTAGCTCAGGCGGGCATTTGTCAAAGACCCCGGAAACTCAACGGCATTGCGGTCTGTGCTCACCTCTATGCGCCGCTCTTTGCGCTCATAGCCGCTCAGCAGCAGGGTGTCGGCGTCTTGCGGCGGGGTCTCTTCGACCTGCAATTCCTGGTGGATCTGCCCTGGCGAGGCCTGCGCCGCAAGATCCGCTGGCGTCGCCCCGGCGGCCAATTCGCCCGCGGACTCGATCGTCGCAGCGGTGGCCAACGTGGCGGCGGTGGGCAGGGTGGCGGGCTCGGCCAGGGCCGCCGCGGGAGTCGGCTCTTGGGCCAAGGCCGTTGCGCTCTCTGGGTTTTCCGGCTCGCTGGTCATGGGCTTTGGCGCACTTTGCCCGCGACAGGAGGCCAACAGGACCAAGGCCAAACCCCACGCGACCGCGCCGCCACCCAGCGGTTTGCGGGCCCTATCGATGCTTTTTGCCACTTTTCCCCCCACCATGCGGGCGACGCGCCGCCTAAAGTGGGCTCGCCTCTATCCGTTCCGCGAGGCTACGTGGCCGGACCTGCGGCGTCAACGCGCAATTTCCCGGCCGACCTTGCGCAGAGTTGACGCCCCCTACCGCGGGCTCTAGCCTTCTGGACTAGCCCACCTCTACTTCGGCGAGCCTACCCATGAAAAGCCGTTTGCATCCTCGCTTTGCCCCCTCCAGCTTCGCCGCAGCCTGCCTCGTCGCCATAGCCGCGGCAAGCGGTTGTTCGCAAGACGTGCCCGCCGCAAGCTCTTTTGCCAGCGCTGACGCGGCCCAAGGCGACACCGGCGCGCTGGACGGCTCAGTTGCCGACGCGGCCACGGCAAGCGACTCCAGTGCCGCCCCGGATAACGCGGTCGCCGCCGACGCCCAGGCCGACGCCCCCAGCGGCCCCAGCTGCCAACAGGCCTTGGACTGCCTCGTCGCCGCCAAACAGTGGCAACCCGGCAAGCCGCCGCCGCAATTGGCCAGCTGTACCAAGGATATCTCCGCCGCTGAATCCGCCGAAATGGACGGCCTACTGGGCTGTATTGACCAGCACTGCGCCAAGGAGCTCGACACCTGGGACAAAGGCGGCGTCGCCGAGCTTCAGGCCCTGCATGTGTGCATGATCGGCAAATGTCCAACCCATGTAACGGCTTGTATGGGCGGCCATGGCGCGGACAACTGCGCAACCGCCCTCAAGTGCATGCTCAGCTGCATGCCCACGGATGAGAGCTGCAACAGCAAATGCCTGCAGCCCACCAGCGACGAAGCGTCCAAGAAAGCTGGCAATTTTCTGACCTGCGTGTTCGCCAACGGCTGCTCGCCGGACAAAATGGCCACCTGCACGATCCCCCTGTCCTGCGGCCTCAAGTGCCCTGAGCTCGCCGGCGGCTGAGGCGGAAATTGCGGTTAGCGCGGAGAAGCTGAGGTATTTGTGGCATGTGGACGATGATGGGGCCTCCAAATGGCCGAGGTGCCGTGCCAGGCCAGGGGTGCCTGCGCCACAGCATTTCCAGGCCGGCAAAGCAAAACCACAGTCTCTACTGGCTCTTTGCGACCGTAGCCTTGCTCGTCTCGTGCGGCGCGGACTCTCCGTCGACCTCTCAGGACCCTCTATGGCCCGCAGGCCAGCTCCTGACTACGCCTGCGACCAAGGCCGAGTTTGCCGCCTTTGCCGTGACGGCCAGCGGTCAAGCGGGGCCACAGGGGCCAAAGATCGCCGTCGCCCAAGGCGTTGGTACCTGGCAGTTGGCCGGTGAGACCTCGGTGCTGCTGATGAATTACGGCGTCCATACCGGCGGTTTTGACATCGGCGGCGGCTTTGTGGTGGCCCCAGACCGGCTCTTGGCGGTGTGGCTCGCCTGCCGCGACGGCCAGCTGACGCATGTGTGGCAGGCGGGTGCCGTCGGTTCGCCTCTGCAGCTGAGCGGGGCGAGCGGTTCGTGCCAGGTCAGCTACGTGCCGGTCCACCAGACGGCGAGTGTTCCCGCCCTAAGTCTTGATCCGCCAAAGGTTTCCCAGGGTTTTCGCGTTGAGGGTCCAGAGATCCGCCTGGGCCCACCCGCCGCCGACCGCTCTTCCGGGTCCCTGCGCATCGACGGCCAGTGGCTGCCGGCCTGGGTGTTTGCCACCGCAGATTGCCGCAGTTGCGCCAAGATTGGCTGGCACGAGCTGCATTTTCTGGCCTACCGCCCATCGCCGCCGCAGCTCATCAGCGCCATCGCCTATCTGCAGGCCGACACCCCGGAGTCGGTGCGCATCGGCCGTGCAGTTCAGTGGCCGCAACTGGAGCCGTTACCGATTGTGAATTTGGCGGCGAGCTGGACGGTTGAGCCCTAGGCGCGTCTACTTAAAGCACAAAGCAAAGCGGTTGCTGTACTTGTTGCCCTCTGAGCACCACGTGCCGGACTCCGTTCCGCAGGCATAGCCGCTGATCCAGTGGGTGCCCATGTACTGATAGACACCGTTTAGAGCCGGGCAGCTGCTGGGGTTTTGGCCTCCGCAGATGGCCTGAGCCAGGCCCATCATCGGGTTGCCGCAGCTGCTTTCTGGCGTGGAAGCGACGCAAACCGAGTCGTTGTAGCTGCAGCTGCCGCCCGTCTGGCAGGGCAAGAGCAAGCCTGCGTTCTTGCAGGCCAATGCCACCGCAGCGTCCGACATGAGGCCGCTGACCTGCACCTTGTACCACGTCCGCCCGCCCCAGCTGCCCAGCACGGAGCCGCCGGTCGAGCAGAGGCTGCTGATGCAACTGCCCACGCTGCAAACCTTATTGCAGACTCCGCAGTGGTTGGCGTTGTTGGTCAAGTTGATCTCGCAGCCGTTGCTCAAGTTGCCGTCGCAGTTGTCGTAGCCGCTGACGCACCCGCAAGAGAACGAGCCCACGGAATTGCTGCACGTGCCATTGGCCCCACAGCCGCCGTTGTTGGTTAGGCATTCATTGACGTCTGTGCAGGTCTTGCCGTCGCCGCTATAGCCGGTCTTGCAGGCGCAGCTAAAGGAGCCCGCGCTGTTGGTGCACGTCGCGTTGGCCGAGCAGCCGCCGTTATTGCTCAGGCATTCGTTGACGTCGCTGCAGGTATAGCCGTCGCCGCTGTAGCCGCTCTTGCACACGCAGGAAACGGATTGAGCCCCCGGTGTACACACGGCGTCACTTGCGCAGCCTACGGGGCCCGCGCAGGAGCCGCCGCTGCACTTGTCGCCCGCGGTGCAGCCGTTGTAGTCGTTGCACGGCGCGGTGTTGTTGGCAAAGACGCAGCCTTTCTGCGGGTCGCAGCTGTCGGTGGTGCACGGGTTGCCGTCATTGCAGACCACGGATGGGCCGGCCACGCAGGTGCCCGCTTTGCACAAATCGCCGCCCGAGCACACGGATCCGTCGCTGCAGCTCGCGGCGTTGTTGGCGTAGACGCAGCCCTTTTTGGGGTCGCACGCGTCGTCGGTGCAGGTGTTGCCGTCGTCGCAGCTGGTCACATCGCCTGCGAGGCATTCGCCCTCGGCGCACTGATCGCCGGCCGTGCAAGCGTTCTGATCGGTGCACGTGACGCTATTGGCCAGGGCCACACAGCCGGCCTCGGCGTCGCAAGTATCGTCGGTGCAAGGGTTCTTGTCATCGCAGCTCAGCGCTTTGCCCGGCACGCATTTGCCGCTCGCGCACTGGTCGCCCACGCTGCACAAGGAGCCGTCCGAGCAAGGCGCGCTGTTGGCGATCGAGCTGCACGCGCCGGTCTTGGGGTCGCAGTTCTCTGTGGTGCAAGGGTTTTTGTCGTCGCAGTCGCTGGGGCCACTGGGGGTGCAGATGCCGTCTTTGCAGGTGTCGCCGGTCGTGCAGCCGTTGGCGTCATCGCACTTGGCGCTGTTGTTGCTCTTGAGGCAACCGAGCTTGCTGTCACAGGAATCGTCGGTGCACGGGTTGCCATCGTCGCAAACCACGCCCTTGCCGGCCAGGCATTTGCCGCCTTGGCAGCCATCGCCGCTGGTGCACAGGTCGCCGTCATCGCAGGGCACGGTGTTCGGCTGGTGCTGGCAGCCGCCAATCGCCTTGCAACTATCGGTTGTGCATGGATTTGTATCGTCACAGCTGGTGGCCACGCCTGGCAAGCACACCCCGCCGGCGCATTTGTCGCCCGCCGTGCAGTCGTTGGCGTCGGAACACGCCGCGCTGTTGGCCGCGCTCACGCAGCCCTTCTGCTTGTCGCAACTATCGCTGGTGCAAGGGTTTCCGTCGCTGCACTGCTGGGGGGCGCCGCCGACGCAAGCGCTGTCTTTGCAGGTGTCGCCCACACTGCACGCATCGCCGTCGCTGCACGGCAGCTTGTTGGCCTTGGCGGTGCAGCCGGTCTTGGCGTCGCACGCGTCATCGGTACACGGGTTGTCGTCGTTGCAGACCTTTGCTTCGCCCGGCACGCAACTGCCGCTCTGGCAGCTGTCCTGGAGCGTACACGCAGAATTGTCAGAGCACGGCGCGGTATTGGCGGTGTACACGCAGCCCTTGGCCTTGTCGCAGCTGTCATCGGTGCACACGTTGCCGTCTTCGCATTTGACCGACGCCGGGCCGGCGCAGTCGCCTCCCTTGCACACGTCGCCCTTGGTACACGCGTCGCCGTCGTCGCACAGGCTGCTGTTGTCGGTGTACACGCAGCCTTGGCCGGGAAGGCACGCGTCATCGGTGCACACGTTGCCGTCGTTGCAGCTCTTGGCCTGGCCCGCGGCGCAGCTGCCGTCCTTGCACGCGTCTGCCTCTGTGCACACGTTGTTGTCGCTGCACGCGGCAGTATTTGGGCTAAACACGCAGCCCCCTTGGGGATTGCAGCTGTCATCGGTGCACGGGTTGCCATCGGCGCACTGCAGCAGCTTGCCCGCCTTGCACGCGCTGTTCTGACACGCGTCGCCCAAAGTGCAGCTGTTGCCGTCGTCGCACAGCAGGCTGTTGGCCGTGTGGACGCAGCCCTTGGTCGGCTGGCAGGCGTCGGTGGTGCAGGCGTTCTGGTCGTCGCACTCGCTGGCCGCGCCGGGCAGGCACAGGCCCTCTTGGCAGGTGTCCCCCACGGTGCAGAGGTTGTTGTCCGTGCACGACGCGCTGTTGACCTTGAAAACACATCCCTTCGCTGGGTCGCAGCTGTCGTCTGTGCACGGGTTGCCATCGGCACAGGTGG
>JBIKTV010000485.1:0-4463 GCA_044347905.1 Myxococcota bacterium
CCGCAACTCCCTGCAAAGACTTGCATACCCCCTCGGACCCTGGTGGTCGAGCCACGTCTGGGTCAGCAGGGCCGCCACAATGTAGACCTGATCGCCGTGGTCAGCGACCGCGCGATCATCTGCATAGGCCAGCGCGGCGACGGGCAACTCTGCGACCTGACGCCGTTCGCGCGCCTCTGGGGCGCCCTGAGCTGCCAGCACCGCGATGCCCTCGCGAAACCACGTGGGCGCGTAGGCGGGCAGCCGGGTGGGCGCGGTGCTGCGCTGAAACCACAGGACGTGGGCCAATTCGTGAACGATCAGGCTGATCAGCTCGGGGTCCTCTGGCGGATGCGGCCACAGCTCGGGGGCCAGCAGCCAGATCCGATCGACCCAGGCCACCCCGCGCAGGTCCAGCACAGAAGGGCGCGGCGCCGCTGCCCGCAGCGCTTCCACCGTGGGCAGGAGCGACAGCGTCACCGGCCGGCCAAAACAGCCCCAGCGGCGCAAGGGGTGGCACACATCGCTCCAGCGCCTCTCTAGCAGGGCCGCCAGCCGCGGACTGCCGCCCTCGACGCTGAGATCCAGATGCAACTCAGCAGCATGCAAAAGCATCGGCCCCTCTGCGGACGTCGGCGGTGGCCGCGCGCGCTTGCCCATGCTAGCATCCCGCTGCGGCCGGGTCACGACCGCCCATAGCGGAGATCGCCGCTCCGCGAGAGTCTGATGAGCATCCAAGCCGCCGTTACTCCCCGTTCCCTGCGCAGCATTCCCCAAGGGCCGGCGCCGCGGGTGGGGCTGACCCTGGGCGATCCCACCGGTATCGGGCCAGAGGTGGTGGTGCAAGCCCTGCTGCAGACGGACCTGCACCGCCGCGCAGACGTCCAGCTGTTTATTGCTGAGGAATTGCGGCCTTGGGTGACGACGATCTGCCAGCGCTATAGCCTTTTGCAGGGTCAGCCCGGCAAGGCTGGCGTGGGGCTGACCCTGGTGGGGGTGCCGCGCCAAGCGGGTCTGGACGACGATCTGGAGCTGCAGGGCGTGCCTCAGGCGGGCCACAGCACCAAGCTCGCGCGGACACAGGCTTTTCGCGCTGTCGCCGCCATGGCCGATGCCGCTCAGGCCCGGCGCCTGCACGCCATGGTCACGGGGCCCGCGCCCAAGGGGATTTTTGATCACCTCACGCCGCGGCCGCCGGGCCAAACGGAATTTATCGCCCAGCGCCTAGGGGTGGAGCGCTTTGCCATGATGCTCGCCGGGCCGCGGCTGCGGGTGGTGCCGGTGACGACCCACGTGCCGCTGCGCGATGTGGCGGCGCTTCTCACGGTCCAGGGCATTGTCGACTGTAGTCTGGCCGCGGCGGAGGCCCTGCGCGACTGGCTGGACCTGCCCAGCCCGCGGCTGGCGGTGTGCGGGCTCAATCCCCACGCAGGCGAGGAGGGCCGGCTGGGCGATGAGGAAACGCGGATTATCGCCCCAGCAGTGGCGCAGTTGCGCGAACGCGGCATCCTGGCAGAGGGCCCGCTGGTGGCCGACACGGTGTTTCACCGGGCCATGATGGGCCGCTACGACGCGGTGATCTGCATGTACCACGACCAAGCGCTGGGCCCGCTCAAGACCGTGCATTTTCACGACGCCATCAACCTGACCTGCGGCCTGCCCGTGCCGCGGATTTCTCCGGACCACGGCACAGCGTATGACATCGCCGGCAAAGGCGTGGCCGACCCGACCAGCATGGTCCACGCCCTGACCCGCGCCGAGCGGATGGCCCAACGCGTTCAGGCGGCTGCCTTGAGCGCAGACTGAGGCCGGTGACTGCAGCACCAGGAGGCCCCATGAGCGTTTCCCGCACCCTGAACCGCGCGACCACCGCTTACGTGCTTTGCGCCGCGCTGCTAGCGACCGCTGTGGCGTGCAAACGCGGCGCCGATGGCGATCCCCCGCGAGGTGCTGGCCCTGCGCCGGTGCCCGGTCAGCCCCAGAGCAAGCCCAACAGCGCCCCACCGCCGCCCGCCCTGACCAGCGATCCGGTGGTGTGGCTGGAGGAACAGGGCACGCAATTGGCCCGCTCTACGGCCCTGCAAGCCGCGCCGCTGCCTTGGCGCGAGGTGACACCTACCCAGGGCGATGCGATGGCCGCGCCGGTCCGCCAGTGGCTGGATCCGGCCCTGGTGATCGGCCAGCGCCAGCTCTTTGCCGGCAGTGAAGTGCTGGGCCCCGTGGCCTGCGCTGCCGAGCTGCCGGAGCAGTGCTCGCCGGCGGCCATGGCGGCGCCGACGGCCAAGCAGCTGCTCCACGTGCCGGCGGGCGATCTCGATCCGCAAGGCCGCTGGCTGACGGTGCTTTCGGCGGCCCAGGCCAAGGGTTGGTCGGGCAAGTCCGTCTGGCTGCTGGCAGATCGGCGAATCGCCGCAGGGGCCGTGCTGGCCGCGGAGCGGGCGCTGCGCCAAGCCGGCGCCGTGCCACAGCTGGGCGTGGCGACCCTGAACGGTCATTTGGCCGCGCTGCTCCCGGCGCGCAGTCAGCCGGCCGCAGCGGTCGAGCTCAGCTTCCCCGCCAGCCAAGCCCAAGTGGCCGCAGCCGAATTGCCGTTGGGTGCCGCGCCCACAGACCTGGTGGCCATCCGCGTTCAGGTGCGCCGCGGCGGGGTTCACCTGATCTTGAGCCGGCCCGCGCCCGCCGCAGCGGTGACGCCAGAGTTGCTAGGCAGCGTCGCAGAAGCGCTGAATATGTGGGCTGAAAAGGCCCGCCACGCCGCACCGCGGATTACCCTCGCCAGTGTCGAGGTCAGTGCCGACGCGCCGTGGGAAGAGGTGGTGCGCGTCGTCGATGCCCTGCGCGACACCTGCGCCCGCGCGCCCAAGGGTACGCCCTGTCGCGACCAGCGGCCCCTGTATGAAACCGTGATGATCGCTGAGGAAATTTCTCCCAGCGCCCGCTAGGAACCCAAGCACATGGGCCGCATTGCCTTGCCCTGAGGCCATCCGCGCGGGTTCTGGCGGCTGCGGCAGGGTCTTCGCTTGCACTCAAGGCCACGCCCGGCTCAAGCGCCCGCAAATTCCCTTGATTTACCTAGACAATTCGCCCTACATGCACGCGCCGACGCCCGCATTGGCCTTGCCGGGCTGGCCCACCTCGACGCACTGTTTGCCCTGCGGACAGCCGGGGCCGCCCTTGCCCGCCGCGTCGCAGATGCTCCGGCACGCCGAGCTGATGCAGAGCAGGCCCTTCTGGCAGCTGATCAGCGCCCCGCAGCCCTGGCCCAAGCTTCCGGCCCCGGGCGTCAGGCACACTAACTCGCCGCTAAAATATGGAAAACACTGATCGCCCGGCTTGCACTGCACGGACGTGTACGGGTCGCAATTGCCCTCAAAGCATTTGCCGCAGTCGTCCGGGCAGCTGTCGCAGGTCTCGCCATTGCCGCAGGCGCCGTCACCGCAGTTGAGGTCGCACGAGCCGCAGTCGGCCGCGCAGATCGCACAGCTTTCCACCGGCTCGCAGGTGCCGTTGCCGCAGGTGTTAGAGCACTTTCCACAGTCGCCGGGGCAGCTTGCACACGTCTCCCCCGGGACGCACAGGCCATCGCCGCAGTTCACTTCGCACGGTCCGCAGTCGTAGTCGCAGTCGGCGCAGGTCTCGCCCTCGCCGCAGAATTTGTCGCCGCAGACGACTTTGGGCACCTGAATTTCGCTGGCGTCGCTTTTGACATCGGCCTTCGCGTCGATTTTTGCGTCGGTTTTTGCGGTGTCGGCCTGGCCTGAGTCGCCCAGCGCGGCATCGGCGATCGCTGTGTCTCCGGCGCCTGTCTCCGCAGCGCTATCCTGAACGGTCCCAGCATCCGCGCTGCCGCCGCCGCCGGCGCTCACCAAACCGCTGCTCTCGGTCGAACTGCCGCAGGCCGCTAGCACCAGCGCAGACAACCCGGCGATGATCCAACGGTTGCGGTCGATCGGGCTGCAAGCGCGCATAGTCCCCCACGGCCCCGGATAAGGATGGCTCTACTTACAGGTGCCGCCAGAGCACTTCTTGCCCGTGGGGCACGCGGCGTTGGTCCCGCAGGTACAACTGCCGTTGGCGTTGCAGGTATTGCCCTGGTCGACATTGCAGTTCTGCCCCGTGTTGTTGCAGATGCAGACATCCACGCTGGTGGTCGACGCGCTCTTGACGCACGGCACGCCGCCCACGCACGCCACGTCGCCCACGCACGCCACCGCGCCGCCGGAGGTGCACTGGAACGTGCCCGTGGCGCAGTCGTCCAAGTCGCTGGTGACGTCGCACTTCTTGCCGACCTGGGTAAAGCCCTCATCCGTCTGGCCGTCGCAGTCGTCGTCCTTGCCGTTGCAGACCTCAACAATGTTCGTCAACGCCTCATTTTCGCAAACGACTTTGGCCGCGGCGCCGCAAGTGAAGGTGCCGTTCTTGCACAGGTCCGCGTCGCTGCCGTCGCACGCGTCGCCGAGCTTGAGGCCCTCATCCGTCTGGCC
>JBIKTV010000486.1:0-4451 GCA_044347905.1 Myxococcota bacterium
CACGGCGGTGTTCGCTGCGACCGCCGCGAGGATCAGCTGTCGGCTGCGGTCGCGCTTGGCGCCAGCGCCGGTGTCCTCTGCGTACACCAGAGCATTGGTATCGAAGAAGACCCTCGTCACGGCGTCCCATCCGCGTCGTCAAGGACCTTCCGCCCAGCGTAGCCGTCTTCGCGACGCCACACGTAGCCCCCGCCCGAATCGCCAGGGCCGCTCTGCCAGCCGGCCTGCAAGCGATCCGCTAGCGCTTGCTGGTCGTTCTGACCGGCGACACCGCGCAAGAACGCGCGCACCAGGGCCTGAACGCTGGTCCCCTGGGCTTCGGCCGCCTTGCGCGCGCGGGCAACTGTAGTTTCATCAATGGATATCGTCAGATTCATCATGCGGCTCCTCCGGCACACAGGTTACGTGTGCCCTTGAGGCGTAGTCAAGGTTTTTTGAGCGCTGGGTGGCCGCGGATCGGCGCCAATTGGCCCAGGGTGACCCTACCCCAAACTCCGCACCGCGCCTGACGTTTTGCCCGTTTCGTGCGCGTATTTCGCCGCCGCCCGCGCCGCCCCTAGCCCTCCTCAGAAACCTCCAAAATCCCCGGGATCTCCGCCTCGCCCTCCACCTGCAGGGTCGCCCGATGCACAAACGTCACCGGCGAGCCAAAGATCGGCCGCAGCACCGCCGCCAGCACAGCGCTCAGGTCCTCTAGCGGGGCGCTGCGAACGAGCAAGGTCTTGGACACAAGCGTGTATTTGCGATCGCCTGAGACCAGCTCAATGCTCCACGTGGGGGCCTTCTTGCTGCCGCCGCGCTGCACGGTCTGGCGGTCCACGCGCTGCAGGGCCTTGCCCTGGGGCTGCAGCCACGCGGGCTCCAGGCGGCCCTGCTGGTCTTCGCGCGTCAGCAACAGCAGCTTGGTGGGGCCGCGAAGGGCGCGAAAACGCACCCAGCGCTTGGCTAATTGCCGCGGCGGCACGGTAGAGCGAGAGTGGTCCGCGTAGCCGCCGCCGCTGGCCGACACGGGGGCCGCGCCCGGCAGCTGCACCGTCGCCGCCAATTGGGCAAAGGGCAACAGCAGGGTGGTGGCGTGGCGGTCGCCGCCCACCGCGATCGCCGCGTGGGGGTGCTGCGGAGAAACCGCTGCGCTGTAGCGCAGTTCAACCAGGCCGCCGTCCAGCGGCACCCGCACGCTCGTCTGGGCGCCGCTGCTGGCGCTGCATGGGCCGACGACAAGGGTGTCGCTCGCCGGGTCGTGGCGCCACTCATCGCGGTCAAAGCGCTGCATCGCGGTCCAGGCCTTTCGCCCGGGGCGCACCACCATCGCTCTGCACGCGGCGTTGCCAGAGCCGGGGCCGATATTGCTGACGGAGAGCTGGGCCCAGGCATAGCCGCCATCGGCCAAGTCGGCGACAAAGGTGAAGTTTTCTGCATAAGTGTCGCTGCTGGTCACCCGGGGCGCCAGCTGCTGGCCGGCGAGGGCGGGCGGGCTGTACAGCGCCGAGGCCAGGGACCATCCAGCGGCGATCCAGGCGGTTGTGCGCGTTGCGCCTTGCGTATTCATCCCTACCTCGTTGCGCTGGCTGTGCTCGCCCGGCCCGGCCGCAGGGTGCCACCGAGCTGCGCCGCCAGCGTGTAGCGTTTGTTGCGGGATGTTGAGCCGGCGATGCGCTGGGACGCGGGGGCAGCGAAACAATTCGCAACACGCCCGACAAGCATCCGTCGGCCCCGGGCTGCATCCTACGCTCCGCCAGCCGCTGCTCTGGCTGGCTCGGCGCTTGCGCGCCTGCTGCCTTGCCGCCCCTGGTGTACCCCAAAGCCCTCTGGAGATTCGCGATGCCCAACGCTTTTGCCTCGACTCCCGCCCGCGGCCGCCTGGCCGTCTTGATCCCCGGCCTTGGCGCCGTGGCCACGACCTTTATCGCCGGCGTCGCCCTTTCGCGCATCGGCAAAGGCCAACCGATTGGCTCCCTGACGCAGATGGGCACCGCGCGCATTGGCCGGCGCACGGATGGAGAAGTGGTGCCGATCCGCGAGCTTGTGCCGCTGGCGTCGATGGACGACTTGGTGTTTGGCGCCTGGGACATCGTGGGGGAGAACGCCTGGCAAGTGGCGGTTCGCTCGGACGTTCTGCCGGTCGCCCAGCTGGAGCCCATCCGCCCGCTTCTGGAGGGGATCCTGCCGCGCCAGGGCATCTACGACCCCGAGTTCGTGCGGCGCATCGCCGTGGACAACGCCATGCCGCAAGAGGGGCACCGCGCCAGGATCGCAAGGGTGCGCCAGGACATTCGCGACTTCATCGTCGAGCTGGGCGCGGATCGCGCGGTGATGGTGACCTGCGCCTCGACCGAGACGTGGCGGCCCGCACCGGCCTTCTACAGCGATCTGGCCCAGACGGAAGAGGCCCTGGACGCCAACCACCCGGACATCTCTCCGGCTTTTCTCTATGCCTACGCCGCAATTGCGGAAGGTCTGCCCTACGCCAACGCCACGCCCAATTCCGCTGCGGACACCCCGGCGCTGCTCGAATTCGCCCGCCAACAGGGGGTGCCCACGGCCGGCAAGGATCTCAAGACCGGCCAGACCATGATGAAGACGGTGCTGGCCCCGGCGCTCAAGGCGCGCATGCTCGGGCTCAACGGCTGGTTTTCCACCAACATCTTGGGCAATCGCGACGGCGAGGTGCTGGACGATCCGGCGGCCTTCAAGGCCAAAGAGGTCACCAAAACCGGTGTGCTGGATACGATTTTGCAGCCGGACGAGTACCCCGAGCTGTACTCCAAATTTTCCCACAAGGTGTCGATCCACTACTACCCGCCGCGCGGGGACCAGAAGGAAGGCTGGGACAACATTGACATCTTTGGCTGGCTGGGCATGCCCATGCAGATCAAGGTCAACTTCCTGTGCCGCGACTCGATCCTGGCCGCGCCGCTGGTGCTGGACCTGGCGCTGTTTCTGGACCTGGCCAAGCGCGCTCAGTGGCGCGGTGTTCAGGAGTGGCTGTCGTTCTACTTCAAGATGCCGACCACGCCGGTGGGGCTGTACCCGGAGCACGACCTGTTCATTCAGCTGACCAAGCTCAAGAATACCCTGCGGGCCCTGGCGGGCGAGGATCCGCTGACCCACCTGGGCCTGGACTATTACGGCGACGACCTGCCGCTGCCCGCGGCCCAGGCGGCCGCCAAATAGCCTTTGTCCACCAGAGTGTCGCCAGGGCAGGGGAGCATCATGGACCATCTGCAAACCATCCTCGACGGGCTGAGCGGCCACCTGTCGCCCACCGCCCGCGTGTGGACCGCGCTCGCACCGGCGCTGCTGATCATGGCGTGGTTTCTGATTGGCTTTGCCATCTTTAGCTACAAGTCGGCCCGCGCTGGCCCGATCATCGACGCGGAGACGGTCAAGCGCGGCGACAGCCTGCTCATCGGCGCGTATGTGCGCCACTTCCTGTTCTGGCTGCTCAAGCCCATCGATAAGGCGCTGTTTCGCAGTGGGATTCCCGCAGACGGCATCACCACGCTGGCGGTGCTGGTGGGGCTGGCTTCCGGCGTGGCCCTGGCGGCTGGGCGCTTTGCCCTGGGCGGTTGGCTGTTTATCGCGTCGGGGATTCTGGACACCTTGGATGGCCGGGTGGCGCGGGCCCGCGGGCAAGTGACGGCGGCGGGCGGCGCGCTGGACTCAGTGCTAGATCGCTATGCAGATTCTGCGGTTCTGGTGGGGCTGGCCTGGTACTACCGCGATTCGTGGATTCTGCTGCTGGTGTTGGCGGCGCTGGTCGGTTCGTCGCTGGTGCCGTACGTCCGCGCCAAAAGCGAAGCCCTGGGCTTTCAGCAAAAAGACGGGCTGATGGGCCGGGCTGAGCGGGTGGTCTACATGGGCGTGGCCACGGCGCTGAGCCCAGTGCTAGAGGCCCTGGTCAACCCGAGCGATCCGCACCCGCGGCACTGGCTGGCGGTGGGCGGCATTGGCCTGGTGGCGGTGCTGTCCAATGTCACGGCGATGCAGCGGCTGACTGGGCTACTGCGGGCGCTGAGTCCGCCCAAGCCGCCGGGGCAGCGATCGCCCAAGGCGATTTTGCTGCTGAGCGGCCTCGCTGCGGTGCTGGCGACCGGCCTGGACTATGCCGCGGTCATCGGCCTGGTCGAGCTGGCCGCGCTGACCCCGGCCGTGGCGACCTTGCTGGGCAGCCTGCTGGGCGGCGCGGCCAACTTTGCCCTCAACCGCCTGGTGACTTTCCGCAGCGACGGTCGCCTGGCGGGTCAAGCGGCGCGCTACGCTTTTATCAGCGCTTCTAGTGCCTTGCTCAATGCCGGCGGTGTCGCGGTGCTGGCGCTGCACCCGGAGATCGACTACCGCGTGGCCTGGTGGCTGGTGCGCGGCGCGGTGTGGCTGGCGTGGAACCTGCCGATGCAGCGCGACTTTGTCTTTGCCGTTCCCTCGCCCCAGGGCAGCGCCAAAGCCGCGTA
>JBIKTV010000487.1:0-4448 GCA_044347905.1 Myxococcota bacterium
CGCCAGCTCTAGCTTGCCCATGTGCAACTGCCAGTCTGTAAAGAACTTTGCCAGGCTATCCTTCATCCACGGCTCTTTGGTCTTCACATTTGTCAGCGCCTGCCCCGCGATGCCGCCCATGGTCTTTAGCTTGCCAAAAAACGCAGGATAGGGCTCGACATACGCGCTGGGGTGCTCGCAAGCCACGCCGCCGGTGTAGCTCTGCTTGGCGTACAGCAGCGTGTCGTGCCGCAGTTGTGCCCAGGAGGCGAGCTGGGTGTGGGCGGTCTTGTCGCGCCAGGCCTCCGTGCGCATGGCAAAGGGGAATTTGTCGCTGGTCGTCGGCGGGTTCAGCTGCCTCAGCGAGTCGAGCCACAGATTGTAGAGGTTGGCCTCCCAGAACTGCGGCGGATGCTGATCGACCAGCCAGCGCAGGTTGTGCAGCGCGCCCCAATAGGGGAATTGGGCAAAATCCTTTTGCAGCAAGGGCAGAACCTGGTTGTTGCCCAGGACGAACATCGCGTCCAGCGGATTGGGCAGCACGCGCTGGACCTTTTGGCCATTCCACAGGATCCGGTCGTACACCACGTTGCTAAATACATAAGAATCAATGACAAACCGCTGCCCCAGCAGAGCGAACGACGGCGGCAACGGCGTGGTCTCCTTGCTGAACGGGTCCGTCTCCAAATAGTGACTGGCAATCTGCTGCTTTCCGTAGGCACCGCCGGCCATTTTGTCAATCAGCGCAGTCACTTGATCCGCCGTCAGCGCATCGACCGCCGCCGCGTCCTTCCAGCCTTGCTCCGCCACCAGCTTGCCCAGGCCCTGCAGGTCGATGTAGTCGATCGGCCCTACCATCAGGGTAATGAGGTCTTCGGCCGACTGAACGGCCGCCGTCGCCGCGCCCTTTTCCACCGCCTCGCGCAGCAGCATGGCGCCCATCACCTGTCGCGGCCGCCACAGCCACTCGCCCTTTTGCGCGTCGTACTCGGCGAAGCGGAAGTCTGTGCGCCCCAACCACATCATCGCCTTGAAGTATTTCTCCAGCTCCGCCACGCCAGCGTAGTGGCCGCGCGGCTTGAACTGGCTGTAGTCCTCCTTGCGGACGCTGCCAAAAATCTCAACCGCCATCAGCTTTTCGCCGGCGATGTAGCCCAGGAATTTCTGCACCTGTGCGTCAACCGCCGCCCCGCTCTGCGATTTGACCGCCGCGCCACTTAGCAGGGTCCGCGCCACGGTCAGGTGAAAATCGACATCCGCCAGCGCCGCTTTTGCCATCGCCGACTCCCCCGGCTGCAGCTTTGGCACGGTCGCGTGGGCCTTGGCAAGTGCATCATCCAACGTAGAAATAAGCACATACAGCTCAAGGTTCTTGAGGATGTCGTCGTAAGAGGCGTGTAGGGCCTGCAGCACCGCGTCCGTCGTCACCAGCACGGGCAGGTCTTTCTGGAAGACGTCGAGCAGGGCCGCCGCCATCGTCTCGTGCTCCAAGCGCTCTGCGACGACAAAACCATTGGCTTTCAGTGCAGTTTTCTCGGAATCCGTCAGCTGCAGCTTCTGTTGGACCAGGTCCATGTGCTTGGCCGCGAGCACGTCGTACTTGGGCGCCCCGGGCTTGGCGGCATCACTCGGGGTGTACTTGGCCAAAAAGTCTTGCAAGCTCAGGGTTTTGGACTCTTCCACGATCGGCGCAAACTGGGCGGTGAATTTGGCATCGCCCGGCACTGGCAGCGGCTTGATGCCGGGCCCCGTGTCCTGCTGGACTGCCACGTCCGGCTGAGCCGCAGGGCCGCCGTCATCACAGCCGTGCAAAGAGAAAGCTACCGCGCTGATTAGCGCCACGACCGTCCGCTGCCTGGATGTCTGCTTCATCGCCTGCCTCGCCGGAGGCCTCGCGCGGCCCCTCTGCTCCAGCAAGATAGCACAAAGCGTGCCAGGCGCAGGGGCGGGCAGGGTGGTCAAAAAGACAGTCTGTTCACAGGGTTGGCGTAGAGGCAGCTGCGAGCGATGCGCGGACAGTGTTGAAAAAGTCTACACTGTCAAAAAAAGCAACACCAAGAGCCCCGGCAAAACTAGTCGATCGCTTCGTCCGCCGCCGCGAGTCGGGCTCGGCCCGCGAGCTTGGCGGCCCACACAGCAGAAGGGTCACGGCGACTTGAGTCCGCCCTTTGTTTTGCAGAAAAACTGTGGTTGAGCAGTTGCCGCCGTGGCCCTGATCAGCGCCCAAGGCGGAAAAGCGCCTCTTCGACAATGGCCTGCGCATCGACCTCAAAGTGCCGGCGCAGCGCCGCGCGGGTGTCCGAAAGGCCAAAGCCGTCCGTGCCCAGCGAATGCAGCCGGCCGCCCAGCCACGGCGACACCAGATCCGGCCACGCGCGCATCCAGTCGGTCGCGGCAATGATGGGGCCAGAGGTCTTGGCCATCGCCTGCACAATCCAGGGCTTAGGTGCCGCATCGCCGCGGAGCTTCTTGTGGCGCGCCTCCGCCTCGCAGACCAGGGCCTCGCGCCGCAGCTCGGAAAAGCTAGTGGCCACCCACACATCCGCCGCTACCCCGTGCTCGCGGGCCAGCGTCTCCTGGGCCTCCAGCGCCCCGCGCAGAATCGTGCCCGCGCCCATCAGCTGCACGCGCGGCGCATCCGGCGGCAGGGCAATCCCCAGGCTTTCCGCGGTCTTCAGCTGGTACAGGCCGCGGCGAATCCCCTCTTCCGTGTCCGCCGGCAGCGGCGGCATCTGATAGGCCTCATTCTGCAAGGTCAGGTAGTAGATGATGTTTTCGCCAGCGACCATCCTCTCAATGCCCGCGCGCACCAGCACCGCCGCCTCATACGCATAGGTCAGCTCGTACGACGCCACGCCGGGATTGCACATCGCCAAGATGGTTGAGTGGCCGTCTTGGTGCTGTAACCCCTCGCCCTGTAAGGTAGTTCGCCCGGCGGTACAGCCGCAGAGAAAGCCGCGGGCGTTCATATCCGCCGCTTGCCAGATCTGGTCGCCCACGCGCTGAAAGCCAAACATGCTGTAATAGAAGTAGAACGGGATGATCGGCTGGCTGTGGGTGCTGTAGCTCGTCGCCGCCGCCAACCAGCTGGCCATCGACCCCGCCTCGCTGATGCCCTCCTGGAGCAGCTGGCCGTCCTTGGCCTCGCGATACGCCATCAGAAAATCGGCGTCGACCGGCGTATACAGCTGCCCCACCGCAGAATAAATGCCAAAAGGCTTGAACATCGCCTCCATGCCAAAAGTGCGCGCTTCGTCGCAGACCACCGGCACCAGTCGCTTGCCCAGATTCGGGTCGCGCATCAGCCCCTGCAGCAGGGCCACCACCGCATTGGTCGTCGAGAATTCGGCACTTCCAGAGCCGTCGGTAAAGCGGTGCCACAGCTTGCCGTCCGGCAGCGAGACTTGCACCGGCTTGTCCACCCGCACTGGCATCGGGCCACCCAGCTTGGCGCGGCAGTCGTGCAGGTACTCGATCTCCGGCGACTTTTCGCCCGGATGGAAGAACGGCGGGTCTTCCAGCTCATCGTCGCGGATGGGGAGCTCCAGCACGTTGCGGAAGGCGCGCAGCTCCTCGATGGCAAATTTCTTCTGCTGGTGCGTGGCGTTGCGTGCCTCAATCCCTTCGCCCAGCGCGTAGCCCTTGACGGTGTGCGCCAGGATCACCGTCGGCCGGCCGTTGCGCTGCTGCGCGGCGTGGTAGGCGGCGTAAACCTTGCTGGGATCGTGGCCGCCGCGGTGCATCCGCCGCAGCTCGCGATCGCTCAGACCGGCGGCAAGCTCGCGCAACTCTGGGTATTTGCCAAAGAAATGCTCGCGCACGTAGGCCATGTCCGTGGTGACGTACTTCTGGAACTCGCCGTCCACCACTTCGGCAAAGCGCTGGCGCAGCTTGGCGGCGTGCGGTCCCTCCACCAGCGGATCCCAGCCCGACCCCCAGAGCACCTTGATGACATTCCAGCCCGCACCGCTGAAAACCGCCTCCAACTCTTGGACAATCTTGCCATTGCCGCGCACCGGTCCGTCCAGGCGCTGCAGGTTGCAGTTGACAACAAACGTCAAATTGTCCAGGCCTTCGCGCGCCGCCAGGGACAGGGCTCCCAGCGCCTCAGGCTCGTCCGTTTCGCCGTCGCCCAAGAAGGCCCACACGCGGTTCTGGTCGCTGGGAATCAGCCCGCGGTTGTGCAGGTAGCGGTTGAAGCGCGCCTGGTAGATCGCCGCAATCGGCCCCAGGCCCATGGAAACCGTTGAAAACTGCCAGAAATCCGGCATCAGCCGCGGGTGCGGATAGCTCGACGGCCCGCGCAGCCCGTGGCCCACCTTATGCGGATCCGCCACCGCACCGGGGATGGCAAAGGCCTCGCGGCGAAAGGCTTCCAGCTGTTCGCGGGTCAGCCGGCCTTCCAGATAGGCCCGCGCGTACATGCCCGGCGACGCATGCCCCTGATAAAACACCTGATCGCCGCCATC
>JBIKTV010000488.1:0-4447 GCA_044347905.1 Myxococcota bacterium
CCGCCCGGGAATCGGCTTGTAGCGCGAGTGCACGGCGCCCAGAGCCTGGTAGCACTCCTTGACGTCATCGACCAGCACGCGAAACCCCTGAACATCATAGATCTGTTCGTACGGGATCTTGCCGTTTTCCATCTTGCGCCAGATACCAAACAGGTGCTTGGGCCGGCCGTAGACGGTCGCGTGGCCCAGGCCCTCGCGCTCCATCAGCTCGCGCAGCTCCTGCACCACTTCATTGACGTACGCCTGCCGCTCGCTCTGGCGCAGGCCGATCTGCCGGGCCAGGCCACTGTACTCTTCTTGGTAAAGATGGCGAAAACACAGGTCTTCTAGCTGCGCCTTCATCCAGCCAATGCCCAGGCGGTTGGCCAGCGGCGCGTAAATCTCGATGGTCTCTTGGGCAATGCGCTTTTGGCTGTCCGGCTTCATGTGCTGAAGCGTGGTCATGTTGTGCAAGCGATCGGCCAGCTTGATCAGCAAGACCCGGATGTCCTTGGACATCGCCACGAGCATTTTGCGAAAATTCTCAGCCTGTTTGTGCTGCTGGCTAGAGAATTTGATCTGATCGAGCTTGGTGACGCCATCGACGATCTGCCCAATCTCTGAACTAAAGCGGCGGCTGATTTCCTCAATCGAAACATGGGTATCTTCGGCTACGTCGTGCAGCAAGCCGGAGCAAATGCTGGCCGAGTCCAGGCGAAGCCGCGTCAGCAGCAGCGCCACCGCCACGGGATGGGCAAAGTACGGCTCGCCGCTCTTGCGCACCTGGCCCATGTGGCTGCGGGCCGCAAAGAAGTAAGCCCGCTTGACCATGACAAAATCGGCATCTGGCAAGTAGCTGCGCAGGGTCGCCACCAGCTCATCCGCGGTCGGCACTCCGTCGATCACAATGGGCTCGTACAGCGGATCGTCGACGGCATAACTGGCCGGCAAGGGCCGGGCCTTGGTGCGCGCCTTCTCCACAAGAGGCGGCACAGCAACAGGCGGCACAGCAAGAGGCGGCACAGCAAGAGGCGGCACTGGCACGGTCGCCGAGACGGGCGCTGCGGCGGGCTGACCTTGGTGGGAATCACTGCCCTGGGTCATGGGTTTACTGCCTCCGGGACGGGGCGAAATGCTCAAAGGGGCTCTTCAACACGCGGCGCAAGCGTTTGCTATTCGAAGCACTGGTGCGGCAACGCGACCGGAAACGCCCGGCGCTCAGCTTGCAAGCGATCGCCGCTACTGTCACCATTTTCGCCGTTCGTATGGCTGCTGCCCCAAGTCTTGGGGACAACTTCTTCAGTGTAGCGCATCCTCGGACGGTGTGCGCGCGTCCTACCTTCCCGAGCGACACGATCGCTCTGCTCTTGAGCGGCGCCCGTGGCCTCCTGTCGAACTGGCCGTTGAGCGTTTCCTGACCTCGTCCGATTGGAGCCTTGCCCATGTTGACCGAACGCCTGTCCGTGCTCTTTGACCAAGTTGGCGCCGAGTGGGTGCTGTGGCTGCTCTTGGGCCTTGCCGTGGTGTCGATCGCCCTGGCCATCGAGAGAATCCTGTTCCTGTGGCAAAACCAGGTGCCGGTGGCGGCTCTGCAGGTCGAACTCCTCAAGGCGCTGGACAAGAGCCAAGCTGAAGCTCTGCAAGTGCTTTCTCGCTACAAGGGCATGGAAGCCGTGGTGGCGGCGGCCGGCGTGCGCGAGATGCACCGCGGCGTCGAGGCCGTCACGGAAGTCATGGCGGCGACCATGGCCACAGAGAAGAAGCGCTACGAAAAGTATTTGATTTTCCTGAGCTCTTTGGGTGCTAACGCGCCGTTCATCGGCCTGCTGGGCACAGTGATCGGCATCTTGGGGGCCTTTGCCGCCCTCAAACAGCAGGTGGGCGCAGGCGGTTCGCGGCAGGCGCTGATCATGGGCTCGATCTCTGAGGCGTTGGTGGCGACCGCCGTGGGTCTGTTTGTGGCGATTCCCTCTGTGGTTTCCTACAACACCTTCCGCACCCGGGTGAAACGCGCCACCACGGATACCGAAGCGCTCTCTGCCATCGTTCTGGCGCACCTGCACACGATCGAGCACGAGAAGAACAAGTAAAAATAGCCAATTAGCCCCAGAAACGGGAGGCCCCCATGGCCGGCAAAGTCAGTGACGACGACGACGTCCTTTCAGAAATCAATGTGACGCCGCTGGTGGATATCATGCTGGTGTTGCTGATCATTTTCATGCTCACCAATGAAGAAGTCAGCGAAAAGATGAAGAAGGCCCAGATCGACATCGACCTGCCCAAGGCGGCGTCGGCCGAGATGAAGCCGAGCAAGCCGCTGTCGATCGTGATCTCCAAGGACGGCAAGCTGTTTCTCAACGGCACGCCGCTCAGCGAGGCCGAGCTCAGCACGGAGGCCAAGAAGGCCGCGGCGGAGAATCCGGGCGTCGAAGCGATTCTTTCGGCCGACAAGCGCGTGAGCCACGGTGAAGTCGTGCGGATCATCGACCAAGTGCGCCAGGCCAACGTCGAGAAGGTCGCGATTAACACCAAAGAGCAAGAGATCGAGTAGGTCAACCACGTGGATCGCAACCTCACCATTGGCATTACTGCCTCCTTGCTGATCCACGCCGTGGTCGCCCTTTGGGTGCGCGACATGGAGACGCAGCCGCGCATCCTTGAACCACCTGAAAAGAAAGCGGTGCGCACGGTGCAGGAGCAGATCATTCTGCCCAAGCCCAAGCCGCCCGAGGAGAAACCGCCAGAGGTCAAGCCGCCGGAGACCACCCCGACCCCCGCGCCGCAGCAGCAGGCCAAACCGCAGGCCGCGCCCAAGCGCACGCCGCAGCCCAAAAGCGACCAGCCCGCGCCCAAGACGCCGCCGCCGCCGAGCAATGAGCCGCCGCCGCTGGTGCTGTCCAAGACCTATGGCGGTGGGGGTGATGACGGCGTGGCCGTGCAGAGCGGCAAGGAAGATGTGCTTGGCGATCCAGGGATTGAGGCCACTGAAGAGAATGTGCGCCGTCGGCCCCAGCCGGAGGTGACGAGCGATCAGGGCGGCAAAGGCAGCGACAGCCAGGGGGACACCCAGGCCAAAGAGCCGCGCAAGATCGAAATTCTCCAGGCGCGGCCGCGGGAATCGTGCGACAAGTTCATTCAATGGCCGGACGGCGCCGAGTCGGGCGGGCGGGTGATCGAGGTGACGCTCCAGCTGGAGATCGGCGACGACGGCGACATCCGCAAGGTCAAGATTCTGCGCGGCGCGGGCGAGCCGTTTGACAGCGAGGCGATGCGCGATATTCGCCGCTGCCCGTTCTCTGCCGGCAGCCGCGATGGCAAGCCCACCATCAGCAAGATCGCCTTTGTGGTAGTCTTTAAGCCGCGATCGTAGGAAGCGATGAGGATCTCTATGCGCAACAATACCTTGACCCAGACGACTCGCTGGACTCCTGTCGCGGCGCTGGCCCTGGCGATGGCCCTGGGCGGCTGCGGGGAGGACTTTACCCCCCAGTCGGTCGTAAATAAGATCCGGGTGTTGGGAGTGCGCGCCTCGCCTCCGGAGCTGCAATTTGCCGGGGATACCCAGCTAGAACCGCTCGTGGCCGGCTTTGATGCCGACGCCAAGCTCTGCTACGCCTGGGCCTACTGCCCCTTTGCGTGGTCCAAAGACGGCAACTTCAAGTGCATCGATGCGGAGTTGCAGATCGACCTGGGGCAAGACCCAAGCGCCACGGTCAATTTGGGGCATGTGTTCGCTTCGCTGCAGAACGCTGGGAAAGTCTTTGACAAGCTTGGGCTCAACCCGCCCGCCGGCACCAGCACGGCCAGTGTCCAGGCCGATCTGAGCTGCAGCCCCAGCGGCAAAGCGCCCAGCGGTCCCGGCGGCGTCGGCTTCTCTAGTGCCGGCGATCTGCCTGAGAGTTATGTGCTTTTCCAGGTCAGCGAGGCTTCGGTCTACGGCGGCAATTGCCCGGCCACCTCCGCGGCGGCGTTGGCTAAGCCGTGCACCGATCGCGATCGCTGCATCTCCGGCTATAAGCGCCTAGGTCTGGCGCCCATGCCCAGCAGCTGCCCGGCGTTTGATCCTGTGGCGGAGCCCGGTTGCGCCAAGGAGCCGGCGCTGTGCCCCAACTCGCTGGTCTGCGGCTGCGACGGCAAGAACTACAACAACGACTGCGCCCGCGTCGCCGCCAAGGTGGCCAAGGCGTATGACGGCGAGTGCCGCAGCGCCAACCTGTCGCCCAGCGCGCCGGGGATCGGCCTGCGCTTGCCGGCTACAGATAGCGCCGCCGCCGTCGCCAAGGGCATCGATTGGCCGGCCGACGCCACCCCGGTCATCGCCGAAGGCTCGGCCATTCAGCTCTGGCCGCGGTTCTTGGCGACGGACAAGCAGGTGATCGGCCCGTCGACCGATCCGTCCAACCCCAAGCCGGTGGTAGAAGAGCTGGTCTATTCGTGGTTTACCGACTCCGGGCGCTTTGAAAAGCTC
>JBIKTV010000489.1:0-4443 GCA_044347905.1 Myxococcota bacterium
GCAGCTGTTGACCGGCCTGCCGTCGAGCAGCACGGTGCAAGCGCCGCATTCGCCTTCGCCACAGCCCTCTTTGGTGCCCATCAGGCCCCAAGGGCCGCGCAGCACGTCGATGAGTCGGCGCATCGGCGCCACTTGGGCGCTGCGCGACTCGCCATTGACGACTGCAGTGATGGTGATGCGCGGCGTGAGCGAGGCGCGGGGCACGGACTCATCATCGGCGCCGATGGGGGAATTGCCTTGGTGGTCCACAGTGTTCTCCGCAGCGCGCCTAGCCGGCGGGCTGGCTGTTGCCCGCAAGTGTAAGGCAGATGCGCCGCGCGCGCCAAGGTCGCCTCGGGCTAGCTTTGAGCTTCAATCGTCATGCTGTGCAGCAATTGGCCGCTGGCGCCCCAGCTCTCGCAGATTACCTGGGGCTTGGGCTGGGTCACGATTCGCACCCGGCCGATGGTGTTCTCGCCCGTGCTGTCCTGGGTCCATTCGGGCCAGAAATCGCCGCGCGGAAAGCCAAATTGCTCAGCCAAATCGATGATCGGCGCCTGGGTGATGTCCAGATTGGCCGCCATAAACACCGGCGGGCACTGGGCTTCGCGCTGCAGCATCGCCCCCATGTGGGCATCGCCGGTCAGAAACACGATGTTCTTGACCGCGCCGGTAGTGTGAAGATCCAACAGCTTTTTGCGCTCTGTCAGGTAACCGCACCACATGTCGCCGATCGCTTCGATCAGCAGGCCGACGCCCAGCTTGAGCGCTTCGTTCATCAGCGCGTCGTAGCGCGGGTTGATCTCCACCGGCAAGAACACAAACTTCCACAGCGCTTTGGAGCTCTTGAGCCCATCGATCAGCCACGCCAACTGCTCCGTGCCCAACATGGTGTGCCCCGGCGGCTCTTCTAGCCAGGCCTTCTTGGTGCCGTCGGGCTGGACCTCAGTCTTGATGGCGGCCTTGATGTTGCTGCGCTGCGAGCGCATGTCGACCAGGAAGAACTCGCAGTGACCCAAAGTGAATTTCTGCCACACGCCGCCAGCCGACGCCGCGAGCGGGTAGCTGGGCAAGTAGCGCGAAAACGCCGCCACGCGCTCGCTTTGTTGGCCGGTCACGTCGCGGTGGGCGTTGTTTTCGGCGAAGTCGTGGTCGTCCCACACGTGGGCCAGGGGCACTTCTGCCAGCAGTTTGCGCAGCGGGTAGGTGTCGGTTAGGCGGCGGCGCCAGGCCTTGGCCAATTCTTCCGGGTAAACCGTGTAGTTATTGCCCTTGTCGTCTAGGCCGTTCTTGGCAAAGGCGTAGTCGGGGTAGGTCCAGTCGCCGATCTGGGCAAAGAACCACGGCGCATCGGGCCAAGCCGCGGCGACCTCAAAGACCTTGCCCTTGGAATTGGTGGCCGCGCCATCATCGCTGTAGCGGCAGCAGGAACCAAAGGCAAAGCTGAAATCGACTGCCGTTTGACTGGCGGCGAACGTGCGGCTGCGGATCGACCGGCTGGGCTGCGGTACGCCGTCCACGACCGGCACGATGTCATAGCGCGTCGCGGCAGAGAGTCCGGTGAATTCGCAGACGGCTGCAAAATCATCCGCTTGTGTCGCCACCGCGCAGCTGGAGCTGACCGCGCTGCCACCGCCTACTGGGGTGGCCGTAAAACTCACCTGCGCCGGGCCATCGAGCCGCACAGCCGCGCGCAGACCGCTGCTGGTGGCGCCGCCGGAGATGGGGCCGTGGGTGATCGCGGCGCCTTTGCCCTGGGGCTCGCAGGCGATTTTGCTGTCGACGGCATTGGAGTCGCCGCCCGCGGCATCGGAGCCCGAGGAGTCAGAGGTGCTCGCATCCGCGCTGGAGGCAGAGGGCTCGTCGTCGGCACAGGCCACAGCCACGGCCACCGGGGCCAGGGCCAGGCCGCGCAGCATTTGGCGGCGGGTCAGCGGGTGGAAAGGGCGCATGGGCGGGGCCTCGTCGTCGAGCGCTGGGCTCTAGGGCAGGGGGTCGATGGGTGTGTGGGGATACAGCGGCGAAGAAATGCAGCCTTCCTGTACAGCTTGCATGACGGCGAGCGCCACATCTTCGCGCCAAGGCCGCGCCACTACTTGCAATCCGACCGGCAGACCGGCGGCACCGCGCTCAGCTGCGGCGCAGCTCTTGTCCAGGCGATCCCCATGGGCGCGGGCTTCTTCGTCCTCGCGCACCCGCGTCACGGGCACCACGCCGGCGGGAAAATTGAGCATTACGTAGCGAAAAGCGTAGCTCAGGGAAAGGGTAAGCTCGCCAGACGAGCCCAACGGCATGGCCGGCAGCGCGTGGGGCGGGCAGATCACCGCGTCCAGGCCCGCGTCTGCCCAGGCGTCCAGCTCGGCGCGGCGCATTTCCGTGCGCGCATGGGTCAAGCGCCAGTATTCGGCCACCGGTTTTTCGCCCAGGGCCCTCAGCAAGCGGGCGGTGCGCGGCTCCCCGGTCTTGTCCATCACCGCAGCCAGCATTTTGCGCACGGCGGCAGGCAGTTTGGCGATGCGAAAAGTCTGTTCGAGCTGGCGCACGACCGGGTCGCGGCCCAGGTTGGCGCGCAGGGTCTCGCCGCCATCGGCAGAAATGCCCGCGAGCCAGACATAAATCAGATCGCTGTGCGGTGGCAGGTAGTCCACCAGGGTCGCCCCTGCCGCTTGCAGCGCCGCCTTGGCTTCGCGAACAGCGCGGCGAATGGCCGGGTTAGGTGTCAGAAAGCCGTCGTCTTCCATGACGCCTATGCGCAGTCCCCGCAGATCCACCTCTTTGGGATCGGCCACGGCAAACGGCGGCACCGCTGGGTCGTTTTGCGCGAGCCGCTGCGGATCCACTGCGCGCATCAGCAGCGCCAGATCCTCGACCCGCCGGGCCATCGGCCCCATCTGCGCCCGCACCAGCTCTTGGCCAAACACGCTGCCGGCCGAGCCGCGGTTGGACCAGCGATCCACCGTGGGCTTGAGCCCGGCAATTCCGCAGAAATGGCAGGGAATGCGAATCGATCCGCCAATATCAGTGCCAATGCCCCAGGGCGACTGGCCAGAAGCAATCGCCGCCCCCTCGCCGCCCGAAGAGCCGCCGGGACTCCGCTGCAAACTCCAAGGGTTGTGGGTGATGCCCCAGATGACGTTCTCTGACTCCTGGGCCAACAGCAGCTGCGGCACGTTGGTTTTGCCCAGGGCAATCGCCCCCTGTTCGCGCAGCACACCGACCGTGACCGCGTCCGCTTTGGCGGGCTGGCCTTGGCGGTGGCGCAGGCCCATGGTCGAGTCGTGGCCGCGCAGGTCAATGTTTTCTTTGATGGTGATCGGCATGCCGTGCAGCAAGCCGCGGGCAGAGCCGTCTTTGCGCTCGCGGTCTGCGCGGTCCGCCTGGTCGCGGGCCTCCGCGTCGAGCTCGACGACAAAAGCCCTCACCGCGGGGTCGACTTCGCGGCGCCGGGCGATCAGGGCGTCGACAATCTCTCGCGACGAAACCTCGCCCTGGTCAAGGGCGCGGCGCAATTCACAGGCGGACATGTGGTGGAGTTTCATGGCCCCAGCGTAACAGCGCCGCGCGGCCTTGTCGCGGGGGGCCTGCGGGATCCGCTGGAGCGCCCGCGCCGTCGCCGCGGGGTTCGCCTTTTGCGACTTTGCGCGCGGACACTGCAGCGTCTATGCTTGGAGTCCCCGGCGGAGGTCTCCATGTCTCAATTGCCTGAAACGCCTGCAGATCGCCCAGCCTTGGGCCGCGACGATGAGCCAGCGTCCGCTCCGGCAGCGCTGGAAGCCGGGGACATCGATTTTGACGCGGTTCTTGGCGAGGCCCTGGCGGCGGTCGAAAAGCACGCGCGCAAACCAGAAGAACACGGCGAGGCCGCAGAGCCGGTGGACCACAGCGAAGTCGTGCACTTGCGTCAAGCGTTAGAGGATGCCCACCGCGAGTCCGCGCGGCTCAAGGCAGAGTTTGCCCGCGCTCAGGAGGATCTGGGCTCGCTGCGGCGCCTGACCCAGCGCCAAGAGGCCGATCTGCCCCAACAGGCGGTGCGGCGGATCCTGGTTGAATTGCTCCCGGCCATGGACCACTTGGACACGCTGTGCCAGTACATGTTGGCCAAGCCGGATCTGGCCAGCGCCGATCGCCAGGCCCTGGAAATGCTCGATATGGAGTGGCGCCGCGCCCAGCAGCGCCTGCAGCTTGAGCCCTATGACGCTGTTGGCCAGAGCTTTGACGGCCAGCGCCATGAGGTGATCGCCACGCTCAGCGACGCGGCACACCCCGCCGGCGTGGTCTTGCGCCAAGCTGGCCGCGGATACCTGTGGAACAGCAAGCTCTTGCGCCTGGCCCAGGTGGTGATCAACGGCCACCGCTCCGGCGCATCGCACTGAGAGGATGTGAAAGAACGTCGGTTTCAGGCCTTTGAGAGTCAAAAAACCAATCTTGTCAATGGTCGTTCTTTCACGTCCAGAATATTTTCCC
>JBIKTV010000490.1:0-4441 GCA_044347905.1 Myxococcota bacterium
TGACGCCTTCGCCGCTTTGTGGAGCGATGACCAGGGATTGCAGCGATCCGGAGTCGATGACACTGGCGCTGGCAAAGCGGCCCCAGAGGCGCCAACCGGCCTGCAGGTGCTCCGGCTTGCGCACGCTCGCATACGCAGCGATCACCGCTCTCTGAGTTTCACCTTGCACCAACAGGCCTTGCAGCGCTGTCGACAGGCCTTCGCCGGCTTCCACCGTGCGACTGCGCGAAACCAGCGAGCTGCCAGCCGCTGCCGAGCGAGCGGAGGGGGCCGTCATGCGGCTGGGAGCGGCGGCAGCGCCACCGAGGGCTGGAGAGTGGGCTACACCGTCGGCCCGGGCCAGCCCTTCCTGCGCCTCTGCTGCTTCAGCGGTCCCTGGGAGGGTCCCAGCGGTCCCGTTGGCGTCGCCGCGCGCCTGAAGTGCAGACAAGCGCTCCAAGGGCTCTAGCGGCACCAACTGCGGGCTGGAGTGCCACATCGAGTAGAAATTGGCGCCCACCACGCCGCCGATCACCAGCAGGCCCGCCAAAGTCGGCAGGGCGGCGGAGCGAGCGGGGTGGTGTAGAGCGGACCGAATTGCCACGCAAACCTCAATAGGAGGGGGGGTCGAGGTCGGCGGAGGGTCCCACACAGAGCGCTATCTGTCAACTGCGCCCATCGCCTGGGTTTGCTTCGCTGAGTCGCAGACTTGTATCGAGCGCGCAGAGCCGCTACACTTGCGCCCCCTGCGGCAGCCGCCCCTGGGCCCCCTCCCGTCTTCAAGAATGGCCAACACCGTGTCGCTTCGCCTCACCAACACCTTGACCCGCCAGAAAGAAACCTTTGTACCGCTGCAGCCGGGCAAGGTGAGCCTGTACGTGTGCGGCGTGACGGTGTACGACTACTGCCATGTCGGCCACGCCCGCGTCTGCGTGGTCTTTGACGTGGTGCAGCGGACCCTGCGCAAGCTCGGCTATGACGTCACGTATGTGCGCAACTTTACGGATGTCGATGACAAGATCATCGCCCGCGCCAACAAGAACGGCGAGAGCTGCGACGATCTGACCAAGCGCTTTATCGCGGCGTTCTACGACGACATGGATCGCCTGGATTGCGCCCGCCCGGAAGTCGAGCCGTGCGTCACCACCCACATGGATGAAATCCGCGAGATGATTGGCCAAATCGTCGATCGCGGCCACGGCTACCTGGTGCCCGGCGAGTTTGGCGGCCAGGACGTGTATTTTGATGTGCGCAGCTTTGAAGCCTACGGCGCGCTCTCGGGTCGCTCGCAAGACGACAACCAAGACGGCGCGAGCGATCGCGTGCAGCACGACGGCCGCAAGCGCAGTCAGGCCGACTTTGCCCTGTGGAAGAGCGCCAAACCTGGCGAACCTGCGTGGAATTCGCCCTGGGGCGATGGCCGACCGGGCTGGCACATTGAGTGCTCGGCGATGTCGTGCAAGCACCTGGGCAGCACCTTTGACATCCACGGCGGCGGCCGCGATTTGGTGTTTCCGCACCACGAAAATGAGATCGCCCAGGCCCGCGCGGCCAATGACGGCGGTTTTGCCCGGTTCTGGCTGCACAACGGCTTTGTGACCATCGACTCAGAGAAAATGTCCAAGTCCCTGGGCAATTTCTTCACGATTCGCGATGTGCTGGGCCGCTATCACCCGCAGGTGCTGCGCTACTTCCTTCTGACGGCGCACTACCTGCAACAGCTGAATTTTTCTGACAAAGCCCTGGACGACGCCAACCGCCGCGTGCTGTTCATCTATGAGAAGCTGGCGCTGGCCGACCAGGTGCTGAGCAACTTTGCCGGTCCGCGCAGCGCTGAACCAGCCGTGTGCGCAGAAGCGCGGGCCGAGTGGCTGGAGGCGTTGTCCGACGACTTCAATACCCCGCGGGCGTTGGCGGCATTGTCTGAGCCGCTGGGCGCCCTGTCTAAAGCCCTTGAAAAGCCTAAGGATCTGCTGAGCCAGGAGCGGGCATACTACCTGCGGGCGCTGATCCGCGAGGCCGCCGAAGTGCTGGGGCTGTTCCACCACGACCCGGCGCAGGCGGCCGCAGAGATTCTGAGCTTGGCCAAGGATCGGCTGTTTCCGGCCGGTAGCCCCGCCGAGGCCGAGGTGGAGAAGCTGGTGGCGGATCGCGTCGCCGCGCGGGGGGCAAAGGATTTTGCCCTGGCCGACGAACTGCGCGGCAAGCTCACGCTGCTGGGCGTGGAAGTCCGCGATACCCGCGAGGGATCTCAGTGGCGGCCCCTGTTGGGCGAAGCCAATTAGTCGGCGGAACCTCAGGAGCCGTCCGAACCCAGGTAGTTGGGCCGGACCAGTTAGTTGAGCCGGTCCAGTTAGTTGAGCCGGTCCAGTGAATTAGGCCGGTCCAGTGAGTTGGGCCGGTCCAGTGAGCCGGTGACCCCTGGGCAGTGACCCGCCCGTGAACTTTGGACCCGATGGATAGCGAGAGGAGAGAGCTATGGATTCTGATTTCCTGCGCGAACTGATTGTGCTGGGCGTAGTTGTCCTGCTGTACGGTGTGGGCGGCGTGATGCTGATGCGCGGCCACCACGTCGACCTGTCGGCGATCAATGGCGGCGGCAGCACCCGTCGCGCTGCGGCTGGCAGCGGTTCAAGCGTCGCGGGCGAGCCCCGCCTCAACCGCCGCCGCAAGGCCCGTCTGCGCGAAGCCATGGAACGCGGCGAAGTGCAGGCCGAGGGCAATTCCACCGGCCGCGAGCTGGCGGACGATTAGTCGCCGTCTCTCTGAGGCTTGAACCCAGAGCGTTCAGGCCGTTCTGCCCAGCCAAGCCCGGACACGCGTCCATACCTGCGCTTGGCCCCCAAGAAAATCGCATCAGTGCGGGCCTGTTGCCGCGGCCAGCGGCGAGCCAGCCGCCCGCGGGAGCGCCCGATGACCATGCCCCAGCAGTCGACCCAGAAGCCCACTGAAGTCCTTGAATCCGTTGTCATCCGCTTTGCGGGCGATTCCGGCGACGGCATCCAGCTGACCGGCGGCCAGTTCACAGCCGCTTCAGCGATGGCGGGCAATGACACCGCGACTTTTCCGGACTATCCCGCGGAAATTCGCGCCCCTGCGGGCACCCTGGCCGGCGTCTCTGGCTTCCAGCTGCACTTTTCGAGCCGCGACATCCTCACCCCCGGCGACCGCGCCGACGTGCTGGTGGTGATGAACCCGGCCGCCTTGGCCTCTAACAAGAAGTGGCTCAAGGGCAACGGCGTCCTGATCGCCAATTCCGACGCGTTTACAGCCAAAAACCTGGCCATGGCCGGCTACGCCACCAACCCTCTGGAGGACGGATCGCTGGCCGACTACCAGCTGTTCACCGTCGACCTCTCGCGGCTGACGGGCGACGCGCTGCTGGGCTACGCCATGACGGCCAAAGAGATCGAGCGCTGCAAGAACTACTTTGCCCTGGGTCTGGTGTTCTGGTTGTTTGAGCGCGACACCACGCTGGTGGAAGACGAGATCAACCAGAAGTTCGCCAGCAAGCCGACCCTCAAAGAGGCCAACTACCGGGTGTTCCGCGCGGGCTGGGACTACGGCGAGAATACGGAGCTTTTCCGCGTGCGCTACCGCGTGCCGGCCGCGGGAGACATCGCCCCGGGGCGCTACCGCTCGATCTCCGGCAATGAGGCGACGGCGCTTGGCCTGATCGCCGCGGCCCACCAAGCCGGGCTGGATCTGTTCCTGGGGTCGTATCCGATCACGCCCGCCACCGACATCTTGCACGAGCTGGCCAAGCACAAAGAGTTTGGCGTCAAGACCTTTCAGGCGGAAGACGAGATCGCGGCGATTTGTGCGGCGATCGGCGCGGCTTTTGCCAACCAGCTGGCGGTGACCACCACCTCTGGCCCCGGCGTGGCGCTGAAGTCGGAAGCGATGGGCCTGGCGGTGATGACCGAACTGCCGCTGGTGATTGTGGATGTCCAGCGCGGCGGTCCTTCGACGGGCCTGCCGACCAAGACCGAGCAGTCCGACCTGCTGCAGGTGCTGTACGGCCGCAATGGCGAGAGTCCGCTGGCGGTGCTGGCGGCGCGCAGCCCCTCGGATGCCTTTGAGTGTGCCTTTGAGGCCTGCCGCATCGCCGTGAAATACCGCGTGCCGGTGGTGCTGCTGACCGACGGGGCGATCGCCAATGGCGCCGAGCCGTGGAAGATTCCGGACGTGGCGGGCCTGGCAAAGATCGAGCCCAATTTCCTCAACTCCACAGAATCGCTCCAGGACGGCAAGCTGTTGCCCTATGACCGGGCCCCGGAAACCTTGGCGCGGCCGTGGGTGTACCTGGGCACCAAGGGCCTGGAGCACCGCATTGGCGGCCTGGAGAAGTGGGACAAGACCGGCCACATCGCCTACGACGCCCAGAACCACCACAACATGGTCAAGCTGCGCCAGGCCAAGGTCGACGGGATCGTCCAGGACATCGCCCCGGTGGAGGTCG
>JBIKTV010000491.1:0-4440 GCA_044347905.1 Myxococcota bacterium
GCGCAGGGCCGCGGTTGATGGAGGGGTGGGGAGCGCTGGAGGGACAAAAGCTAGGCCTTGTGGAGACGAAGACGCTCAATTCGGGGTGTGTCTACCTTCGCTACCAGAAGGCTTGAGACTTTGCAGGGCAGCGCCTTTGAGGTCTGGCGGCAGGAGCTCGTCGGGCGGTCCGCGCCGTGTCGACTCTTTGGCAGGCAGATGGGATCCTTAGGCTTTGTGAGGGCTTTGGTAGCGAGGCTCGGTTTGGGCGCCTCGCCTGCGGCGACCAGGCTGCGACTTTCGGCGACCAGGCGGGCGGCCAATTCCCCTTGCAGACGGCGCCGAAAGCGGCGTCGGACGCCGTCGCTCCGCGATTCGCATCCTTGGCGCGGGGTTCGTTCCTGTCGTTGGCTCGGCTGGGACTTGGGCGGGGGCTGGCGCTGGCATCCGCTTCCTTACGGTCGCGGTTCGTTGCTGTCGTTGGCTTGGCGGGGACTTTTCGGTGCGGACGAGCGGATTAGGCCCAGGCTCGCGCTGCGAGCGCGAGCCAGCGAACCGCGACCGTTAGGGAGCGGATGGACACCGACTTTGGCGGGGTCGGCTGGAATCGCCGGCGAGCTGAAGCCCTCGGCGGCTTGACAATTGCCATGTACCTGTCCGGAGCCCCGTCCAGAGCCCAAAGCGCGAAGGATCGAGACCGCGGAGCGGCGGCATCCGATGCCGTCTTTTGGCCAGGTCCGCAGGCGCCCCAGCGGGGCGGCGAGGACGGCCAAAAGATCCGAGCCTGGTCGCCGCAGGCGACGCGCCCAAAATCGACACTGCACCCGAGGATCAGCGGTCAATTCGCTTTTGCAGTCGCCTGCGTCTAAGCTTCCGGCCCGGAGTCCCCAAAGGAATTGCCCCGCCGCGACTCCCCGACCCGTCCTTTTCGCCGAGGTGTCCAATGGCTCAAGCGTCCAGATTCGCCGCTCTGACGGCCGTTTGTCTTGCAAGTGCACTGCTCAGCGGAGCCCCAGCCATCGCAGCGGTGCCCACCCAGACCGCCATTGAAGGCGTGCTCATGTCCTCTGGCGGCGGCCCTGCCGCGGACGGCAATTACTCCGTCACCATCGGCATTTACTCCGCGGAGACAGGCGGCAGCCCCGTGTGGTCTGAGGCGGGCGTGACCGTCGCTGCCAAGGGCGGCCAGTTCAGCTACCAGCTCGGCTCCAAGACCCCGCTGTCGGCAGCGGCCCTGAGCCTCTCTAAGGCCTGGATCGGCATCCAGATCGGCAGCGATCCCGAACTCCCGCGCCAGGCCATGGGCGCTTCGCCGTTTGCCCTGCGCGCCGCCGTCGCCGAAGGTCTGGAGTGCAGCGGCTGCCTCAAGGCCGGCAACCTGGACGCTGGGGTGCTGCAGCCCTACGCCAAGTCCGCGGATCTGGGCGCTTATGCCAAGAGCGCCGACCTGAGCGCCTACGCCAAAATCAGCGATCTGGCCGCCTATGCCAAGAGCGCCGAGCTGTCGAGCTACGCCAAGACCAGCGATCTGGCCGATTACGTCAAGGCGAGCAGCCTCGCCAAGGTCGCCGGCACCGGTAGCTACGCGGATCTGCTCAACAAACCCACGCTCGCCGCGGTGGCCGCCAGCGGCTCCTACGCCGATCTGACCAACAAGCCGGTGATGGCCAAGCTCGGCGACGCCTGCGGCACCAACCTGGTCCTGAAGGGCCTCAAGGCCGACGGCTCGTACGAGTGCGTCACCGCCGGCATCGCTCCGGACATGATCAACGAGATCTCCAATGATCTCATCTGGAATCAGTTTGTCGACAGCACAAGCGGCACCAAGGACGTGCTGATCAAAGACGGCTTTTCCGCGGGCGTGACCGACACCCTGGCGTTCCCGGATGTCGGCGTGACGCAGAAGCTCTGGGTCGACGTCAACGTCTCGAACTCGGACGTGTCCAAGGTGGTGGTCGAGCTCTACGGCCCCGGCATGAGCACCCCCTATTTGCTGTACAACGGCGGCAAGACCGGCTCTGCGCTGGTGGCCAAGTACAACGACGGCGATGCGCTCGTCAGCGGCGACATGAACAAAGACTGGCTGGGCAAGAACATCAAGGGCACCTGGTCGATCACCGTCAAGGACACCGCGGCCATTACGGTGCCGCCGGGGACCCCTGCGTTTGTCAACGACGGCAAGTTCAACTGGAGCATCAGCATCCAGACGCTGTCTAGCAAGAAGGTGCAGATCAAGGGGAATTTGCTGGTCGACGGCAGCATCAAGGTAGGGGCGGACAACAGCGACTGCACGGCTGCCAATGCCGGCACGATTCGCTGGACGGGCACGGCGTTCTTGGGCTGCAACGGCAAGATCTGGACCGGCTTGCAGGGCGCGGATGGCTCCTCCGCGGGGTCGGCGGCAGAATCGTGCAAGACGCTGCACAAGGAATTCCCCAATCTGGGCGACGGCATCTACTGGCTCAACCCGGCCGGCGGCTCCAATGCCAACGCGTTCCAGGCGCCCTGCAACATGACCCGCGACGGCGGCGGTTGGACCATGGGCGTCAAGATGTGGTACCAGAACGGCATGAACGGCAACACCGGGGCTGTCGGCAGCATCAGCGACGCGCTTGCGCTCAAGGGCAACGCCTGGAAGCTGTCCGACGCGCAGATCAAGGCGATCATCGGCACGGACAACAACTTTGACGTCATGTTCGACCAGGCCGGTTACAACTCCTACTACGCCAGCGGCAACTACGAGTACGTCGTCCTTTCCAACTACACCGCCACCTGGACCTGGGCCGGCAAAGTCGCCGCTTCGAGCACGACGACCGCGGTCAAGTCGTACCGGATCAGCGACAACGCCGTGGCTTGGTCCGGCAACTTCCAGTGCGGCGACGTCGGCGGATGGGGCATCAACTGCTACACCGTCACGGCGGGTACCAACCCAGCGGGCGGCGGCGGCTGCAGCATCAACATGGGCAACGGCAATGGCGTCAGCAGCGGCCACCACCACTTGTACATGGCCGAGACGAACTCCGATACGTACGTCTACATGTGCGCCGGCGCCCAGCACACCTCGAGCTACAACCTGAACCACCGCTACTGGTTCCGCTAGCAGCCCAGTGGCGCACAGCGAATACAGAATTCCGAGTTCGATGTGCGAAAAAAGACCCTGCCGTAGTACCCCAAACCCGTGGGACGGCCCCCGATGAACCCGCTGCGGATTTAGGGTTTGGGGTACTAGCTGGCGCGGGGCTCTGGGCCACTGCTACGCCCTAAGGTCCAACAACGGCGAATTCCAGGTCGTCGACAAACCAGCCGGGCCCGTCGTTCAGCAGGCCATCCCGAGAATCAAAGCGAAAGCGAATCTGCACGGTTTTACCGGCGAGAGCGGTGAGCGGCACGACCACCTGGGACCACTGCAGCGGCGCGGCCTTGTTGTGCAGCACGTATGTGACGACCGCTGGTGTGGCAAATCCGTTGGTGGAGAGCTCGATCCAGCGAAGATCGTACTGCAGCAGCGTTTCGACACCATGCCAGGACCAGAACCGCAATACGGCCTGGCCCTTGGGCACGGGCACGGGTGGGCTCACGATCGCGCCGGCAGTGGCGGTCTCCTCACCCCATTGAAATAATTGATAATTCTTACCATTGTTGAAATTGAGGCTGAACGGCGGCGAGTGAAAGCCAGGCAGGGCGGGCGTTGCGTCGATGGCCCATCCGGCACTATCGCTCGCAGGGGCGGGCAGTTGCATCCAGGCGGCAGCGCTCGGCGTGTCAAAGGTCTCGGTCCACACGGTCGCGCACAAATCCGGGCCAGCGACGCAGACTCCCTTGCTGCAGGTGCCTGTAGCGCACGGGTTTTCGCCAGCACACCCTTGGGCGGCAGAGGTGGCGATGTGCGTGCAAGTGGTCTCGCCAGCCAGCAGCGCCGGGCCACAGGAATCCGCGGTGCATGGATTGGCGTCGTTGCAGGATTCGCCCGCTGGGCCCGGTGCGGCCTTGCATAGACCTTGCTGGCAAGTAAACAACTGGTCGCACCCGTGGTCAAAATCGCACACCCGTCCGGCCATTTCCGGATCGGCGTTTCCGGCGCAATGGCCGCCCCGGCACTGGTCACCGGCAGAGCAAGGGCCGCCATCATCGCATAAGTAGCCATCTGGCAATGAGATATCGCCCACACAGCCGCCGGCAACGCAGTGGTCGTTCGTCGTACAGGGCTCGCCGTCGGAGCAAGGGTCGTCTGGGGCAGAGGCGATTTTGACGCAGCTGTTGGCGTCCTTGTCGCACACATAGCGATACTGGCAGGCCACATCGGCGGGGCAGAGGATGCCAGAGCCCTTGCACGAGCCGTCGGGCTGGCAATTGCCGTTGATCATGCAGATATCGTTGAAGGTATCGGGCGGTTTACACGCGGCGCCGACCAAAGCAGTCTTGCCGTCACTGCAGTAGCCGCCTTGGCAGGATGCGCCCGTC
>JBIKTV010000492.1:0-4413 GCA_044347905.1 Myxococcota bacterium
ATCACCCGCGGGTCGCTGCGCGCGGCGTCGGCGGCCGCTTGGGCCATTTGACGGCGGCGAGCGCTATCCAGACGCGGGTGATCCGCATCAAACAGCTTGAGCTCATTGGGCTTACTCAGCACCAGCGCCGCATCGGGCAGGCTGCGCAGCGGATCGGCGTCCAGGAGCCGGGTCAACTGCACGGCATCTTTGAGAAAACTGTCGAGCTCACTGGGCCGCAAGTCGCTGGTGGTGTGGGCGGCATAGCGGCCGTCGGCGTAGACGTGCACCGTTAGACCTGCCGACGTCGACTGCTGCAGCTTCTCCAGCTTGGCGTCGCGCACCTGCACTTCGACGCTAGAGGCGTGCCGCAGCACCGCCATCCCCTGCTGGGCCCCCAACTTCTTTAGCTTTTCAACCACTTGCTCTGCGAGCTTGAGCTGCTTGTCTGGCTCACTCATGCCACACCTCCCACCGTGATGGCCTTGACCAGCACCGTTGGCATGCCCTGGGACACCGGCACGCTCTGGCCGTTCTTGCCGCAGGTCCAGCCGCCTTCATCGATCTGCAAGTCGTCGGCAACCATGGAGATGCGCGTCAGCACCTCAGGGCCATTGCCAATGATGTTGACGTCTTTGACCGGGCGGGTGAGCTTGCCGTCCTCGATCAAGAAGCCGGTCTTGACAAAGAAGGTGAAGTCGCCGCCGCCGATGTTGACCTGGCCGTTGGAGAAACTCTCGCAATACAAGCCTTTTTTGACCGATCGGATGATCTCCTCGCGCTTGTGCGGGCCCTTCTCCATATAGGTCGAGCGCATGCGCGGCATCACCGGGTGGCGAAAGCTCTCGCGGCGGCCATTGCCCGTGGCGGCGACCCCGTAGTGCTGGGCGCTGATGCGGTCGTGCAGGTAAGAAGTCAGCTTGCCGTGGTCGACCAGCACCGTGCGCTGGCTCTGGCCGCCTTCGTCGTCGATGTGGATCGAGCCGCGGGCCCCGGGCAGGGTGCCGTCGTCGACAATGGTGACAAACGGCTCGGCCACGGGTTTGCCGAGCTTGGTCGCATACACGCTGGTGTTTTTGCGGTTGAAGTCGGCCTCCATGCCGTGACCGATGGCCTCGTGCAGCAAGATGCCGCTGGGGCCGGCACCCAGAACCACCGGCATTTCACCGCCTTTAGGCGTCGCCGCTTCAAACATCACCACCGTGCGGCGCACCGCCTCAGCGACCAAGCGGGCCAGCGACTCTTCAGAGTAGACAGAAAAGCCTTGGCGCGAAGCGATGTTGTAGCTCCCGGACTCGCGGCGCCCTTTCTCTTCGGCGACACAGGAGGCCGTGAGCCGGGTCATCGGCTGGTGGTCGGCGAAGCGCTGGCCGTCACTGGTGGCGACAAAAATCTGCCGGTCTTGGTCGGAATACGCCACGTTGGTCTTGACCACCCGCGGATCCTTCTTGCGCAGCGCCTCATTGACCTTGGTAATCAGGGCCTTCTTCTCGGCCAGGCCAATGCTGGCGTAGCGATACGCGGCATCGTAGTAATTGGGCAGGGTCGCCACCGCCAGCGCCGCTTTGAGCGCTCCGGGCTTGCCATCGGCGATCGCCGCCGCAGTCGCCGCCGCCTGCTTCATCGCTTTGAGATCAAGCACTTCAGAGAAAGCGTAGCCCACCGCGTCGCCCTTGACCACGCGCACGCCGACGCCCAGGTCCGCCGAGGTCGAGGCGCGGCTGATGCGATCGTCTTCAAGCACCAAGTTGAGCGTGCGGGTCCGCTCAAAGTACAGGTCGGCAAAGTCGCCGCCGCGGCTGAGCGCCACCTTCAACACCGCCTGCAGATCCTGATCGGGGATGGCAAAACCCAGGGTTGGATCGGCCATTTCCTGAGGCTTTCCCGCGGCCCAGGCCGGCTGAGTCAGCAGACCAGCGCCCGCCACGGCGCCCCACTGCAGCAGGGTGCGGCGGTCGATGGCGCGGGGTTGGTCAAACGGATCGGGGCGGCGGTCGTCCATGGGGCTCCTTGGGTGGGCGAAGCAGGGGCAACGCGAGGTCGGCAAATTTGCTGGGACCGGCGGGCGAATGCAAGGGGCAATTGGCGGTCAGGGCTTGTCGCGCCGCACCCGCGGGTACTCGGCGGTGGGGTTCAACGCCTTGGCGTAGCTGCTATTCCACAGCTGGGCAAAAAGCGCCTGGGCTTGAGCGGCGAGTTCGGGCAGCTGCAACACCAGCTCTAGGTTGCGCGATTCGTCCAGGTAGCCGCCCTGCCAGTTGCTGGTGCCGACCCACAGGAGCTTGTCGTCGACGATCATGTACTTGCTGTGGACTACCCGGGCAAAGGGGATAAAGCCGCGCTTGGCCTGGGGCAAGGTCACCATCCGCACGCTCACCCCAGGTACCACGGATAGGCTCTGCAGCCAGCGGATCCCCGGCGCGTCGCTGTTCCAGTCGCTGACCAGCAGCTCAATCCGCACGCCGCGGGCCGCCGCACCGCGCAGCGCCGTGTCGATGGGCGCGTAGAAGTGCTTGTGGTGGTCCAGGGGCTCGTACTTCATCACCTGGATCTTTAGCGACGTCGCGGCGTTGCCGATCAGCCGCACCAATTCGTCTTCGCTGCAGCCCACCCCTGGCGGCAGGCGCTCGGGCGGACTGGCCAGCAAATAGCCGGGCTGGCTGCGGTCGGCCATCTGGCGAAGCTGTGGCTGCAGCGGCGGCGCAGGCTCGGCTTTGGCTTGCAGGCCCGTCGCCGCCCAGTCGTGGTCAAAAACCGCTTGGATTTGCCCGCTGATCGGCGGGTCGCGCACCAGCACCCCCAGCTCGTGGATGTGCGACAGCGAGCGCCAGTCAAAGTTCTGGCTGCCCAAATAGGCGATCTTGCCATCGACGATCCAGAACTTGGCGTGGATGATCCCGCCGGGTTTCCTGGTGTTGCCGGTGGGCAGCTTGGCCCAGTCGACGACGCGGACCTGGGTTTGGGGCCAGGTGGCGAGCCGGTCCAGCGTCGGCTGGCTCTGCTTGCGCATTTTGTCGTCGACCAGCACGCGCACGCTCACCCCGCGCCGCGCGGCTTTCTCCAGCGCGACCAACACCGCATCCAAGGCCTCACCGGGCTGCTCGGCCAGGTAGAACTGTTCGATGTCGATGGATTTGCTCGCCCCGGCAAAGGCCTCTGCCCACACCGGCCCAGGGGCCCGCAGCGGCTGGGCTAGCTCGGTCTCGGCCGGTTGGGTGTAGACGAGCTCGAAGCGCGGCGGCTCGGCCCCAGCGGTGCGCGGCGAAAAAGCGGCCCAAAGTCCCCAGGCGATCCCCAGCAGTTGCAGCAATTTCCTTTGCATCTTCTATACCTCTAGGAGGGTCACCCCTTCATTTTCGTCGCCCGGCTCCCCGACCAACCGCCCGCCCTCTAGGCGCAGCAGCCGCTGGCCCAGCGCCTCGGCGTCGCCCAGGTCGTGGGTCACCAGCAGCGCCGGGATGGCCAATTCCCCCACCCATTCGCGCAATTCAGTGCCCAGCTGCCGGCGAAGCGCGGCGTCGAGGGCCGAGAACGGCTCGTCGAGCAGCAGCGCCCGCGGCTCAGAGGCCAGCGCCCGCGCCAAGGCCACGCGCTGGGCCTCGCCGCCCGACAGGGTCGCCGGCATGCGCTCGGCCAAATGGGCCACGCGAAAGCGATCGAGCCAGAGCCGCCCAGCTTGCAGGCGACCAGCGCGGGTCGGCTGCGGCGCGCCATAGGCGGCATTGGCGATCACGCTCAGGTGCGGAAACAGCGCGTAGGACTGAAACACCACGGCCACCCGGCGGCGGTGGGTCGGCAGGTCGACCCCGGCGCTGCGGTCGAACAACACCCGATCATCCAAGGTGATCTGCCCAGCGACAGGCGTAAGCAACCCGGCGATGGCGCTCAGCAGCGTGGTTTTGCCCGCGCCAGAGGGCCCCATCACCGCCGTCATCCCCGCGGCGACCTGCAGCGCCAAGGCCAAGCGCGGCGGCCCGCCCAGCTGGCTGGCGACCTCGATGTCGACCGACAGCAGCGCCTCACCAGCCATGGGACCTCGCGCGCAGCAGCCAATTGCCCAAGAACAGCGCGGCGATCGCCATGGCGGTCAGCACCGCGGCCATCCCCGCGGCTTCGGCATCGCGCCCGGCCTGCACGGCGTCGTAGATAGCCAAAGATGCGGTCTGGGTCAGCCCCGGCAGGTTGCCCGCGACCATCAAGGTGACGCCAAAATCGCCCAGCGCCCTGGCGAATCCCAGCGTAATACCTGCGAGAATGCCGCTACGGCTGAGCGGCAGCACCACCGTCAGGAACACCCGCAGCGGCGAAGCGCCCAAGGTCGCCGCGGCCCCCAGGAGGCGAGGGTCGACGTCCTGCATCGCCGCCTTGGCCGACTTGACCACAAAGGGCAGCGCCGTCACGCCCGCCGCCAGCACCGCCGCCGCCGGGGTAAAC
>JBIKTV010000493.1:0-4402 GCA_044347905.1 Myxococcota bacterium
GCCGCGCGTCTCGCACCAGCACGCCCTCGCGCAATTCCACCACGCGGTCGACCAGTTGCCGCACCTCTTCGCTCCGATGCGAACACAGCACCAGCAGGCTGTCCGCCGGCCTCTTGGCCACCAGGGCGAAAAACGCTTGGCGCGCCGCTTCATCGAGGTTGGCGGTCGGCTCATCGCACACCAGGATCTGGCTGCGGGCGGAAAGGGCCAGGGCCGCCAGGATCTTCTGCTTGGTGCCGCCCGACAGATCGCGCAGGCGCACCCCGGCAATCCGCGCGAAATCGATGCCCAATTGCTCCGCCAGATCGGCCACGCTCTTGGGGTCGGTGCCGCGCAAGCCGCATTGGGCCCGCACCAGCTCGCGCACCGGGGCATCGAGCGGCGGCGCCACCTGCGGAATGTACGCCACCTGGCGCAGGGCCAGCTCAGGGCGCAGCCGCACGTCGCTACCGTCAATCGTCACGCGACCTTGCATGTCCAGCAGCCCCAGCATGGCGCGCATCAGCGTGGTCTTGCCAGAGCCGTTGGCGCCGACAAAAGCCAGCTTTTCGCCCGCGTGCAGTTGCAGCGACACGCCGTGCAGCGCCCGCACCGCGCCAAAGTGCTTGCTCACCTGTTGGATATCGACCAGCGCTGCCATCTAGTTCACCGCCTTTTGGGGAGGGTTGGGGCGCTTGTCTGCGCCGCCGTGCAGCGGGTGGTGGCTCTCCATCCGCGGTGTCCGGTCGATGATCAGCTGCTGCGAGGCAAGCACCGGCACTGCTTGGGCAATCGCGTCCAGACTCGCCAGCGCCGCCGTGCCGCGGAGCAGCTGGAGCGGCGGGTGGGCGTCGGTCAGCGCTGCAGAAAGCCTGCGGATTTCGTGGGCCACGTCGCCCACGCCGTCGCTGTTGAGGTCATAGCCGGCGTAGTCCGACCAGAAATTGCCCGCGACCTCCGCCGTGGTGGCATCGCCGCCGCCATCGACCTGGGCGACCTCAGCGTTCTGAGCAAAATCATTGCCCAAGAGGTGTACGCCGTGGGGTTGGGCGTGAAAGCGCAGGGCCACTTGGTTGAGCGCCAGCACGTTGCCCAGCAGCTTGACCGGCTGTTGCGGCGTGCGCGGGCTGGTGTCCAGGTAGCTGCCCACGGTGTTGGCCACCAGCCAGTTGCCCTGCACGGTGATGTCGTCGCTGTCCTTAAAGCCCAGGCCCACACCCGCCACGCCGCGGGCCCCAGCGATGACATTGCCTTCCACCAGCAAGCGCGCGCTGTACATCACAAAGATGCCCACCACGTTGTCGATCACCGCTGAGCGCTGCACCACCGCGTCATGGGCGTACATAAAGTGGCTGCCGTAGCGGCTGTTGCGCACCACATTGCCGTCCAGGGTCACATGGCGCGAATACCACACCACCACGTCGCGCACCTGCTCCACCAGGCAGTGGCGCACCACAGAGCCGTGCGATTCCCAGAGTTTGATGCCGTCGCCCCGCAGCTCTGCGTCACCGGCCATGCCTTGTACATGCAGGCGATCCACCGTGCAATCGCGGCATTCGCCCAGCGCGGCGCCAAACAGCACGTTCTGCAGGTGGAGCCTCTCTAGGCGGTGGCCCGTGCCCTTGGCCTTGACCGCGGCGTCCTCTGTGGTGTGGCGCGAGCCCGTCCCGCGAATCGTCAGGTTGGCCAGCGCGCTGTTTGCGCCGCGGATCTCGACCACCGTGCCGGTGCCGCTGCCCTGCAAAACCGTCTTGGGCCCGGCACCTCGGATTTCTACGCTGCGCTCCATCAGCCAGTCGCCGTTCCAAGTGCGCGGACCCAGCCAGATTTTTGCCGGCCCATCGGCTTGCTTGAGCCAGGCGCGCAGCTCAGCCTCGTCGCGCGGTTGGTCAAATCCCGGGGGTTTCTCTGCCGGCAGCGGCCCGACATCCATGCGGCCGTCTTGGCTCAGCCCGGCGATGGGCAGGCGGGTCAAGTCTCTGTCCAGCGGCGCGATTTCTGCTGGGGTGCAGGCCGGCGTTCCCAGGGCCAGCGCGGTCCAGAGTGTCGCCGCCATGTGGGCCGGCCCAGCCCACACGCAGAGCGCGGATCTCACGACGCCCCCTGGCTTTTCTGGCTCTCTGGCAGCGGTGGCGCCTTGACCAAATGCGTGCTGCAGGTGCCTGCGCATGCCGCCACGAGCGGGCAGGTGCGGCAAATGCGGTAGCGCCACACCATCGCCGCGACCATGGCGCCCAGTGCCGCCAAAGCCAGCCAGAACCCGGTCAACGGCATGGCGTAAGTGCTGAACTGGCCGATCTTGCCCCAACCAAAGAAGGCCGGGGTAAACGCGGGGATATTCAGCGGCGCGTGGCGATCCAGGCTGTGGCCAAAGTGGTAGAGCCAGGCCATGCTGTCGCCGACAAAGCCCAGCGGAAAGGCCAGCCCCGGGACCACCACCAGCCAGTTCCAGCGCCGGCCCACAATCAGCATCAGCGCCGCGCTCAGCACCGCCACCAAGCCGACGCCGTAGACCGCCAGCTGCCGCTCCAGCGCCGCCGCTTCATCCAGACCTTTCATGCCGATGTAGTGATTCAGCATGTTGATCTCTTTGTAGTCGCCGCCCAGGCCGGTCAGGGAAATGTCGAGCACCAGGCCCTTGGGGTACTGCGGGGCAAACAGGTAGAACTGCCACCAGGGCTGAAAGTAGGCGGCGATCCACAGCGCCACCGCGGCTAGGCTCAGCAGCACCACCGCTTTGCGCTCAAAGCTCAGGTGGGTTCGCAGCACCGGCGGCTTGGGCGGCCGCGGAGAGGAGTAGATGCGACCCGGCGGAACGGAAGAATCGCTTGAATGGTCAGCAGTTGGTGAACTCATGGCACGCCTCGCGGGCTCGGCCAGTGGTCCCGCGGGGGGCTACTTGGTCTTTAGATAGGCGATCAGGTGGGGCAACTCGGTCTCTGCGTTGACATTCTGGTTGGCCATCGCGCTCATGTAGGCGGCCAGCAGCTTCTTGGCCTCGTCGTCGGTCTTCACCATCTCTTCCGGCTTGAGGATCATCCGCGCCATCCAGGCGTCGCTGCGGCGCTTGCTCACGCCGGCAAGGCCCGGGCCCACCAGCTTGGTGGCGTCGAGGTTGTGGCAGGCCTTGCAGCCCTTGGAGGCAAACAGCTCTTCGCCCTTTTTGGCGTCGCCCGCCGTCACTAGCTCGGCCAGGTTGGCTGGAACGGCGATGGCCTGTGGACCATCCGCGGCATTGGGTGCGCCGCCCCCCTCAGCAGACTTGCCGCAGGCAGACAGGCAGAGCAGGGCGGTAACGGCAATCAGCGGCAGCAGTTTCATCGGGGTCCTCTTGGGGCTCAGAAGCGTCGGGTGGCGGGCTCAATGGACAGAGTTATCCATTTCTGCCCTGGCGATGACCGACCTGCGGCTCCGCTGGGGAGGCGAGGTCGGAGGGGAGAGGGTCATCCGCGGCCGGCCCACGCAAGGGGTGTGGGGGAGGTGAGCCGGCCGCGGATGGAAGCGGGCAACAGGGCCAGCGCCGGTCGCGCTGTGGGGCCCCTGCTGCCAGCGCGAGCTACTTGCCCGCGGCGGGAGCCCGGTCGGTGCTCGGGGCTCCTGCTTTGGGCTCAGCAGCGGCGGCGCCAGGTGCAGCCGCAGGGGCAGCCGCGGGATCCGCCGGGGGGGCAGCTACTGGGGCAGCTACTGGGGCAGTTGCTGGGGCAGCCGCACCATCCTTGGGCTTGACCAGCATGTAACCGGCCATTTCCAGGTGCAGCGCTGAGCAGAACTCGGTGCAGTACATGGGGAAGACGCCAGCAGAATCGGCGACAAAGGTCACATTCTCGTGCTTGCCCGGCTCCATGCTCAGGTTGATGTTGTACATGTTCAGGGCAAAGCCGTGGGTCTGGTCTTCCGCCTGCTCCAGCGAGGTGATGTGCAAGTGCACCGTGTCGCCTTCATTGACCTCGATCTGGTCCGGGGTAAAGTGGCTGCGAATCGCGGTCATGTAGACGTGTACGCCGTCTTCCTTGCGCTCAATCCTCTCCTTGCCCGACTCGACGGCAAACGGGTCCTTCTCATTGGTGTAGATGTTGGTGCCCGGCTTGTAGACCTTAATGGGCTTGAGCTTGTCCGCCTTGATCATCTGCGAATAGTGCGGCTCGCCGATGCCGATAGGCGCGTCGACCAGCATGCGCATCTTGTCGCCCGAGCTGTCGATCAGCTGGAAGTTCTGCGGGTAGAGCGGCCCCACGTCGTTGAAGCGGTCGATCGCCATCTTGTTCATCGCCACCACGTACTTGCCGTCCGGGCTCACCGTGTCGCCTTCCGCCGCCATGATGTGGCCGATGTTGTAGTGAACCGGCAGTTTCTCCACGGTCTTGAGGGTCTTGCGGTCCCACTTGGCCACTACCGACTCCAGGAACACGCTGGTATAGGCAAA
>JBIKTV010000494.1:0-4392 GCA_044347905.1 Myxococcota bacterium
GCAGTAGCCCGAAGGGCGGTCAAAGTGGAACAGTAGCCCAGAGGGCGGTCAAGGTGGAACAGTAGCCCGGAGGGCGGCCAAGGTAAAACAGTAGCCCGGAGGGGGCGGCCAAGGAGGTTGCCATGGCCCAAATTCGGCGACAGTTGCTGTTGAAAATGCTGGTGGTTCTTGCGCTCCTGGCCTGCGGACGAGCGGTCGCGGCTCCGGCAGTGCCGCCCGACCTGCAGCCGCCGCAGCTGACGCAGGACGCCAAGCCCGCGTATCCGCCGGCCTTGCGCGAGCGCGGTGTGGCGGGGGCGGTGGTGGTCGAGTTGACCGTCAGCGATCAGGGAAGTCCCCAGGATATCAAGGTAGTGGACAGCGCGGGCCCCGAGTTTGACGCGGCGGCCCTGGAGGCTGCGGCGCGGCTGCGCTTTGCCCCGGCGACTCGCGCTGGTAAAGCCGTAGCTGTGCGAATTCGCTACCGGTTTGCCTTTGCCGCCGATCTGGACGAGCGCCGCGGGCGGGCGGGCGGTGACGGGCGCTACGGCCGGCGCGATGCGGAGCGCACCCCGGCGGGCTTTTGCAGCCTGCGCGGGCGGGTGCTGGAAAAGGGCACAGGTCGGCCGGTGGCGGGTCTGCAATTGCTGTTGGATGGCGGGCCTTTAGACGCGGTCACCGATGCCCAGGGTGACTACACCTTTGGCCCCTTGACCGCTGGGCCGCACACCCTGCACGTGGCCGAGGGCGACCACCGGGCCCAGCGCATCGCCGTGCAGGTCAAGCAGGGGGTCACCGGCCGCGCCGACTTCCGCGTCGAGCGCCTACATTACGGCCTGTACCGCGCCACGGCTGAGGCCCCGTCGCCGCCGGGGGAGATGGCGCGCCGCGAGCTGAGCGCAGAGGAAATTCAGCGCATTCCAGGAACTTACGGCGATGCTCTGAAGGTGGTGCAAAACCTGCCTGGCGTGGCCCGCCCCAGCCCGTTTGGCGGTGAGGTGGTGGTGCGCGGCTCTGCGCCGTCCGATTCGCTTGCGGCGGTGGAGGCGGTGCGCTTGCCCCTGGCCTACCACTTTGGCGGCGTCTACGCGGTGTTCAACACGGACCTGCTAGAAGGGATTGACTTTTTGCCGGGCGGTCTGCCGTCCATGTGGGGCCGTCAGGTCGGCGGCGTGCTCAACGCGCGGCTGCGCTTGCCGGTCCAGGACGAGCCGCTGGCGGGCTATGTAGAGGTCAACGCCTTTCACGCCGGGGCGTTTCTCAAGGGCAGTCTGGGCAAGGACCTGCGCTTTACCTTGGCCGCGCGGCGCTCGTGGATCGACGCCCTGCTGGCGGCGGTGCTGCCCGAAGGCGCGCTGCCCTTTACCGTATCGCCTAAGTATTGGGATGCCCAGGCAAAGCTCGATTGGCTGCTTGGACCCCGCACCAGCCTGACGGCCCTGGGCCTCGCCTCCAGCGACCAGCTGGCCCTGGTCAACAAAGACCCCGCGGGCACGGACACCCGGGTGATCGGCGGCATCAAGTTTAGCTCCGCCTTTCAGGGGCTTTTGGCGATCCTTCGCCACGACGACGGCGAGTTCACCTCCAAGACGACGGCCGGCGTGGTGTGGGGGCAAGTGGCGACGACGGTGGGCACGCTGCTGCATTTTGACGCCGACGCCCTGGACCTCACCTTGCGCCAGCAGATCAATTGGGGGCGCGGTCCTGTGCAACTGCGCGCGGGCTTGGATCTGCTGCACACGCCGTTTTGGGCCAACATCTACGCGCCGTCCGGGCGGGTCTCAGAAGAAGGCAGTGGCCAGGCCAGCTCCGCGCCTGAGCAAACCTTCAGCTTTAACGGCAGCTTCTCCTTCTTTGGCCCCGGAGCCTGGTGGGACGCGGTGCTCAAACCGACCCCCGAGCTGGAGATCGTCCCCGGCCTGCGCCTGGATGCCTTCCGCGGCGTGGACAGCGACCAGACCTTGCTGCCGCGCCTGGCCGTGCGCTGGCAGCCGCGCAAGCAGTGGGCGCTCAAGGCGGCGAGCGGCTTCTATTCGCAGCGGCCCCAGCCCCAGGAGGTGTTGAGCATCGGCGGGCTTGGCAACCCAAATCTGCAGTCGATGCGCAGCTTTGACATCGCCGTGGGCGGCGAATTCACCCCGCGGCCGGCCGACAGCGTGGACCTGCAGCTGTTCAGCAAAAGCCTGTGGAACGTGGTGGTGCAAACGCCGGGGCTGTTCCCCTCCCCGCCGTACCAGAATGCCGGCCAAGGTCGCGTCTACGGTGCGGAATTGCTCGCGCGGCACAAGATGAGCGAGCGCTGGTTTGGCTGGGTCGCCTACACGCTGCTGTGGGCCGAGCGCAAGGACCAGGCGGGGCAGGCGTGGCGGCCTTTTGACTGGGATCAGCGGCACATCCTGACCGCCGTTGCCAGCGTGCAGCTGCCGGACCACTGGGAGCTGAGCACGCGGTTTAGGCTGGTCAGCGGCAACCCGACCACCGCCCTGGCGAGCAGCGTCTACGACGAAAAAGCCGATGCGTATCAGGGCAATTCGGCAGCCTACAACGCCGACCGCCTGCCGGCCTTCCACCAGCTCGACCTGCGGGTAGACAAGCGCTGGGTGTTCAACCGCTGGATGTTCAACCTGTATCTGGATGTGCAGAACGTCTACAACCGGCGCAATGCAGAGGGCGTGGTCTACAACTACGACTACAGCCAGCAGATGATCCAGGGCGGCCTGCCGATTATCCCGTCCCTGGGCCTGCGCGTGGATTTCTAGCTTTCGCCTGCGCCCGTGGGGCGAACTCGGCTACTTTCGCACGAAGGTATACACCGCAGGCAAGGTGAACTGGTTGACCTTCTTCTGCAATTCCACGGTGAGCACCTCGCCGCTCAGGCCGTAGCGCAGGGTCTCCGCCGTGTCGCCGCCGCAGTCGGGCGTCCAAGTGGCCTCGCCGGGGGTGGCTGTGGGCGTCAAGCTGCCCGAGCGCGACAGCTGGTCCATCGTGTCAATGCCGGCGCCGTTGCTCACCTCGATCAGCAGGCGCATCGCGGTGTCCAGGGTCAGCTTGCCGCCGCTGGTCCAGGCCTGGCCGCGGCTGATGATTTGGCTGGTCTCGCCGTTGAGCTCGCCCTTGGCAAACACGGGCAACACCAGGGTGGCCTTGGTCAATTCCCAGCGCCCGTCCGGCAGGCTGCCGCCGGTCAGGGTCGGCTTGGCGCCAAACTCGATCTTGGACACCTGGCGCGGCGGCTTCACGTCGGGCTTGAACCCGGAGCACTCGCCGGGGAAATAATCGACATCCGCATCCGCTGGAATCAAAAAGTCATTGCAGTACGCCTTTTTGGGGGCCGGGCTGACAAAGCTGAACAGAAAGCACATCTCGTCGCTGGTGTCTTCGCCCATCTGCACGGCCTCTGTGCCCGGGTTCTTCCAGGTGCAGGTCGTCTCCAAGCGATCGCCCGGCTCCAGCCAGGTGTCCAGCAGGTAGAACGGCTGCATCTCAAAGCTCCAACCACTTAGTTCAATGACACTTTTGCGCGTCCCATCCGGCTTGACCACCGCCGCCTTAAACTGCGTGCCCAAGTTGTGCATGTGCGGCATGCCGGCGATCAGGTGGACTTTTTCTTGCATCACGCACTGGCCGCTGGCGCTCAGGGTGCTCTTGGCCGGCACCTCAAAAACCATGGGGCCCGGGGCGATCATGCCGTACTCCGTGCCTTCCGCGGGGCCGTGCCACAGGCGCACGCCGCTCTCGTCCGCCACATCCTTGAGGCCGGCGCCGTTGTTGTAGTGGACTTGCAGCACGTAGCGCTCGCCCTTCTGCACGCGCATGCCGCCCTGGGGAAACTGCACGGCGCCGCCGCCGGGAGCCCAGGCAAACAGATAAAGGCTGTCTTTGGGCATGGTTTTGCAGCCCTTGCGCCCCAGCGGAAAGGACTTGGCCGGATCCTTGAGCAGCACCACGTGGTGGACCACCTCTTTGCGGTCGATCACAGCCTCAATGCGGCGGATAAAGCGATCGCCTTCCACCGGGACCTCAAAGGTAAAACACTGATAGAGATCCAGGGTTTTTTCGCCTACTGCGAATTTGTCTGCGCGCAGGTCAAAGCTCTGGGCGTCGGCCGGCGGCTGCTCCGGGGCGCCAAACACCGGCTTGTCGACCACCAGCCCCTTGCTGTGATCCGGGTGCATCATGCCGCAAGAGGCCCATTCCGTTAGGGTATCCAGGAACTGGTGCGGCACCGGCGGCGTGCCCACGGGCGGCATTTGCTTGCTGGCCAGGGCCTTGGCGATGCGATCCACTGGCCGCTGGCCCACCGCGCCGGCGATCAGGCTGTCGTAGCCGCCGGTTAGCGTGGACGGCGCCCCGTACACCGGCTGGCCGCCGTGGCAACCGCCGCAGTGGTCGGCGATGAGCTTGCCCGCGTGG
>JBIKTV010000495.1:0-4384 GCA_044347905.1 Myxococcota bacterium
GCGAGACCCTGACCCTGGCGCTGGCGACGGAAGGCGACGCGGTAGAGAGAACCGTCAAGTTTTCTGCGGAGATGTGGCAAGTCCTGACCCCGGCCGAAGGGCTGTTGCGCGGCCAGGCGACGCTGGATCTGGCGGTGGTGCAGGGCAAGGCCACGGCGGTGCTGATCGCCGTGCCTGAAAAAGCCGTGGTGGCCAGCGTAGAAGGCGAGGGCGTGACCACCTGGGACGTGCTGGCCCCGGCGGGCGAGCTGCCGCGGCGGCTGCGCATCGGCTTTGGCGACGACGGCGATGCGGCCAAGCGCCAAGTCCGGATCGCCTTTGAACAAACTAGCCTGGTCGATGAGCCCAAGCGCGCCGATGGCGAGGCAGCCGCGGCCCAGCCTGCCATCGAAGTGCCGCTGCTGCGGACCCTGGGGGCCTTTCGCGACAGCGGGGCCGTGGCGCTGTTGGACGGCGAGAAGATCGGCTTTGCCCCGCTGGAAGGGGCGCCGGGCTGGCTGCGCGCTGGGGTGGATGCCCTGCCGGCCAGCGTGCGCAAGGAGCTGGAGGGGCGTTCCGACCAGGTTTGGCGGCACATTGGCCAGGCGCCCAAGCTGGTGGCCAAGATGGCGGCGGCGCGTGTCCATGAAGTGCGTTTGGAGGCGCGGAGTTCTGGCCTGGTGCGCATTGACGAGCGCACGCTGCGCGACAGCCGCGTGGTGGTGGTCGACATCAAGTCGGGGCGCACCGATCGGCTGGTGCTGGACCTGCCGGACCGCGTCGGCGAGCCGCGGGTGGTGGCGCCCAGCCTTTCGCGCATGACCGCAGCCGAGCAGCAGCCCGATAAGGGCAGAAAGCTGTGGGAACTGCGGTTTTCCAGCGCGCTAGAGGGCTCGATCCAGCTGCAAATCGACCTAGAGCAGCTGATTGGCGCCGACGTCAAGACGCTCAAACTGCCCGATGTGCGGGTGCGCGGCGCGGAGGTAGAGACGGAAGTGCTGGCCGTGTCTGCGGAACCGGGCCTGGAGCTGCAGCCGACCACCCACGGCGAGACCCGCACGGTGCCGCTGCCAGAGCTGCCAGAGCCGGTGGCGCGTCAGGCGGGGCGGGATTTTGTCGCCGGCTTTCGCTCGCCCCGCGGGCCGGTGCAGGTGGACCTCGCGCTCCAGCGGCGGGCCACGGTGACCACGCTCGACGCCTTTGCCCGCCAAGTGTGGATCGACAGCCATGTGCTGAGCGACGGGCGCATCGCCTCGCGGGCGGTGGCGCTGCTGCAGAGCGCTGGGCGGCCGGTGCTGCGCATTGCCCTGCCGCTAGAGGCACAAGTGCTTGCGATGACTGTGGATGGCGTCAATGTCAAGGCCGTGCGCGACAGCAAAGGCGGCCTGGCCGTGCCGCTGTTTGGCGGGGCGACGGTGCGGGTGGAGATTCGCTATGAAACCCGCGGGTCGCCGCTGGGGCTGTTCAGTTCCACGGAAGTGGTGGCGCCCAAGTTTGACGTGCGCCAGGGGCCGCTGCACTGGACCCTGAGTCTGCCTGGGGATTTGCGGGTGTACCGCCTGAGCACGGACCTGCGCCGCGACGATGGCCTGGGTCGCAGTGAGCCGCCGGCCGCGGAGAAGGACGAATTGGTGCCTCTGCCGATTCCGTTTGAGGCCCAGCAGCTGTATTTGCACGCGGAAGTGCGCGACGCCCAAGCAGAAGCCGCGGTCACGCTGTGGCTGGGCGCGCAACCGCCCGCGGGTCTGGGCTGGCTGCTGCTGGTTGCGGGCGTCGGGCTTGGGGCGCTGTGGCGCTGGCGGCGCGGCAAGAAGCTGCTGATCGCGGCGATCGCCGTTAATTGCGCAGCGCTTGGGGTTTTGGCCCTGCACGGCGAACTGGATGGGGTGCTGCAGCTGGTGATGCTGCTGGGGCTGGCCGCCGCGGCAGTGTGGGCGGCGACCAAGCTGGGCAAGTTCCTGGGCGGGCTGCGGGGCAAGAAAGTTGAGGGTTCGGCGATGCCTCCGCCTCCTCCTCCTCCACCTCCGACCCAGACCCCGCCGCCCCCTCCGCCTGCGCAGAACCATGACCGCGATGAGGGAGGCGAGTCGTGAAGCTGTGGTCGCGCTTGAGCGGCAGGGGCAACGGGGCGATGGTCCTGGCGATGGTCGCCGTTGCGGCGGTGGCCTGCGCCAAGAGGAGCGAAGCGCCGTCTGCCAAGGCGTCGGAAGCTGCGCCGACTCCGGTGATGCTTGAGAGCAGCGTCGCCGACCGCGAAGAGGGGGGCCAAGGCGATGACCGCGGCGAGGCCAAGCCCGAGGCCAAGCGCGACGCTGCTCCGCGGCGCAACGCCCTGCGCGACGGGTTTGGCAAGCGCGCTGGGCCCGGGTCAGTGCCGACCGCCGCCCCTCCGGCCAAGTTTGGCGCTGAGTCGGGGCGCAAAGGCGCTGGCCTCAAGCTGTTTGCTGAAGCGGCACAGGATGCGGATAAGCAGGCCGGGGATAATCGGCTCGAGGCGCAAAAAACGGAGCGGGAGCTGCCCGACAGCCCCGCCGCAGCGGTGGCTCTGGCGGCGCCTCTGGGGGCGGCGGCTACGGCTCAGGCCCGCGGATTGGTGGACGGCAAGGACCTGTCGCTAGACAAAAAGCAAAAAGCGGAAAGCGTGGCCCTGGCCAAGCCCAGTGACGCCGTCGTCAAAGAGAAAAGCAACGCCGTGACCGGTGAGAGCGACGCCAGCCAGATCGACGCAGCCGGGGACCAAGAGGACGCCTGCGGCCCGCAGCCGCAAACCCAGCAGCCGATGCCGCGGCGCTGTCATCTGGCATCCAACTATCGGGCAGGGCAGGGGATTTGGCAGCGGCGCCTGGAGGCGTTGACAGCTCTGCCGCAGCCCTTGCGCGACCAGGCCGGCGCGACCGGGCCAGCGGCCGAATTGCTGCCGCCGGAGACCAAGGCCCTGGCGGTGGCGGCGCGGCTCGATCGCGAACACCAAGAAGGCCCGGGGCAAGTGTGGATGCGCGTTAGCCTGCGCAGCACCGACCGCTGGGGCATGCGCCGGCCGCCGTTTGACTTGGCCGTGGTGGTGGGGCCCGCGGCCGCTCAGGTAAACCAGCTGGCATGCAGGACTCTGGAGGCCCTTGTGCAGCGGATGGAGCCGCAGGATCGCCTGACGCTTATCCGCGGCAGCCAGGAGGCGGAGAATCTGGACGGTCTGCCGGGCGCCGAGGCCCTGAGCCGGGTGCGCGCCGTCTGCGCCAGTGGCTCTGCCTGGGCGACTGCGCCGCTGGCGGATCAGCACCGCCGGGCTCGCCAATTGCTGGCCCGCCACGCCCAGGCGCAGCACCGCGTCGCCGGCTCGCGGCTGGTGGTGGCCATCGCCACGGCGGCCGATTTGGCGGACCCGCAGGTGCTGGAGTCGGCCGCGCAAGGTGTTCTGGAGCCTACGCTTTCTTCTGCGCTGGTGCTGGACGCGGCGGCGCTGGACCCGGGTTGGCAGCTTGCCGACGCCGGCCACGGGCTGCTGGAGTACGTCGCCCAAGACCCCAACGCCGCGGCCCAGCGGCTGTGGTACGGCTGGGGGCGGGTGGTGGCGCGGCTGGTGCGCGTCGATCTGCGCCTAGCGCCTGGGGTTGTGGCCCTGCGCGTGGTGGGGTCGCGGGTGCTGGACCAGCAAGAGACCCAGCGGGTGCGCCGCCAAGAGACCGCGGTGGACCAGAACCTGGCGCGGGTGGCCGGCGTCAAGCGCGATCGCCAGCAGGACGGCGAAGGCATGACCATGCTCATCGCGGCGTTTCTGGGCAGCGACGAGCACGTCATCGATGTCCTCTTGCAGGTGCAGGGGCCAGGACCGGTGGCAGATGTGGTGGTGGACTATAAGGATTTGGTGCGCATGGCCAATGAGAAGGCGATGTCTCGCGCTTCTCTGGCGCGGGTCAGCATGCGCGGCACAAACCCCTTGCAGGCCATCGCCCGCCCGGAGCTGGACCGCCTCGATTGGCCGCAACTGGCCGCGGTGCGCCAGGCGATTGCCCAACGCGATGAGGCGGCGCTAGACCAGCTGGTGCAGGCGCTCCAGCAGCGCGCCGATCAGCAGCCGCTGGCCGAGTTTGCCGCGGCCCTGCGCGCGGCTCTGCGCCAAGCCTCTGCGGTAGAGCCGCTGCTTGCCGCCCTGGACGTGTATATCGCCCGCGGCCGCGGCTGCCATGTGGCGGCGCGCGCGGACTAGCCGCTGGGCCTTTCCTTTGCGGCGCGGCTCTGCAAAGCTCCAAGCGCTGCGCGCCGTTGAGCGGGCAAGGTCTAGCCGATGCCCACCGACCGCGACCCTGGCACGCCCCACAGCCAGCCCGCTTGGCGCCGCGTGCAGACAGCGGCTGTGCGCGCGGTGGCGGCGGCGAGCCGGGGTGCCGCGCCCGTTTGGCTGGCGCTG
>JBIKTV010000111.1:0-14175 GCA_044347905.1 Myxococcota bacterium
ACTGGATTGATCAGGGGGATGGAGGGTAAAGGAGGGGGAGTGCAGAGGGGGAAACATTAGGGAGGTCGGGGGCGGAACGCCCCCACGTTCCCTATGGTTCACCCTTTGCAAAACACAAGTAATGAAAAGCGAATTGCACTCTCGCCCGGAGGGCGGCCAACCCCTGCGCCGGCGGCGCCCCACCCTTCAGCGCCGCGCGCGAGTCAAAACCCCGTATTTGCTGATCACATACACCGCGCGAAAGGCGTCTTTGAGACCGATCTTCTTGCCTTCGTCATAAGTGCGGCCGTTATACGAGATCGGCACCTCAAAGATGCGCACGTCTCTGCGGGCTGCCAGCTTGGCCGTCACCTCCGGCTCAAAGCCGAAGCGGTCCTCTTCAAGCTGCAAGCTCTGAATCACCTCGCGCTTGAACACCTTGTAGCAGGTCTCCATGTCGGTGAGGTTCAGGTCTGTGGCCATGTTCGAGGCCAGTGTCAGCGCCTTGTTCCCGACGGAGTGCCAGAAATACAGCACGCGGTGGCTCTGGCCGGCAAAGCGCGAACCGTAGACGACATCGGCCTTCCCGGAGGCGATCGGCTCCACCAGCTTCACATAGTCACTAGGATCATATTCAAGATCCGCATCTTGGACGAGCACCAGGTCGCCCGTGGCCTCCTGGAAGCCGCGCCGCAGGGCCGCGCCCTTGCCCTGGTTCTTTTCCTGCAACAGCACGCGCAACTGCGGGTACTGCACGGCCAGCTCTGCGAGGATGTCGCGGGTGCCGTCTTTGGAGCCGTCGTCGACGATCAGCAACTCAATGTCAAACGGCTGGCTGAGGACCAGGGCGACAATCTCGCGGATGGTCTCGCGCTCGTTGTAACACGGCATAACGACGGACAATTTATAGGATTTCATCACGGCGGTCACCGAATTTTTGCGAGGGATACGGGAGCCAATGGTTGCACAGACAGCGCAGCGCTGCTCCCCAAGGGGCCGAAAGTATATCGCCCAATTGGGAGTTCAGACAAGCCGACGGAGTTCGCGGGGGTGCGGCTCCAACTCAGGGCCCAAGCAACGACCCCGGCCCTGCAGCCGCGCCTTATTCGTAGACCATCCAAAGCGGCCCCGGATAGAGCCAGGACAGGCCGCCCTGCAAGCGGTCGCGCCAATTCTCCCAGTTGTGGCCGTCGCGGGCCTCTTCAAAGCGCACGTCCAGGCCGATCGACTGGAGAAACGGCACCATCGAGCGGTTTTCGTAGATCAGCGACTCAAAAGTGCCGCAGGACAGGTAGGCCTTCTGACACGGGGCACCGGGATTCTCGCGAAACGCATTGACGAATTCTACGACGCGGTCAAAAGCAGGCCCGCGCTTGTGGTGGCCGATGTCAGTAAAGGCAAAGCTGCCCGACTGGAGCAACAGCTTGCCAAACACCCCCGGATGGCGCCACGCGGTGGAGAGACTCGCCACGCCGCCAAAGCTCGCGCCCATCAGGCAGCGCATGTCCGGCCGGCCATAGAGCGGATAATTCGATTCCATATAGGGAAGAACGTGATGAACGATGTACTCCTGGTGCTTGGGGTCGTCGGGGTACTCGGTCATGCGGTCGTGCGGCAGGGTGAAAGCGACCACCAGCGGCGCGACTTCCAGGCGGTGGATCAGGTTGTCCAGCACCACCTTCATTTGAGAGAACTTAAGGTAATCACTACCATCGTGAACGATCAGCAGCGGATAGCGGCGGTTCTGGCGAAACCGCGCGGGCAGGTAGACCAGCATCTTGCGGCTGTCGCCCCACGGCGTGTTGTGCAGCTCCGTCTCCGTGAGCTGGCCCTCGCGGGCGTCGGGATCGTGCTCGGCCCAGTCGGGGAGCTGATAGCCTTCGCTGTGGGCCACGGAGTTTGAGCCGTAGGGGTCGTGGGCCATGCGCGGATTCAGCGGGTCGCGCACCCATTGGTGCTTGCCGGCCCGGACCACGTCGAATTTGTACTCGAGCCTAGCGCGCTTGGGCAGGTCGAGCACCACGTACCAAAGATCCGTGTGGCCAATGCGGTGTAGCGGCTGCTCGCTGGCGAGACCAAAAACAAAGTGCCGCAGGTGTACCGCGTCGGCTTGGCCGCGCCACACAAAGGTCGTGTTTGTCCCTTCGCTGATTGGGAATTGGTGACGCGCCAAGAACGCATCGACGGCCTTGGCATCTTTGTGCTTCTGCCGCTCGAACTGGTGAATCGCCAAAATCATGCCTGCCATGCTTGCCTCCGGACCTGGCCGGCCGTCACTGCGCAGTTTGGTCGCGCGCGGCGATCGTGGCAAGGGCCTGGGCCGAAAGGAGGCGTCGCGCATGGCTCCGCGGGTGCGGCTTGTGCTACACTGCCCGGCCCGGCTTTCTGGGCAGGTGACGACACGATGGCGACAGCGACGAAGATTTTGCTCTGGACGGCGATCCTGGCGAGCGCAGCGGCTTGCGACAAAGAGGCAGCCCCCGCGGCCACGGCAGCGGCGGCGGACGCAACCTCGGGGACGACCAGCGACGCAGCAGCCGATTCCTCAGGCGACGCCGGGGCCAACGGCAGCGCCGACAGCGCGGCTGAGACGCAAGCCGCCGATAGCACGGTCGTCGACACCGCGATGGACGCCCAGCCAATGGACACCGCGAGCTCCAGCGACACCTCCGCGCAGACGGACGCCGCTTCACCAGCCGACGCCGCGGTACCCCTGGACACCGCCGCCGATAGCGCTGGCGCGGACAGCTCTGCGGCCGATACTGCAGCAGATACAAGCCTGTGCCCTGCCCCGCAGCCTCCCGGCACCGTCTGCGAAGGCTCCTACTGGGTGTGTGCTCCGGGCTACTTCCACAACTACGGCAAGTCCGCGTGTTTAGAGGCGACCTGCGCCAACATGAAAGCTGCACTGGATGCCGCTTTGGCAGAAGTGGAAGCCAAAACCCACGGTTGCAGCGGCGGCGATGAGGGAGAGTGCGTGGTCGTGGCGACGACAACGGCATGCCAAGGCAGCTGCGGCCTCGCAGTGAACGGCGGCATGGCCAATGACGTAGCGCTTGCCGTGGGCTGGGTCGACGAGCACATCTGCAAAGCCTTTGCATTTGCCGACAAGTGCGGCTACTCCACCCCCAAGTGCATGGCCCCCGCGCCCGCATGCGTAGACGGCGTCTGCGTCTACAAGCCGTAGGGCCGGCGAAAATGAGCAGCCTAGCTGGCGAAATCATGGCTCTGGCCTGCGCGGTCTGTTGGGCGGCGGCGGTGCTGCTGTTTCGGCGGATTGGTCCGGTCGATCCGCGGGCGCTCAATCTGTTCAAGAACGTGCTCGCGTCTCTGCTGCTGATGGCGACGATGGCGGTGACGGGCGAGGGCTTTGCCACCCAGCGCAGTGCAGAAGACTGGATCCGCTTGATCGGCAGCGGCGTGCTGGGCCTGACCATCGCCGATACCCTGTTCTTTGCCGGACTCCAGCGCGTGGGCGCCAGCGTGGCGGCGGTGACCGATTGCACCTATTCGCCCACGGTGCTGGTGCTGTCGTCGCTGCTGCTGGGCGAGTCGATGCGCCAAGGCCTGCTGTGGGGCGCGCCGCTGGTGGTGGTCGGCCTGCTGTTGGTGGCTTGGCAGACCCCGGGCAAGGGCGTGCAGGTGGACCGCGGCGGGGTGCTGCTGTGCGTCGGCGGCGTGCTGACCACGGCGGTGGCGGTGGTGGTGGCCAAACCCGCGCTCAATCGCTCCGATCTGGTGGAGGCGACCACCGTGCGGCTGCTGGCCGGTGCCGTGGCGCTGGTGATTTGGGACGGCGCGGCGGGCACGCTCAAGCGCGGGCTGTCCTTGCTGCGGCCCCAGCCTCTATGGCGCGTGGCAATTCCCGCAACCGTGGTGGGGACTTATCTCTCTATGCTGCTGTGGCTGGGCGGCATTAAGTACACCACGGCGTCGCGGGCGGCGCTGCTCAACCAGATGGGCATGGTGTTTGCGATGGGCCTGGCGTGGGCGAGCGGCGAGGCCATCCCCAAGAGGCGCTGGGCGGGCGCGGCGTTGGCCATGACCGGGGTGCTGGTGGTGCTGACCTGGTGAAAGCCCCATCGGATTTGGCAAATGCTATGGCGTCGCCGCGGTTTTGCCGCGCAACCTGCGCCAGAGCCGCGTGTGCCAATCGGGGGCCATGCACGGCCTCTCTACCGCGACGTACAGCAGGGTAGATAGGCCGACGGCCGCCAGCAGGGCCACAGTCGCAGCCACAAGCGCCGCCAAATCACTGCCCAGCGCCCCCAAAAGCCTCTGGTACACTGGGATTTTCTGCACTACCCCCAGGATAACGGCGTTGTGGTACAGGTAAATGGTGTAGCACATGCCGCCGCCGACAAAAAGCAGAGGCCGCGTGGTCAGCCAGTACCAGGCGCGACTCTGGAAAATCGCCAAGTAAATCAGCAAAATTAGCAGCGACACCGCCGGCGCCCAGGCCAACAGGCCGCTCTCACCGCCCGTCTGCGCCACTACCCAGGCCAGGGCGACCCAGCCGGCCGTGGCCAGCAAGTCCCAGGCCCAGTGGTGCGGGACCTGCGCGCCGCCGCGCCACTCCACAGCGTGAAGGTCGGCAATCACAAAACCCGCAAGAAAATAGCTGAGGTTGGGCAGGAGCCACAGGGTGCCCATGCCCGGAAAGGCCCAGCCCAGCCCCCAGGTCAGTGCGGCGAGCCCGAGCCAGGCAGAGCGGCGCACATAGTTGGATCGAATGCGAAATATCTGCCCCAGCAGCGGCGCGACGATGTAGAATTGGATCTCTACCTCTAGCGACCAGGTCACCGCGCTAATCGCGCTGGGTACCCCGTAAATGGCGCCGTGGGCATACACGCTGTTGGCGGCCAAATGCGGCCACAAGCCGGATTGACCGTTGACCAGCACGCGCACGGCAAAAAGCGCAGCGAGGCTCAGGAGAAACGGCGGCTCCAGGCGGGTCAGCCGGCGCAAGAAGTACTTGGACAGCTTGACCGGCGGTCGGCCGCGCAAGTGCTGGGCGGCAAAGGGCACAGCGAGGATAAAGCCGCTGATCCCAAAGAATAGTTGCACCCCCACCCAGCCGAGCTTGAGGACCGCCGTGCCCGTCAGAGCGCCCGGTCCCGCAAACGGCAGGTGATGGGTCTGGGCCAAGGCGAACAAGGCGTGATAGAGCAGCACGGTCACGATGGCGTAGAAGCGCAACCCGTCGATCACAGGAACAAAATCCGCACCAGAGGTCCGACGCAGCAGCGGCTGCAACCACCTGGGCAGGACGGGCGATTGCTGGAGATTGCGGGTTTCGACGCTCAAACGACCTCTGGTCCGGGGATGAAGCGCTCACGGGCCGCGCGGGTGGCCAATTCTGCGGCAAAGGTGCGGCGGCTGACAAGGCTGCCTATCGCACTGCGGCCAAGCCCTCTCCGCGCGGGTCTGCCACGGCCTGCCAACGCGTCGTCCCAGGCAGATCGGACGCGGACCGACCAGAAATCGCCAGGATGCCCTGGACATTGCACCAGGGCGGTCGATCGCGGACTTCGTGCCCATGGGCCAGCAGCGCCGAGCGCAATTCGCTAGCCCCCGCCTCAACCCAGGCAGTGTCGGGCAAGGCCTGGTGGTGCAAGCGCGGCGCCGCGACCGCCTGAGCCAAGCTCCAACCGCTGTGGGCCACGCGAAAAAGCACTTGCAGCACGGCGGTGGGGATGCGGGTCCCCCCTGGCGAACCCAGGACCATCCAAACGGATTCTGGCCGCGCTGCCGGCCCAAGCATCACCACCAACGGCGCCATGGAGGACACAGGGCGAGCCCCGGGCCGCGCCAGATTGGCCGCCGAGCCGGCCAGACCAAAGGCGTTGCTGTCCTGGGTGTTGAACGAGAAATCGTCCATCTCGTTGTTCAAGAGCACGCCAGAGCGGGCCGCCAAGAGCCCAGAGCCAAACAACAAATTGACCGTGTGGGTCGAAGAGACCGCCAGACCATCGCCGTCGCGGATGGCCACGTGGCTGGTGTTGGCGTGCTGTTCCAGATGGACGGGCGGCAAGGGCGGCAAGCTGGCCGTCGGGGTCAAATTCCTGGGATTCCAAGGCAAAAGCGAGTTCCGCGCCGCCTGTGGATAGATCTGATCCAGGTGAACGGCCGGGACCGCGGGATCGGCTGAATAGGCCAAGCGCAGCACAAACGACCGGCGCATCGCCTCAGCCAGCGCGTGGGCGGCAAAGGCGCCGTCTAAGCTATAGGGCAGCTTGCGCGGCGACTGGGCCTGCCAAGCCTGAAGAAACTCAGCCATCGCAAGCACTTGGGCGCCACCCGCCGAAGGCTGCGGCATGGTGTAGACCAAGTGGCCAAAAGCCTCCCCCTGCAGCGGGGCCATTTCGCGAACGCGGTAGTCGCCCAGATCCGCGGGGCTCAGCTTGCCGCCCGCGGTCCGCACCGTGGCGACGATTTCTTCAGCGATGGGGCCCTTTTCAAGGGCTTGGGGGTCCACAGCCAGAGTCCGCAGGGTCTGGGCCAGGGCCGGCCAGCGCAGGGTCTCCCCCACCGCCACGGGCTGATCGCCGCGGCCAAAGGTGGCGCGGGCCGCCGGACTTAGCTGCGGCCAGGTATCTGTGAGCGCAGCGTGGAGGGGGGACCCAACGACAAATCCTTGTTCTGCCGCGATAATTGCCGGTTGCACCGTGTCGGCCCACGGCAATCGCCCCCAGCGCTGGTGCAGCACGCGCAGGCCCGGCAGGTAGCCCGGAATGGCGACGGCGAGGCCATGGCGCTGGCTGCGCTCCGCAACGAGCTTGCCGGAGGCGTCCAAGTAGTCCGAGACCTGGGTAGCCGCGGGAGCCGACTCGCGAAAATCAAAGGCCCGCGGCGGCCCTTGCGCCGGTACCACCACGGCAAAGCCCCCGCCGCCGATCCCGGTGGACTGCGGGGTCACCACAGACAAAACCAAGCTGGCGGCCACCAGGGCGTCCACCGCGGAACCGCCGCGCTCGAGCATTTGCACCGCCGCGCGCGTGGCGATGGGGTGGGCGGTGGCCACGGCAAAATGTCCGGCGTCTTGCGGAGAATGCGGCGCCGACTGCACCTGCTGGCCGCTTTCCGTGCGCGCCGCGCCCCCTGTAGCGGAGCCGCAGCCCAAGGCGAAAACCCCAGCGCAGCAAAGGACAAACAGGCGCCGAGCACTGCAGCGCCATGGCCGCGTCACAGGGATCGCGGGAATACCAAAGCTTGAGGGGGACATCATTGTGCGGTGCCTCCAGCGGGCGTATCCTCTTGCCCCGCGCCCGTGATTGGCCGAGGCGCTTCTTCAGGAGAGTGGACCATGGCAGACGGCACGGCAACCCTTTCAGCGGCCCCGGCAGGCGGCAGCTTTCTCATCGATCCCGTAGGTGCCCACCGCATCTTCACGGTCGAGGACCTGAACGAAGAACAGCGCGCCATGGCCCTGGAGGCCGCTCGCTTCATTGAGAAAGAAGTGATCCCCAAGGAGCGCCACCTCGAGTCCAAGGAAGGCAAGGCCGCCAAGGACATGGTCAAGGTGCTCAAGAAGGCCTGCCGTCAGGGGTTCGCCCTGGTGGAAGTGCCTGAAAAGTTTGGCGGTCTGGGGGCGGACAAGGTCACCTCGCTGCTCATCGCCGACAAACTGGGCAGCTCTGGCGACTTCTGCGTGACCTGGGGCGCCCACTCGGGCATCGGCATGGCGCCGATCCTCTACTTCGGCACCGACGCGCAAAAGCACAAGTACATCCCCAAGATCGCGGGCGGCGAGGTCACCAGCTGCTACGCGCTCAGCGAGCCGGGATCGGGCTCCGACGCCTTGGCCGCCCGCACCACCGCCGTGCTCAACGCGGAAGGCACCCACTACATCCTCAACGGCACCAAGCAGTGGATCACCAACGCCGCGTGGATGGACGTGGGCGTGGTGTTTGCCAAAGTCGACGGCGACAAGTTCACCGCCTTTATCGTCGACCGCAACACGCCCGGCTTTAGCCACGGCAATGAAGAGCACAAGCTCGGCCTGCGCGGCTCGTCGACCGCCCAGCTGATCCTGAGCGATTCGCCCGTGCCGGTGGAGAATGTGCTGGGCGAGGTGGGCAAAGGCCACAAGGTCGCGTTCAACACCCTGAATTTGGGCCGCTACAAGCTGGCGGGCGGCGTGCTGTCGGTGGCCAAGCGCGCCCTGGCGGAGGCCCTGCAGTACTCGATCGATCGCAAGCAGTTCCACACCCGCGTCGCCGATTTTGGCACCATTCGCGAGCAGATCACCGATTCGATGGTGGGCATTTACCTCAGCGAGTCGCTGGTGTACCGCATCGCCGGCTATATCGACGCCCGCTTGGCCGACCTGAACGCCGACTCGCCTGACTACACCGATAAAACCATGGCGGCGATTGAGGAATACGCCATTGAGGCCTCGATCGCCAAGGTGTACGTCTCTGAGGTGCTGGACCGCATCCTGGACCGGGCGCTGCAGTGGCACGGCGGCTACGGCTTTGTCGAGGACTACAACATTGAGAAGTTTGTCCGCGACGCCCGCGTCAACCGCATCTTTGAAGGCACCAACGAGATCAATCGCTTGCTGGTACCCGGCACGACCTTCAAGCGCGCGGTGCAAAAGCGCCTGGGCGTGTACGGCGCGATTGGCGCGCTCGAAAAGCGCCTGGCCAGCGGCGACCTGGGCGCCCTGCCCGACGTGGACAACCCCCTGGCCACCGCCGAATTCGCTTTGCAACGCCTCAAGGATCTGACCCTGCTGACTGCGGAGGCGGCTTCGGCGCGCCACGGCATGCAGCTGGACGGCGAGCAGGAGACGATGGTGCAATTGTCCAATCTGATGATGGACGTGTACGCCATTGACTCGGCGATTGCCCGCACCAAGCAGCGCCTGGCCGCTGGCGGCAAAGAGACCGTGACCATGGCGATCTGCTGTGTCGCCGCGGTTGAAGCGCTGGATCGCGCGGGCCCGGCCGTCAAGCGCGTGCTGCACAACCTGTTTGACCGCGAAAGCGCGGAAGGCTGGGTCGCCAAGGCAGAAAAGCTCGCGGTAGACCTGCCCGTGGCCCTGCTGCCGCTGCGCCGGTTGATTGCCGCGGAAGCGGTGGATCGCGTCGGCTACAAGCTGTCGAGTTACTGAGCGTTGGCTGCGGTCACCGAGTCGACACCTGCGCCACAGCCGCGGTCAGCGGCCGGAACTTTGCCTCTGCACTCCGCAAGGTTCCGGTCGCGGATCGCGGCGATTCGCTTATTGCCCACCCTTTTGGCACTGACTATGGTTGCCGGGGCCTGCAAGCCCGGTGGCGAGGCCAAAGCCAAGGCGGCGCAAGGCGGTCCTGCGGGCGCAGGCGGCGGCGCGGGCGGCAAGAAGGGCCCCGTGGCCTTTGCCGTGGAAGTGCAGCCCGTGACCCGCCGGCAGCTGGAATACACCTTGGCGGCGGTGGGCTCCCTCATTCCGTTTGAAGAAGCCCAGGTTGCCGCGCGGGTGGGCGGAAGTGTCGACCGCGTGCTGTTTCGCGAAGGCGACGCGGTGGAAGCGGGCCAGGTGCTGGTGGAGATTGAGCCGCAGCGCTACCGCGTGGCCGTTGATCAGGGCAAAGCGGCGGTGAAGCGCGCCCAAGCCGGGCTCGACGACGCCCAGCGCACCCTGCAGCGCAAGCGCGATATGGGCCCGGAAGTGGCCTCTGGCGAAGAGATCGACGCCGCGGCGGCCAAAGTGCAGATCGGCCGGGCCGAGCTGGATCAGGCTAAAGCCTCGCTAAACCTTGCAGAATTGAACCTGCGCGACGCCAGAGTGCGGGCGCCGCTGGCCGGCGTGGTGCAGGCGCGCAAGGTCCAGACCGGCGCCTACCTGCAGCCCGGGGCGGTGGTGGCGTCGATCCTGCGCCGCGATCCGCTGCGGGTGCGCTTTGCCCTGGCGGAAATGGACGCCCAGCGCCTCAAGATCGCCATGGAGGTGCGCTTTCGCGTGCGCGGTGTCGACGGCTGGCGCGGCGCCACGGTGCAGCACATTGCCGGGCGCGCCGATGAAAGCTCCAGGCAGGTCGAGGTGTTGGCCGACGTGCAGGACGGGGCGCTTCCGCGCGATCCCAGCGCCAGCAGCGCCGACATCGCCACCGGCGGCGAGCTCCGCGCCGGCGCTTTTGCCGAGGTGGTGGTGCCGATCGGTGCGCCCTACCCCGCGGTGGCCATTCCGCAAATTGCCATTCGCCCAAGCGAAAAGGGCTTCTTGGCCTACGTCATTGAGGGCGACAAGGCCCGCGAACGCATTGTCGAGCTGGGCATGCGCAGCAGCGACGGCATGGTTGAAGTGCGCAAGGGCCTCAAAGAAGGCGAGAAGCTCGTCATCGTCGGCGCCGAAGCCCTGCGCGATGGGGCGGCGGTGCGCATCGTCCCAGCGGGTGCCCCCAGCAAGCCAGCCGGCAAAGGCCGCCCAGACAGCGCAGAGCTGCCCAGCGCCCGCTCGCTGCCGGCAGTCGCTAGCCCCACGGCGAGTCCAGCCGGCGGCCGCACCCCATGAACATCACAGAGATCTGCATCAAGAATCCAGTGTTGGCCTGGATGATCATGGCCGCGCTGATCCTGTTTGGCCTGGTCTCCGGCCAGCGCATCGGCATTTCGCAGTTTCCCGACGTCGACTTTCCCACCATCAGCGTCAGCCTAAGCCGAGAGGGTGCCGCGCCCGAGGTGATGGAGAACGACGTCATTGAGATCGTAGAAGAAAACCTCATGCAGGTGGAGGGCGTCAAGACCATCACCTCCGTGGCGCGCCAAGGGCAGGCGTCGATCTCGCTAGAGCTGGACCTGGACCGCGATATTGACGCGGCCATCCAGGACGTGCAGGCCAAGGTCAGCCAGGCCCAGCGGCGCCTGCCCCAAGACCTTGATCCGCCTTCGATTTCTAAGTCCAATCCAGAGGACAATCCGATTCTGTGGATCGGCCTGTCGGGTCCGTATTCGCAACAGATCCTGAGCGATTATGCGCGCTATCAGGTCAAGGAGCGCATCCAGACGGTCAGCGGGGTCGGCGAAGTGTTCATGGGCGGCTGGCTGGAGCGGGCCGTGCGCGTGTGGATTGACCAGAAACGCTTGGATGAACGCGGTCTTACCGTGGCAGAGGTCATGGCGGCCCTCAAGCGCGAGCACGTGGAACTGCCTGCGGGCCGGCTGGAGACCCAAGGCCGCGAGCTCGCCGTGCGCGTGCTTGGCGAAGCCTTTGATCTGCAAACCCTTCGCCGCATCGCCGTGCGCAATGTCGGCGGGCAACCGGTGTACCTGGAGGATGTAGCGCTGGTGGAAGACGGCTTTGAGGACCAGCGGCGCCTGTCGCGGGTGAATGGCGAGCCGGCCCAGGGCATGGGCATCAAAAAACAGCGCGGTGTTAACACGGTCGGCGTGGCCGCTGCGGTCAAAGAGCAGATCGACACCATCCGCAAGACCTTGCCGCCGGACATGAAACTGGATGTGATCTTTGACAATGCTGCGTTTGTCGAAGAATCGGTGCACGAGATTGAGTTTGAGCTGGCCCTGTCGATCGTGCTGACGGCGCTGGTGTGCTGGCTGTTTCTGGGCTCGCTGTCGTCGACCGTCAACGTGGTGCTGGCCATCCCCATGTCGCTGCTGGGCACCGTGGGCGTGCTGTACTTCCTGGGCTATACCCTCAATACCTTTACGCTTCTTGCGCTGTCGCTGGCGGTCGGCATCGTCGTGGATGACGCCATCATGGTGCTGGAGAATATCTATCGCCACGCTGAAGAGGGCGCCGACCGCATCACCGCTGCGCGCGAAGGCACCCGCGAGATCACCTTTGCCGCCCTGGCCGCGACCCTGGCCGTGGTGGCGATCTTTCTGCCCGTGGTGTTCATGGACGGCTTGATCGGCAAATTCTTTGTGCAATTTGGTGTGGCCCTGTCGCTTGCGGTGCTGCTCAGCTACCTGGAGGCCATTACCCTGACCCCGTCGCGCAGCGCGCAGATCCTGCGGGTGGGCCACGGCCAACGCGGCTGGATGGGCCAGAAGGTCGACGCCGGCTTTGCCCTGCTGCAGCGCGTTTACCTGCGGATTCTAAAGGGTTCCCTGCGCTTTCCCGCGATTGTGGTGATCGCCGCGATCGCCTTGACCTGGGGCGCGGTGCAGGTGTTCAAGGTGATCCCGGGCGAGATGGTGCCGTCGCAGGACCAGAGCCGCATCATGGTGCGCATGCAGAGCGCCGTGGGCGCGACCCTAGAAGAGACCGACAAGCTCTTTCGCCAAGCCGAGGCGCGCCTGCAGAAAATGCCTGAAGTCAAGACGGTTTTTGCCGTGGTCGGCGGCTTTGGCGGCACGTCATCCGTCAACGGCGGCGTGATGTTCGTCACCCTGGTGCCGCCCAAAGAGCGGGCGATGCGCCACACGGAATTCATGGGGGTGATCCGCAAGGATTTGGGCAGCATCGCCGGGCTCAAGGCCATTCCGATCGACATGTCGCAGACGGTGTTTTCCGCCAACCGCGGATTTCCCATTGAGTTTAGCGTGCGCGGCTCCAACTGGCCGCTGCTGGTCAAGTCGTCGCAGGAGCTGATCGCCAAGCTGAAGGCGACCGGCACCATCACCGACCTGGACTCGGACTATCGCCTGGGCCAACCGGAGCTGCGGATCACCCCTGACCGGGCTCGCTGCGCCGATGTGGGCGTATCGATGGAGGATGTGGCGACGACCCTCAACGCCCTGGTCGGCGGCCAGCGCATCGGCAAGTTCAGCCAGAACGGCCGGCGGGTCGACACCCGGGTGCGGCTATTGGCCGACCAGCGCGACCGCCCGGAAGCCTTGCAGCAGCTCAGGATTCGCTCGCGTTCGGGCCAGATGGTGCCGCTGAGCTCGCTGGTGACGATGGACGAGCAGCCGGCCCTGCAGGCCATCACCCGCAAGGACCGCGAACGGGCGATTAGCGTGACGGGCAATATCGGCAGCGGCGCGAGTCAGGAAGAGGCGATGGCGCTTGTAGAAAAGCTCGCCGGCGACCTGCCCCAAGGCACCCGGGTGGTCATGGGCGGCGCGTCGGTGCAGTTCCGCGAGTCCATGGACAGCCTGGTGACCGCGCTGCTGCTGGGGATCGCCGTGGCCTACATGATTCTGGCCGCGCAATTCAACAGCTTTTTGCACCCCGTGACGGTGCTGACCATCTTGCCGCTCAGTGTGGCCGGTGCGGCGCTGGCGCTGTGGGCGACGGGCAACACGCTCAACATCTTTAGCATGATCGGCCTGCTGCTGCTGTTGGGCATCGTCAAGAAGAACTCGATTCTGTTGGTGGATTACGCCAATCAGCGGCGCGAGAAGGGCGATTCTGCGGCCGAGGCGATGCTGTCTGCCGGCCCTACACGGCTGAGGCCGATTCTGATGACCAGTGCGGCGACGCTGATGGCCGCGGTGCCGGCGGCGCTACAGCTGGGGCCCGGCTCAGAACTGCGCGGACCCATGGCGATTTCAGTGATTGGCGGCTTGACGCTGTCGACCGCTCTGTCGCTGGTGGTGGTGCCCTGCTTCTATGTGGTGGCGGACAAGCTGGTGAGCTGGATTACCATGCGGGGCAGAGTCTGGCGCGCCAAGCCCCTGTGACAGCAGATAATCGCCAATGCCCTAAGGCAGAGTCGCCTTGGGCTTTGATCTCGGATCATCGGCCTTCTTGTCGCCGGGCTCCTCTTGACCGCCCTCCGGCAGAGGCTCTGGCGTCACGTCCGTCGAGTCCATCGGCGCCGAGGGCTCCGCAGCGAGCTTGAAGCCCTTGCGCATCGCCGCCAGGAGGCTAAACGGCAGAACGAGCCGATACTCGCCGGCCGAACCGATCAGGCCATAGGACGCAGACAGCGGCAGAGCTCCGGCCAGCGCGTCCAGCCAATTGGCGCGCAGCCCCGCGTCCGTAATCATGCCCTGGAAGGTCACAAGGGCCTCCAGCGGGTCCACAAGCATCAGCGACGACGGCTGCGCGACCGCTTGGGCCAGAGCAGCGCGATAGCCAGGCTGTTCGCCCAGGCCACCGGGGCGGTTGTCGGCCACCCGCCGGGCGTGATCCAGGGCGCTTGGACCGATGGCGAGCACGACAAACTTGTCCGTCGAACACGCGGCGAACGTCAGGCCCTTGCCCAACACCGCCGGCCCCATGGACAGATCCTTCGCAGAGTCACCGCGCAACTTGGCCCAATCAAAGGAGATCACCAGCGCGTCGCAGGCGAGACCTCGCTC
>JBIKTV010000496.1:0-4378 GCA_044347905.1 Myxococcota bacterium
CAGGCCGACACAGGTAAAGCCCGCGCCCACACACGCCTTTGTCGCATCGCAGGGCTGCACGCAGTGGCTGCCGGCCCCCAGATCGACGCACACGCCCTTGCTGCCCTTGCCCACGTCGCAGTCGCTGTCTTTGCTGCACGGGGCGCAGAGGAACGGCGCTTTGTGCAGGCAAACGTTCATGATATCGCCACCTGAGGTGGTCTGGACGCACTCGTAGTCGCTGGGGCAAGAGGTGCTGCACAGCTGGGCGCACTCCTTGCCGCTGGGGGTGGTCTGGCAGATGAGCGAGTCGCAATCCTCATTCTTTTCGCAAGGAATCACCTTGTACTGCACGTCGGATTCTAGATCGACCGCCTGAATGTCCGTACCCTCGGGCGTCGTGTCTTCCGGGACGTCAAACTCCGCTAAATCAGATGCCATATCAATGGAGATGTCGGCCCCAGAGTCGGTCGAGCCGGAGATCGCCGATTCGTCGCCGCAAGCGCCCAGGCTGAGGGCGGCGAGGGCCAGCAAGATCGCAGAGACAAAGCGGGTTTTGCTCATCAAGGGCTTCTTCATGGACACCTGCGGAGTGGGGGGATGGTCCTGTGCGCGGCCGGGCGTTCAGCATGCTCTTTAGCCGGCGGGGGGTCAAAAACTGTGGCGCTTGCGCGGCAGGTCCAGCGCGGCTTGGCTGAACACCACGGCAAAGGAGAAGCCGGCAACCTGCCAAAACCACACGCTGGTGACCAAGAATCCGACCCCCAGGCCAGCCAAGCCCACAAAGGACAGCCCCAGGGCCGCCAGGGCGATGCCCCAAGCGCGAAGGTAAGCGCGGCCGCCCTGACGCACGCGGACAAGGGCTCGGAAGGGGTTAAAGATCTCGCGGGGATCGCCGGTCCAACAGTAATGCGTCATGTAGCCGGGGATAGCGAACACCGCCGCGGCAAACAGCAGCGCCCCCACGGCGATGAGCCAGGGCAGGCTCCAGAACCAGCCGGCACAAACCAAGGCGATCCCCGGAGAGGTGTAGAGCACCATGCCAAGAAAAGTCAGCGTGCCGTCGCGCAAGAGCTGAGGGTAGCCTTGCCAGCTGGGCCACGCCTCTTGGCCATCTTGCATGCGCCGCACCATCGCGATGCGGTGGCCCATGTTCAGCAGCCAGCCGATCACCGGCACCAGCAGCCACAGCGCGCCGATCAGCACCTCGCGGCGGGCCAGCGCTGACTGCAGCGGAAAGCGAAAGGAATGGCTAAGCCGCAGCGGGTCGCGCAGGGAAATCGACGGCATGGGGGGTAGCTGCTCCTTGGGCCCTGGAGAAACCTGGTCGATTTTCCTCGGCCTCACGCGATTGTTGGGCCCGTCGCGGGCGAGCGCTGGCTGCGCCGCAGCGGTTGGTCGTCGTGGGGCCAATGGAGCCAGCCCCCGTGAGGCCTCAACAGAAGTTCTGCGTGACCCACACGCCGCCGTCCGCGGTCACCACCACGCCGATCGCCTGGCTCAGCCACTCCGGCCGCAGCAAATTCTGCTTGTGGGGCGGCGAATTCCACCAGCCCGTCACGGTCACCTCGGCCAGCTCTTCTGCGCTGCGAATTTGCTCGGGCTCCTTGCGTCCATCTTCCCACACCAGCCACTGGGCAACTTGCTGGACCTGGGCCAGATTCTCGCCGCCCAGCAAAAAGCGCCCTGGACCCGCGGGCACCCGGCACTCGTAGCCGCCGCGTCGGTAACGGCTGGCAAAATCCTCACCGCTCGGGCTCACATGGGCAAAGTAGCCGCGCTGCTGCATGTCGCGGCTGTGGCCGGTCGCAATGGCCACGAGCGCACCGTTCCACCCGAGCTCCGCCAGACCGTTGGCTCGGCGCACCGCGTTGACTTTTTGATGGATGAGCTGGGCCAACACCGCTGGGTCGATGGCGCCGATGCGCGGCTTTGGGCCCTGCCCCGGCGTTTGTACAGCCTGGCCATGGGCTTGGCTCGGCGGGGTGCTGTGAACCTGGGTACTGCCGCACGAAGCCAACGCGGCCGCGAGCAGTGCCAGCACCCCCAGTGTGATCGAGCTGTTTCGCACGAGGCCCCGCGGGTTGTTCTGCCCAGACTACTTGCCCATCGTCAGCAATTCAGACAGGTTGGGCATCAGCAAGAATTCAACCCGGCGGTTCTTCTGCCGGCCCTCGGGCGTGGCGTTGTCGGCCGCCGGCTGGTACAGCGCATAGCCGCCAGCGCTCAGGGTCTTGCCGGAAACGCCTTCCTTGATCAAGAACCGCACCACGGTGACGGCGCGCTCGGTCGAAAGGCCCCAGTTCTTCTCTTCTTCGCCCTGATCATCGGTGTGGCCAGCGACCTGGAACAGCCGGTCCGGCATCGCCTTGAGCACCGCCGCCAGCTCGCGCAGCACCGGGGTGGCGTCGTCCTTGAGCTTGGCCTTGCCCGTGTCAAACAGGATGTCGCCGGCCAGGGCGATGATCAGAAAGCCGCGCTGCACCTTGACTTCTAGCTTGCCCGCCGCGGCCATCGACTGCAGGGCGTTGCGCACCTTGTTGATGCTGTCTTGCACGCGGGCCAAGCGGTCGCTCAGTTCGCCGCGCTCGCGCACGCACTGCTGCAGGGCCTTGCCCTTGTCACCACCGGCCGCCACGCAGGCGTCCAGATCGCGCTTGGCGGTGGCCAGATCCTGGGCGGCCTTCTCCGCCGCCTCCTTGCAACTGGCTGACAGCGCGGACTTCTCGTCTCCACACTTCTTCTGCTCGGCCGTCATTGCCTCTTCTGAGGCCTTCTTGTCCGCCGCCATCATCGCCTTGAGGTCCGCGGTATCCTTGTCATATTTTGACTGCGACACGCACCCAGTGGCCAATGCGCTCGCCAGCACCCCGGCGATCACCAGCGGCAGAGCGCGCGACTTCATTCCGATTGAGAGGCCCATTCGATTCTCCATGGGACGGCGCGTCTTATCTGCCGTCGCGGTGGCGCCGATCGTAGCAGGGTTGCGCCCAAGGGCCAATTCAACGCACTCTTTGGCGCGTTGGCCCCCTCTTTGGGCCCCGCGGTCGCACTCTTGCCGCCCTTGCCCGTCCCGCGCTTGCCCTGCCCGCCCGCCCCGCTCTGGCCGCCGATCATCCGGCTGGTGGCGGTGCTTTTGCTGTTGGCCGCCGCAGCGTCTTGCCGCGATGCCGCACCCTACATCGATCCCAGCCGTTACAGCCAAGCCGGCGTGGCCACCCAGAAACCGCGGCAGCGGCTGTTTGCCAAGACGCTCCCTACCGGTGAGACCTTGCCCGACGCCATCACCGCCGACGCCCTGCAAATGGGCTGGGTGTGCCTGGAGTTGCCGCAGCGACCGCGGCCCAAGCTGCTGCCGGCGCGCGGCGATGGCCTGGTGCGCTGGATCGAGCGCGACGCCCAAGCCCTGGACTGGCAGGTCATGGCCCTGGACTTGGCGAGCCGCACGGCGACGGAAGAAGCCGCCCTCCCCGGTGCCGACGCCTGGCCGCTGGAGCGCGGCTACTTGGTGCGGCAAGCGGCGAATTGGCCCACCACGCCTGAGCAATTGTGGGATCAAGGCCTAGCGATCTCCTTGGCTGAAGCGGCGAGCGCCATCGCCCTGGCCCAGCAGCCGACGCCGAGCGGGCCTCTTTGGGCTGTGGGGCTGGCCGCCGGTCCAACGGTGGTCCTGCACGACGCGCTCTCCGTCGCCGCGGCGCCATGGGGCACCCACGCTTGGGCGGTGACGCAAAGCGGCGATGCCTCGCCCGTGCTTTGGGAGCTGCAGCTGGGCGACGGCGTGACGGCGACGGCCGCGGGATCTGCGCTGCGGGTGTGGGCGGTGGCAGAAGACGGCGCCGTAGCGATTTTGCAGGCTTATGGCGACCAAGGGCCGGAGACGCAGCTGGCGATGGCCGGGCAGAGCGAGCGGCGGCGCCTGGGTCCCGACGGCATCGCCCTGGCCGCGGTGGGCGACGGCATCCTGCTGCACGGCGTGGACGGCCACCTGTGGCAGATCCACTTGGATGGGAGGCCTGCCCAGCCCTTGACCGACGCCCAGCCCGGCGACCGCCTGCTCAGCTGGGGCGGCCAGCCTGCGGTGGTGCGGCGCCATGCCGACGGATCGTGGATGCTTTTATGGTTTGACGGCGCGCAGTTGCAGGAAGTGACTGCCCTGGGCCCGGCGCCGTGGCTCGCTGCTTGGCCAATGCGCCACAGCCTGGTCTTGGCGCTGGTCGGGCACGACAGCAACGGCAGTGGCGCCATCGATCCGCTTTACGATCAGGTGGACGTGTGCTTGGTCGCCCGTGCCACCCAGCCGCAGGTCGTTCCGCACCGCGCCGGGGCCCGCCAGCCGCTGCCGCCGCGCTTTGGCTTTGAGTAGCGCAAAATCCCCTAGCAGAATGGCAACATCGCA
>JBIKTV010000497.1:0-4369 GCA_044347905.1 Myxococcota bacterium
GGTCGCCACCCGGAAGCCGCGCAGCGCTTTGCCTTGGCCCGCCAGCACAGCCTGGGGAGCCGCAATGCCCGCGACGCGATTTTCCTGGAGGGCGAGGCTCTGGAGGCCCATCAGCAGTGGGCCGAGGCCGCGGCGCTCTACCGGTCGATGCTCGAAGATCCGCAGATCCAAAAGGATATCGGCGGCAAGCTGGGGCTGCTCGATGAGCTGGAGGCCTGGGCGCGCCTGGGTATCGCTTTGCGCAAGGCCGGCGATCCCACCCGCGCCGATAAGGCCTTTAAGTCCGCGGAACGGCTGTATGAAGACCACCGCGAAGCGCCTCTGGTAGCGGACAGCGAGTGGGTGGCGCGGGCGATGTTTGAGCGGGCGGAGATCTTCTACGAGCTGTTTGCCTCGATCCGCTTCCGCCTGCCTGTGGAGCGGATGAAGCGCGAACTGGAGGACAAATCCAACCTGTTCCTCAAGGCGGAGGGCATCTACTACCGCTGTGTGCGCCTGCAGAACAAGCCGTGGTCGCTGGCGGCGGGGCTGGCGATCGGCAACCTGTACTCGCGGCTCATCACCGACATTGAGGGCGCTGAGGTGCCGGCCGACCTGGATGAGTACACCATGGAGGTGTATCGCGACGAACTATGGAACCACAATGAGAAGTTGGCAAAGCGCGCCCTGGTCATCTTCCAAAAGAACATGGAACTGGCGGAGCGCCTGGGCGACAAAGGCGATTGGGTTGAGAAAAGCTACCAAGGCCTCAAGCGCATGGAGGGGCTGATCGAGGTCAACACCGCCCGGCGCGTCAAGCTGCTCAAGACCCCGCCGCCGGCGCTGCCCCTGCCTACACCGGCCACGCCGTCCGGCGATCCCCCGCCCAAACCTTGACGCAGCAAGCGTTTTCTGTCTCCGCTGGAGCCCCGCCCGATGAGCAAGACCCTGCAGTTTGTGCGCGCCGACGCCACGCCCCACCGCGACAGCATGCGCGGCCGGCGCGACGACCCGCGTCTGCTGGGCCGGGCCGTGTCACTGGACGGCAATCCACAGCCGGACCAGGTGCGGGCCATCCTGCTGGGCGTGTCCGATGACCGCGGCGTGCAGCTGGCTGGGGGGCGGGTCGGTGCCGCCGATGGGCCGCTGCGGGTGCGCGATTACCTGCTGCGGATGCCGGCGCCCGCGGAATTTGGCCCGCAGTCGCTGCTCAACGCGGGTGATCTGCAGTCGGCCGAGCACACCGCAGAGACCCACGCGCGCTTGGCTGAGGTCGTGGCGGTGTTGCGCGAGCGCTTTCCGTTGGCGCGCCTCGTCATCATCGGCGGTGGCCAGGATCACGCGTATGGCGAGGTTCTGGGCCTCGCGCGGGTGGTTGGTCGGGCCCAGCCGGACGGGCGCCTCGCGGTGGTCAGCGTCGGCCCGCAGGCCCAGGTCACGGATCCGGAGCGCGGCGAACCCAACGCCAACACCGCATTCCGCCGGCTCTTGCTTGAACCGGCGGCGCGACTGGACGGCCCCTCCCTGCTGCAATGGGGGCTGCAGCGGTGCAGCAACACCGCTTCTCAGCTGCAGTTTCTCGACGCCCAGGGGGTCCACCAGCTGTTCTGGGAAGAGGTCGACGGCGACCACCGCCGCGCCGGCCTGGACCTGGTGGTGCGCATGAAGGAGTTGGCGGAGGGCCACGCCGGCCTGAGCCTTTCCGTGCATCTCGCGGCGTTTGATCACTCGGTGTCGCCGGGGGTGGGTGCGCCCTCTGCCGTTGGCGTGCCGGCGGGGGCAGTGCTGCGAGCTGCGGCGGCCCTGGGCAGCCTGCCGCTGGCGACGCAGTTGGGCCTGTACGAGCTCAACCCGCGCTTTGACCAGGACGGGGCGAGCGCCCGGCTGGCAGCGCGGCTGGCGTGGAGCTACTTGACCGGCCTCCTGTAACTCCAAAGCCATAAACAAGCACATCCATAGTGTTGCAGGTTACATGGCACTTGTCCGATGAAATGGAGCCGCGCCCTGCCGCCGCCGAAGCAGTTGACGATTGCCGCCCCCCAACCGACACTGGCGCAGCACACTGCCGAGCTGGTCCAAGCTCCGGCTCGTTGGCGGAGGCAAGCGATGCGCGCGCGTGGAACTGTAGCGATCCTGGCGGCTCTGACCGCACTGTGGCCGGCATTTGCCCACGCGAGCGAGCCGCCGGCCCTCTCTGTTCAGGGCGTCGCCGTGGGCGCGGGCCCCGCAGATGGTTGGCTGGTGCAACCCGCGGCGGCGCTCAAGCCGGGCGAGTGGCTGGGCTCTGCGGCCCTGCATTACGCCCGCACGCCGCTGAGGTTTTCGGCCACAGGCGGCCTACAGCAGACGGTCATCGGCGACCTGGGGATGGTGGACGCGGCGGCGCTGGTCGGCCTGCCCAAGCACTGGGCGGTGGGCGCGGTATTGCCGGTGGCCTGGCTGATGCGCGGCGGCGGGCCCAATGTGGCGCAGCTGAGCCGGCTGCCTCAGGGTCCGGCGCTCGGCGATGTGCAAATTCAGCTGCGCAAGCAGTTTTGGCAGGGTCCGGCCCTGGGCGGCGAATCCACATTTTCCTTTGATCTAGCTGGCGAATTGCCAACTTCTGCCGCGGGCAACTGGCTCGGCGGCGCGGGGGCGGCGGTGCTGCGCGGCTGGTGGAGTCTGACCACCGGGCCGTGGCGCGGCGACCTGGGCGTGGGCGCGCGGCTGACCCCGACCCAGTCGCTGCGGGTAGCCCCCCTGGACGCCAACGGTCAACCCGACGCGAGCCAAATGCGCGACGCGCTGCGGGCCGGCAGTACCGCCGATGTGGCGATGGCCCTGCGCAGGTCGCTGGGCGGCGGCGACGTGCGGGTGGGCGCGGAACTGGCCGCCCACCTACCTCTGGTGACGACAGTCGCCGAAAACTTGGGGGTGGTCGAGCTGGCGGCCAGCGGCGATTACGCCCTGAACCCTTGGCTGCGTTTGGGGGCCGTGATTGGCGCTGCCCCCACCACTGGCCCGGGCTCGGCGGCCCTGCGCCTGGGGGCGGTGCTGCGCTTTGACCCCCAAGCCCTGCCCAGCGACCGCGACGGCGACGGCCTAGACGACCGCCTGGACCGCTGCCCAGACGCCGCAGAAGACCGCGATGGCTTTGAGGATCGCGACGGCTGCCCCGACACCGATGACGACGGCGACGCCGTGCCCGACGCCAGCGACAAATGCCGGCTGGTGGCTGAAGACCGCGACGGCTTCCAGGATGACGACGGCTGCCCCGACACGGATGACGACGGCGACGCCATTGTCGACGCCAAGGACCTGTGCCCGCGCGCTGCTGAAGACCGCGACGGCTTTCAAGACGACGACGGCTGCCCCGACACGGACGACGACGGCGACGGCATCGCCGACAGCGCCGATCTATGCCCGCAGCAAGCGGAAACCAAGAACGGCTATGAGGACCAGGACGGCTGCCCGGACATGAAGCCCGGCGAGGCCCCACCGGCGATCGAGCCGCCCCAAGGCGCTACGCCGGCCGCGGAAGAGCCTGCCCCGGTCGCGGCGCCGGTCGAAAAACCCAAGAAGGGAGCCAAGAAGGCCAAGGGACCCGCCGCCGCGCCCACACCCAAGGCCGAGCCCAAGCCGGCGCCCAGCGGCGAGGCCAAGCCGGTCGAGGCGCCCAAAGCCGCGGAGGCCAAGGCTGCGGAAGCTAAGCCCGCGGAAGCTAAACCTGCGGAGGCCAAGCCTGCGGAAGCTAAGCCTGCGGAAGGCAAGCCGGCCGACGCCCCCAAGGCCGCGGAAACCAAGCCTGCAGCCAAGGCCGAGAGCAAGCCCAAGGCCGAAACCAAGCCCAACGCGGACACCAAGCCCGCCGAACCCGAGGGCAAGCCGCGCGTCAAGGTCAAGGACCTATCCAAAGAAAATCCCTAAGCATCAAGCGGACTAGACAATACCCCGGCACCTGTCCGATGGGCACCTGTCCGATGGCTGTCCAAAGCCCGCGCGCGGTCCGGCGCCGGTGCTCAGAGGTGGCCGGTCACCAGTCGGTTTCGCGGTAGTCCTTCAGGAATTTGCCCCACACGTGATCGCCGCTGCGAAAACCGGAAATGATCGGATCGACAATCCGCGCGGCGCCGTCGACGATGTCCAGCGGCGGGGCAAAATGCTGCTCCAGCGTCTTCTTGGCCGCCAGATGCGCCGGGTCCTCGTCATTGATCCAGCCGGTGTCGACGCTGTTCATGTGGATGCCGCTGGCGTGGTAGTCCGCGGCTGAAGTCCGCGTCATCATGTTCAGCGCCGCCTTGGCCATGTTGGTGTGCGGGTGGCGGGTGGTCTTGAGGCGCCGGTAGAATTGGCCTTCCATCGCAGAAACATTGACGATGTGCTTGTCTCGCTCTGGTGTCGCCGTCATCAG
>JBIKTV010000498.1:0-4363 GCA_044347905.1 Myxococcota bacterium
ACGGATAGAACAGGCCGATCGAGCGGCTCAGATTCTCCGGGTTGGCCCCCAGGGCACCGCTAAAGTACAGCCCGCGGTGGTAGACGGTGGCGAATTTGCTGCGGATGGCCTTGGCGTCGGTCGGCGAGCCAGCGTAGTGCGGGAATTCGAAGATCGCTGGCGTGGCGATGCCGGCGGCCGTCAGCTCGGCGATGCCGGAGTTCACCCGCGCCACGGCCCAGGTGGCGGAATCCCCAGGCACCGCGCCGTCGTAAATCACGCTGTTCTTGGCGTCGACATGGGCGGCAAAGAACTCAAAGTCGTCGGCGCTGACACCGGAATAGGGGTTGAGCAGGTTGGAGAATTGGTGGGTAAAGCCGTGCAGCACCAGTGTGCCGCCGCGGGTGGTGGCGTACTTGAGCGCTGCGAGCATCTGCGGCCGGTCTTTCCAGCGCACGCTCATGGCCTTGCCGCCGTTGTAGTAGCCGCGCGGGTCCGTGTACATGGGGATGACGGCCACGGAGAAGGGCACCTTGGCGCCGTACAGGTAGTCGACAATCGCGCGGAACACCACCGGATCTTCGTCGGGGCTCACGTCTTCCAGCCGCACCAGGGCGCGATGGCGCACCGCAGTCGTCGGCGCAAGGGCATCGAACAGCAGGTCGCAGAAGGCCAAATAGCGGTCATTGGAAGCGATGTAAGCAAATGGAATTTCGCCAAAATAGGTCAGCTTGGCAGAGCGCACCGCCCAGGGAAGCGTGCCGCCGGTGGTCTTGGTCGCGGTCGCCAGCACCTTGGCTTTGGTCGCATCGAATGAGCTGTAACTCATGATGCCGGCGCCGTTAATTGTCTCTCTGCTCAGCACCACGCCTTTGTAGGTCACGCTGGCTACCGGCGCCGTGTCGTAGATCCAGGGGTTAAAGCCGTAGGTCCCGGCGAAGTTGGGCGCGCGGTTGGCCAACTGCCAGATGTTGTTGTACATCCACAGGACTTCGGTGGTCGTGTTCTTCAGCACGTCGTCCAAGAAGCCAACGGGCAGCGGTTCGTCATAAGTGGAGCCGATGTAGAGCACCGCCTTGTACTTGGCCAGATCGCCCACCTGGTAGTTGGCCACCGGCTTGGCGGTCGCGGCGCCAAAGTGGTTGGCCAGGGTCACCCCGGCGGTGGCGTAGAGCTCGCCGAGCCAGCCGTAGGCGCCGCTGCGGTCGTAGAGCACCAGAGTTCCGCTGGGGACTACCGGTGTAGTCGCCATGTTGTGCGCGGGCGGTTCCTGCGGCGGCCGGTGGTCCTGGCCGCGCTCTTGCGGCACGGGCCCCACAAAAACGGGAAACGGATTCAGTACTTCGCTAGGGTGGTGGCCCTCAAAGGCCAGCTTGCCGGCCCGGGCAGACCCGGCCGCTTTGCCCTGGGGCGAAGCGATGACTGCCGCCGGCTCGGACTCTGCGCAGCCCGCCAAAGCGAACAGCAGAACGGCGCCGGCTGTCGCCGCCAAACGCAAGAAAACGGCTGGTGTTCCCAGGATCATTGGTCCCCCCCTGCGGCGTGAAAACCGGCGCTCGCTTTGGATCGCCTGCCGCTGCTGCCCCCGCTGGCCGTGCGCCTGTCAGCGCCGCGGCCGTGCGGATTACAAAATTCCCCCGGCGCATCGTAACGCCGGTTATGAATGGATCGCAAGCCCCATCTGGACTCGATAAGCCGGCCGATCATTGACAAAACGCCCCTAAAGCGCCTACTCTCCCGCACCCTTTGGGGCCCCTCTTACCCTGAACTCGCGCGGATCCTCCCCCGACCGCGCTCACGGATGACACCATGCTCGTCAATCGCACTCTGCTCGGCCGGCCGGTTGTGGCTTCAGCCCTGGCGTCTCTGGCCCTTTTTGGCGCCGCTTGCGAGAGCACGGAGACCGCCTCCGTCGACGCCGTTGAAGAGGATCTGACCTCCAATACCGCCTTGGCGCGCACGTTGACCTTTGCCGGCGCGGTGTATGTCGACGCCACGGCTTCGGACTACACCATTCTGGACGCCATGAAGAAGCAGACGCAGACGGCCTTTGGCGCCCTGCGCGAGGCCAACATCGGGGTCAATTCGCGCGAGCTCAAGGACATCGACATCAAGACCTGGAAGAAGGTCCCGGTGACGATGTTTGACACCGCGGCGAATGACACGGTGGGCGCCAAGAAGCTGCGCGTAGAATACACCTTTACCGACACCGCGGTGGTGCCCAAGGCGATGTCCACCAAGTCGTCGCTGGGCCTGGGCGTGCTCGCGGGCAACTACGCGGCGCAGAAAGAGCGCGTGTTCAAGGAGTGCACCAGCGGCGACCAGCACGCCCAGGAGTTCATGAACGGCGCGCTGTGGTACGTGTTCAACCCGTCGCTGAGCAAGTGCCGCACGGCCATGACCGCCGAACAGAAGCTCATCGACGCCGACCGCAAGAAGGTGCCGCTGGCCCAAGGCGGCATGGTCCACGTGCCCAAGAGCGAAGTGAACCGCCTGTACCTGCCCGTGACCATGAAGCTGAGCGGCAACAAGACCAACAAGGGCACCAGCTGGCCGGAGTACGATCGCCTGTGGCTGGGCGGCGTGCAGAAGAACAAGCTCGTCATCGCCATGGTCAGCGGCATGATGAGCGACTGGGCGGCCGGCGAGAAGAAGGACACCATTGACGATTCCGGCTATCGCATGTGGTTTGAGGGCATCCGCGAAGTGATCAAGCTGCGCCCGGGCCTCAAGTACGTGCGCAATGACAACGGCGCCGATCTGAGCAGCTTTACCGTCGGCACCACCAAGGTCAGCGGCGTGACGTTTGATCAGATCATGGACTGGGAACTGAACAACTACTCCGCCAAATGGCCCGTGGGCATCAGCACCTATGACCAGAAGCGCGCCCTGCGCATGGAAGCCGGCAAGAAGCTGGCCAAGAACTGGATCGTCTTTGAGGCGCCGGTCAAGGTCAAAGTCGGCAGCGCTGCTGAAGTCGCCGTGACCGTGGTGCTCAACAGCTACTTTGGCGCAGAAGGCGACGCGACCCCGCACAAGAAGGCCATCAAAAACAGCGATGTGTTCATCTACAATGGCCACAGCTACATCGGCTACGGCCCGCTGGATCCCAAAAACTTCTCCAGCAGCGATTTCCCCAGCAGCTACCAGATCATGTTCGTCAACAGCTGCGTGTCCTACAACTACTATGAGAAGGACTACTGGGCGCTCAAGAGCGGCGGTTCGGCCAACCTGGAGATCGTCACCAACGGCCTGGAGTCGTGGGTCGCGGGATCGGGCGGGGCGATGGGGCGCTTTGTCGGCCAGCTGATTTCCGGCAGCCAGCCCAGCTACAGCCAGTTGCTCAAAGCCGCTGAATTCACGGCGAACGACTACGGCTACGACTGGGGTATGGACGCCCTTCGCGTCGTCGACGGCGAGCTGGACAACAAGTACACGCCGACCAAGACCAAGATCGTCGTCAAGTAAGCCCCATGCCGGTGCTGCACCGCCACATCCGTCCGTTTGCCGTCGCTGCTGGCCTGCTGATTCTGGCCTCTGCGGCGTGGTGGATGTGGCCGGTGCCGCAGGGCAAACCTAGTCAGCATGCGCAGTTGTCTGAGTCGGCCGCGACGCCAGACCCGGAGCGCGAGCCGCCTGTAGCCGCGCCGCAGCGCCCGCCGAAGATAGGCAAGGAGCAGCTCTCCGCGCCCGCCGCCCAGCCGCCAGCCGAGATGCGCCTTCCCGGAACGCTGCCCAAGCTGGAGGGGCCGATTGCCCCGGCGCTGGCCGACCCCGAGCCGCCTATCGAGTCCTTGGAGGTCCTGGGGCAATTGCACCCCAGCGCTGGTCAGCTGGCCGCGCGCGCCGCTTGGCCGATCGTTCAGCGCTGTGCCGGCGATTGGCGGGGCGATTTGCACCTGACGTTTGGCCTGGCAGGCGGCGAAAGGGTAGGCGATTCGCGGTTCTGGGAGCCCAAGGTCAGCGGTGCGCCAGAGCAGATCCAAGCGTGCATCACCGCTGAGCTTGCCCAAGCGCGCACTGCCGCCGCGACAGACGCTAACGGCTCGATTGCCGTCGTGTATCACGTGGGGCGCGATCTTCCTTGACCTTCCCCTCAGGCCTTCGCTAGCCTTGCACCCCTCTAGGGGGTGTGAAGATGCGTAAGGCTGATCTCGGGCAGTGGTGGTTTGGTGCGCTTGCGACAATCGCTTTGGCAGTTCCCGGGTTGGCCCTGGCCGTGCCCGCGCAGGTGCCGGTAGAAGGCGTGATGCTGAGTTCCAGCGGGGCCGCAGTGCCCGACGGGACTTACAACGTCACATTCAACTTTTACGAAACCGTCAGCGCCGCAACGCCGGCCTGGAGCGAATCGGGGGCGGTCATCGCCGTCAAGAACGGCCAATTT
>JBIKTV010000499.1:0-4319 GCA_044347905.1 Myxococcota bacterium
CGCGGTTCTGGTCGCTGGGAATCAGCCCGCGGTTGTGGAGGTAGCGGTTAAAGCGCGCCTGGTAGATCGCCGCAATCGGCCCCAAGCCCATGGAAACCGTTGAAAACTGCCAGAAATCCGGCATCAGCCGCGGGTGCGGATAGCTCGACGGCCCGCGCAGCCCGTGGCCCACCTTATGCGGATCCGCGACCGCACCGGGGATGGCAAAGGCCTCGCGGCGAAAGGCTTCCAGCTGTTCGCGGGTCAGCCGGCCTTCTAGATAGGCCCGCGCGTACATACCCGGCGACGCATGCCCCTGATAAAACACCTGATCGCCGCCATCGGGGCTCAGCGGACTGCGGAACACGTGGTTAAAGCCCACCTCATAGAGCATCGCCGCGGAGGCATAGGTCGACAGGTGGCCGCCCAAGCCCTCAAAACGCCGGTTGGCTTTGTGGACCATCACCGCAGCGTTCCAGCGCACCACGCGGCGCAGGCGCTTTTCCATCTGCAAATCGCCAGGATAGGCGGGCTGCTTGTCGGCCGGGATGGTGTTGACGTACGGCGATTGCACCAGGTAGGGCAGCGACACGCCGTCTACCTGCAGGGCCTCGTGCAAGCGGTGCAGCAGAAAATGCGCGCGATCAGGGCCACTTTGCGCCACCACTGCGTCCATTGAATCGAGCCATTCGCCCGTCTCGTCGGGATCGCGGTCCAGATAGCTCGGCAGCTGAGAGGCCGCGAGGCGCTGGTCAAGAAAGCGGTGCTGTTGCAGTTCTGGCGACATCCATGACCCCAGCCGCATCGGCGGCATCGGCGAATACTAGGGGGCCGACGGGAGCTTGCAAGGCGCGCTGCGTCAATCCCGCGTCAATAAAGGCAGACCTGGCAGGACGGGCAGGGCATGCAGCATAGGTAAGGCGCGCTAGATGGGCTGGGCACGCCAAATGGGCTGGGCGCGCTACGGCGTCGACCCCGGCAACTGGGTCTGCGGGCAGCCAAAGTTGAACAGCACCGCGCCACCAACCAGCTTCTTGCACGTCTCAGCGCACAGAGTCGCGGTGGTGGGCTTGAGCGGGTCGTCATAGAACCAGCCGTCCGGGTTGGCCGCGCAAGCCGATTCGCCAGAGATCATGTTGAGCTGCGCAACCTTCTGGTTCTCCACGTGGGAGATTTTGACGTTCTTCCACGTCACCGTCTTGCCCGCCGGCACGGGCAGCTTGTACGTACACACGGGCTTGGCCGTGGCGGCGACGGCTTTAGAAAGGCCATCAAAAATCGCGGTCCAGTCGTTCTGGCACACTTGGTACAGCGTGCCGCCGGTGCTCTGGGCCAGGGCAATATGCTGCGAGCCATACGACGCGCCGGTGGAGCAATTGCCCACCTGGTTGGGATTGGCGGCGTTCATAAACGAGCAAATCGCGTGGTAGACAAAGTTGGGGTTCAGCCCTTGTTTGCTAAGGAGATTTCCATAGTTGGTCTTGAAAGTCGCGGCCGGAGTGGCGCTCTGGTCGTCGGTGATGCCAATGATGTTCTGGATCGCGTCGGCGCGGAGAAACTGCTTGAACTTGTCGAAGTTCGTCTGGGTCTGCATCATCGTCAGACCGTTGGTGCTGGCGACCATCTGCTTGATCGTCAGAAACTTTTGCGGTTGGGCGCTGTTGCACGCGGCGTCGCCCAGCGGCGGTCCGATGCACAGACCCAAGCCCGTGCCGTACAGCACCAGCCGGTAGTCGATCTTCTTGTTCTCTAGGTACTGCGTGAACTTGTTCATGTTCTGATTGGTCCACGCCGCCTCTTGGCTCATCGAGCCCGACGTGTCGATCCACACCAGAATGTCGATTTTGCCGCCCGGTCCCACGGTCTCCGTCACCGACACAGAGCCGATGAGCGGCGTGCAAATGGGCGGCAGGCTCTGGCCGGCGGTATCAGAAGGGCCGCTCGCGTCCGCCGTGTCCGCGTTCACATACTGATCGGGGAGCGGCGTGGTATACCAGGGGTTGTTGGGATCCTCGCCTGTGTCTTTGATCTCCGCGACATCCGCGAGCTCTTCGGCGTCTTCTTCGCTGCCGGGATCGACGTCCGGGTCTTCCGCGTCCGCGGGATCGCCGCTGTCTTCCAAGGGGGCCGCGTCGTCACTGGGAATTGTGTCGTCGCCGGGAATCGCGTCGTCACCGGGAATGGCATCTTCGCTGGGCTGGGCGTCGTCACCGGCTTGGGCGTCCTCAGCTAGCTGGGTGTCCTCACCTAACTGTGTGCCATCGCTGGTGTTCACTTCGCCGCTGGCGCCAGCATCGACCTTGCCCGCGCTGCCGTCCTTGGCAAAAGCGTCGCTGCCGCCCAGGTTGCCTCCGGGCAATCCCCAGGTCCCGGCGCTGGTGTAGTTGGCCCCAGATGGGGTCGGCGAGCATCCTGCGGCAAAGGCCGCCGCTAGCATCCAAGCGCTGGCCCAGGCAGTCGCGGCTCTCGTCGTTCCTGTCATCGCGCCGACCTCGGTGGAAAGGGGGGCAAAAGCTCACCAACTTGAGCATACGCAAGCATCGTTGTCACCGCAACGGACATCGAACGTTCGCGACAAGTTGCACGCATGCCAAGCGCGCGCGGATAATCGCCGCGGAGGTCCGATGTCCCACGCCCCTGTCCCCACGCCGATCCCCGGCGATCGCCGCCCGAGTTTGCAAGCCAAGACTGGAATCCTGCTGGTCAATACCGGCACGCCGGACTCGCCAAGTGTGAGCGATGTGCGCCGCTACCTGCGGCAGTTTCTGAGCGACCCGCGCGTGCTGGACATGCCGGCGCTGGCCCGGTGGCTGCTGCTGGAGCTGATCATTCTGCCCACCCGGCCCCGCAAGAGCGCGGAAGCGTACCGCAAGATCTGGAGCGAGGCCGGCTCGCCGCTGCGGCTGCACGGGCTCTCGCTGGCGTCCAGGCTCCAAGAGGAGCTGCCCGGCTGCGAAGTGCGCCTGGCCTTTCAGTTTGGCAATCCGTCTATCCCCAGCCAAATCGATGCCTTGCGTGACCTTGGCTGCGACAGGCTGCTGGTCGTGCCGCTGTTTCCGCAATATGCCGCGGCGTCTTTTGGCTCTACGGCGGCGGCGGTGATGGCCGAGGCCGCGACGCGCTGGGTCGTTCCAAGTGTGCAGATCGTCGAGCCATTCTACGATGCGCCCGAGTTCCTGCAGGCCGTTTCCGCAGCGGTGCGCGAGCAGTTGGCGACATTCCAGCCCGATCACGTGCTGCTGGCTTACCACGGTGTGCCGGAGCGCCACTGTGCGCGCACGGATTCCACGGGGAGCCACTGCCTCAAGAGCGCCGGGTGTTGCGATCAGCTGGTGTCGGCCAACCGCAACTGCTACCGCGCCCAGTGCATGGCGACCTCGCGAGCGCTGATGGCGGACCTGGGGCTCGACCAAGCGCACACGACCACGGCGTTCCAGTCGCGCTTGGGCAGAATCCCGTGGATCCGCCCTTATGCGGACGAGGTCATCGAACAGCTGGCCAAGCAAGGGGTCAAGAAGCTGCTGGTGGTGGAGCCCAGCTTTGTCGCGGATTGCCTGGAAACCTTAGAGGAAATCGGCATGCGCGGCGCAGAAGACTTTCGCGCGGCGGGCGGTCAAGAGCTGCAGTTGGTGCCGTCGCTCAATACCCGCGAGGTGTGGGTGACGGGTCTCGCCGCTATCGTCCGGCGCAATTGCGCTTGGGTAAAGTGAATTGGACAGGGCTGGTCAACTGCCCGGTGGATCGCCTAAGCTCAAGCGCATGCGCAGTTTATCCCCGCACCAATTGCTGTTTTCTCTGCTGATTCTGGCTTGTGTCGCCGCGTCGCTGCCCGGTGTGGCCTTCGGCGCTTCCAAGCCCCCCGCGGAGTGCGCAACGGTGCTGAGCGGGGAGACCCCGCCGGAGCCGCTGGCCCGGGCGCTGGAGAGCGAATACCTGGCCAGCCCTGGCAATCCAAAGCCCTTGTGGCAGGCCGCCACGGCAAGGCGCTGTTCGTTGCTCGCCAACTCCGAGCCGCAAGCGCGCTGTCTCATCGGCGGCGAGGCCAAGTCGCTCTATGACAAGTTTGCCCAGACGGCTCAGGGGCTTGGCCAAAGTGGCAGCTTCAAGAAAGAGCTGGGGGATACGCGCAAATACGCGGGGTTGCTGGCCTCAGAGCTGTCGCTTACTTGCGTGGAACAGGCCAAGGTGGCGCGGCAGCAGAAGCAATTTGGCTTGGCTGCTCAGCTTTTTGAGGCGGCTTATGTGCTGACCTACAAGCCCAACCAGCTGTACAACGCCGCGCGATCCTGCGAAGACGGCGAACTGTGGATGGAGGCAGAGGTTTACTTCACCGCCTACCT
>JBIKTV010000113.1:0-13992 GCA_044347905.1 Myxococcota bacterium
CCAGGCGGTCACCAAGCGCACCCGCCCGGACGGCAAGGCCTTTACCTTTGGCTATGAAAGCGCGAGCGGCCTGCTGACCCAGGTGGTGGCGCCCAATGACGCCCAAGACGGGGTGATGACCTGGACCATCGGCTACGAGCCAGGCGGAGCGCGCCGTCCGACTGCTCTGCAAAACGACATCGCCAAGCTTAGTTACACCTACCAGGGCGCGCTGCCCAAGGCCGAGACGTGGAGCGCCCTGAGTATGGCCGGCGCCGCGGCCCTGGGCGGCAGCAACGGCGCCAGCGTGGTGCGCAGCTGGGACAAACGCCTGCGGCCGATCCTGACGCAGGTGGGGCTGCCCAACGCGGCGGTGGCGGTCAAAACCACCGCGGTGACGGCGGGTTTTGACGCAGACGATTTGCCCGTGGCGATGACGCTGACCGACGCGAATGCGACCGCCCTCGTCGACCTCCAACTGCAGCGCGACGCGGCCACAGGTCGCTTGATGGCGCTTACCGCCACGTCCAACCCGGGGAACCCAGCGACCGCCAAGTCTTTGCGGGTGGATTACGCCTACAACGGCTTTGGCGAGATCAGCAGCCAGCAGGTCGCGGGTCCGCAGGGCCTGCTGTACCGCGAGGGGTATCTGCAGCGCGATCAGCTCGGCCGGCTGACCAAGCGCGTGGTCGGCACCGACCCGGCGACGGCGGTGACGCATGGCTACGGCTATCACCCCCAGCGCGGCTGGCTGACCCAGCACAAGCTGAACGATAGCCTCGCCGACGCCTGGAGTTACGACGTCCGCGGTAACCGCGTTGGCAAGCACACTGGCCTGGCCGGCGAGGTGACGGCGATCATCGACGCCCAGGACCGCCTGGTCCAGCTCGGCGCCGAGGCGCTGGCGTACGACCTGAACGGTCGGGTGGTCGCCAGGTCTGGCGGGCAGTTGCCCGCGACCTACGTCTGGGATGCGTTTGGCCGGTTGCGCGAGGCGCGGCTCAACCCTTCCCAACCCACGGAGATCGCTGTAGCCTACGGCCTAGACCCCGCCGGGCGCAGGGTCAGGGCCGTGGCGAAGGACGCCAGCGGCGCGGTTCTGGAGGATCGCAGCTGGGTCTACGACGGCCAGCTCCGGGTCATCGCCGAGGTCAGCGCCAGCGGCGCACTGCGGGCGCGGTATCTGTACGCGAGCTCGGGGCATTCGCCTGACGCCGCGGTGACTTTCGACCCGGACAGCGGGGTGGTCACCGGCAGCTACTTGCTGGTCCACGACCAGGTCGGCAGTGTCGTGCGGACGGTGGATCTCGCCACGGGTGTCGCGGTCGAGAGCGTCGCGTACGACCCCTGGGGCGTGGCGACGGTGACGCCGGTTGGAACCGCGGTGCATCCGTTTGGTTTCGCTGGCGGGCTGTGGGATCGGCGGACTGGGCTCGTGCGGTTTGGCGCCCGCGAGTACGACGCGGGGCTGGGGCGGTGGCTGGCGCGGGATCCGATTGGGTTTGGCGGGGGGTGGAATCAGTATGGGTATGTGGGGAATTTGCCTACGCTGCTGGTGGATCCGGATGGGTTGAAGGTAATGAAGTGCCGGGGGCCCGTCGAGGGGCCCGTCGGCGCGTTGGGGTGTCTACTTGACGACCGGACCTGCTACCACGAGTGGCTGTGTACAGACAGTAAGTGCGGCGGCGTAGACTCGGCTTGGTACTATCGGATCATGCCAATGAACAAGGTGCTAGACGAGAAGTACACACCGAGAGACGATTGTGTTGTCGTGCCCGCAGATGAAGAGTGCGTAAATAACGAAATCGTCTACGGATCTTTGCACGGGCCCTACATGCCGCTCGTGAACGATTGCCAATCTTGGACCAGCAGTGTGCTTGCAAAGTGCACGCCCTTCGGACCGTTTGATCTTATTAAGGAAATTCTTGACTCCATTGCGAACCCAGCCCGGGGAATCTTTGGCCGGCGTTCATGAGTGCTCGCTCGCCGAACGATGGTGCGGAGCCAGTTGAACGAGGCCGCACTCTGGATTGCCATCGATTTGGAAGGCGGCTCCGTGGCCCCATAGCTCTGGGATTGTTGGGGTGTTTTCTGATGATTGAGTTTGGTTTTGCCTACGGGCAGGCGCTATTCCTGCTTCGGCACCGGCCCCCGCCTGGGATGCGGGGGCCACCAGGTCCTGCTCAGTGGCCAGATGTCACGGAACGAGTTGCCAGCATACATATATATGAAATTATTCAGGTCATCGGCGCAGGAACCTTCCTTGGCTGCGCCATCGTCGCGATTGCGCGGACGATCTGCTCGAGCCGGCGCAAGGCACAAGGTCAAGAATGATCCGCGTGCAGGAACCCGGTTGCCAGTTCGGGTGCCTGAGTTGCGGCATGTCGCCCATGCCGCCGCCCAGCCCACCTGCCCGCCAGAAACCCCAAAAATCTTGACGCCGCCCACATCTGCGCCAAAAAACCAGCCGTGTCCGATTCGTTCCCCATCTCCCCCGGCGCACCCCACGCGCCCAGTAAACAGGAGGTTCGTATGCCCATGCCCAGCTTGACCAAAGGTGCCGGTTCGATCATCCGCGACGGCATCTACATCATCGCCAACGTCAAAGCCGACCCCGACACCGCGGCCGAGGCCAAGCTAGTCTTCGATCCCCAAGGCCTCGTCGTCAAAGCCGTTGCCGCCCGCCGCGACGCCGACACCGCGGCGATTGAGTCGGGCGCGCTGCTGGTCCGGCGCTTGTCCACCGCCCAGGAGGCGGTCGTGGCGCTGGGCATCAAGGCCTTTGGCCACTTTGGCAGTCGGACGGCGCCAGAATACCTGCGGCTGTTTCCGGTCGCCCCGTCAACCCTGGTTGCGGCATCTACAGCCGCGCGGACGGCGGGATTCGCCGCGTTGGCTAAGGCCTTGGCGTCGCCGGATCTCCCCAAGGAGCTTGCCGCGAGTGCCAGCGCCGTGACCGCCGCCTATGCCGCTCTCGACGCCGCCGCCGCCGCCGATGCGACCGCCACGGAAGCCCTGCGCCAAGCCGTCGCCGCAGAGAAGGCCGCCGCTGATGCTTGGCACACGGCAGTGCGGACCCTGCGCGGTCGGCTGATCATGCTGTTTCCGCGCGACGCCAAGCGCGTCACTAGCTACTTTCCGCCGCGCAAGCGGGCTGCGAAAGCTGCCAAGGTGACGCCGGTCGCGCCGCAGTAGGTGTCGCGGACTGCGCGAGGGTGACCCGGGCGAGCTGCGGCGTATGCGATGTGGGTGACCAGGGATGCCTTGGGACGCGACGGCGCATGTGATGTTGGGGATCAGGGAGGCCCTTGGAAGCGACGGCGCATGTAATGTTCATGATCAGGGATACCCTGGTGAGGATGATGGGCGCGTCGGCGAGGCGCCGACCACGCTGCGACCGGCGCGGCGCCGGCAGCGTCGGACGCTGCCCTTCGGGTTCGCATCGTTCGCGCAGCAGTTGGGAGGCTCGTGCGAATGCCGTTGGGCGGAGCGCCCTTGGGCCACGGAACCGCGGACTAATCCTCCGTCGACCAACCCCCGGCGCCGTGGTCAGTGCAGGAATTGAATGCCCAAGCGAGAACTCACCAGGACCTCGATCGGCCCGGCGGCCGTGGCGACGACTGCACGCGACACGCGCCGCGCCCAGGACGGGTGCTGAATCAGGCCCTTGCCGTTCCAAAGCGGGAACAGGTCGATGAATTCCGCCGGGACAATTAGTCCGCCCGCGGCCTCGGGAGCCTCGCACCAGATGATGTCGGTGGCGGGCGTGCCGTGCCAACCGAACTGAAAGACCACCTCAACCAAAGCGCCGTCGCCCTGAACTGGCCAGGACAAGGCGAGGGGTTGGCCGTTGGTCATCGTCAGCTCGCCGGACCAGCCGGGCTTCATGTCGGCCACGCCCTTCAATTGCGCTTGGAACGCAGGTAATTCAGCGCCTGCGGCCTGTACGGCGATCGGGTTGCCGGCGTCGAACAGGTCCTTGGGAGGATCGGTCTCGGTCACATACCAACCGCCGGTCCCGGGCGATGCTGACACCGCCGCTTTGAGCCCGGTCACGGTGACCTTGCCGGCCGACATCGGCTTGGGCCAGGCCTCGCAGTTGCCGACATACGAGCAATACTCGTCGTTTGGCTTGCAGCCGGGCGTGCAGCTGGCAGGAGCCAACAGGCGGTAGTAACGGCACGAACCCGTGGTGGCGACGAGGCTGTGGACGACCGGGGAGGGCCGATCTGCGAGTTCGACGTCGAATTCGGCGTAGAACGGTCCGGAATTGGCGACATAGGCCTCCTCAATGCGCACGCGACCGGCCCAGGGCTGGACCGGCGAGGAACCCGGGCTCGCATCCGCGCCTGGAACGGCGTCGCCTGGGTCGGCATCGGCCGTTGAATCTGCGACGTCGTCGGCATCGCCGCCCTTACTTGCGTCTTGGCCGGCATCCGCGCTGATGTCGACCGCTGCGTCGACGCCATCGCTTTGTTCGTCCGCGGCAGTGCCGGCACAGCCTTGGAGCCACGCCAATAGCGCCGCGCCAGCGATGACGCCATACCGGGGCAGGAGTGCTTGTTTCATGGGGATTTCCTCTCTGGCGCGGCGGTGTCCTGTCGGCCCGGCAGAAGGGACCTGCCGCAGTCCGCCCGCGCGGTTCTGCTACTGAACCGTGCACTTTCCGGCCACGCAGCTGGCGGGGCCTGGGACTGCGCACTTGCACATCGCGACGTTGCACGGCACCGCAGTCGCGGAGAGCAGGGCATCGAGCTGAGAGACCTTGGCGTACTGGCTCAATGCGACCCCGCCGCACGGCATGCCGGCGAAGGGGCAGAGGCCGGTCGCGTGGACGATGCAGTCCTTGTCCGAGGCACACCAGCGGCTCGCGCCGACGAACTGGGCGATCGCCGCGGCCTTGTCGTCGCACGTGCCCGCGTCGCAATCGGGTGGGCACTGCCGGCAGCTTCCGCCAAGGCAGTAGCTGGGCGAGGCCGGTCCGCAGCCGCAGGTGAACTGGCTGCACTTGGCCGCCTGGGCGGCGCCGGCAAGGTTGTTGAGCTCAGAAAGGTCGGCGCCCTTGCCGACTGGCATCTGAAAGCAGCCCGCCGAGCCGCAGATGGGGTACTCGAATTCCTCGCAGCCCGTCGCTGCGGCGCAAGCCTGGAGCTTGGGCTTGAGCTTGTCGATCTTGCTGAGGATCGCCGCGCAGTCCCCGGCTTCGCACTCGGCGACATCGCAGCCCTTGTGGTCCTTCTTGCACACGCAGTCGAGCGCGCAGGTGTAGGGGCAGGCGGCCACGTTGTCGGCAGTGGCATCGGCGACCCCATCCGCGGCGGTGTCGGCGACCGCGTCGGCCTGCGCGTCGACCTCGGCGGCTTGCCCCGCGTCGGCGTCGAATTCCGCTGATCCGTCGGCGCTACTGTCGCCTGAGGTGTCGGCTGAGGTGTCGAGGGCGCCTGCCGCGTCCGCCACGACGGTTGCCGGAGCCGGGACGGATTCCGAGCAGCCGCTCGCCAGCGCCGCAAGGGCCAAGAGGATCAGGGAACCAGCGAACCTTGCCATGGCGAACCTCCGGCCAGTGGGGCAGAGGCGCCAGGATAGCACTTCCATGCGCCCTCAGCTCTGGTCACCTCTCCGCCCCAAGCCAATCCACCCGCACGTTCCACTCTGCGTCCGGCCAGCTGGCGCTGAGCTCGCCGTTGTTGACAAAAGCCCTCAGCTCGAGCCCCACGCGCAGCCGCTGGCCGAGCCAAAACACCCCGGCGCCCAGGTCGTCGCCGCCTGCCGCAGTGCGCCCGCGCACCATCAGCCCCACGGGGATGCCCAAGTTGCGGCCATCGGCGTCCAGAGAAATCCCCATGTCCCACAGGCGGATCGCCTGGTCCACACAATCCAATCCCTCGCAACTGAGCTGTAGCCCGGCCCGCGCATAGGCAGAGACGGCGACGGACCAGCGCTGGGCAGTCACGGCGATGCCCGGGGCCAGCTCCAGGTCGGCCAGGGCCCACGACCGTTGGGTCTGCGTGTTGGGCGCGGTCTGAAAACTGCGGCGGTGGACGCTGACGCCGTCGACCATCAGCGCGGCTTGCAGCCAAGTCAGCGAGGTGGGCACATTCCAAGCGAGGCCCAGTTCGCTTTGCACCGCGCCGTCGCGGCCCACGATGGTTTGGCCAAGGCCAGGTGTCGCAGTCGCAAGACTGGCCAAGCTCGCGTCTATCGCACCGCGGGCCCGAAACGCGTCTGCAAAGGGCATCAGCCCCGCCGCGCGCAGCTGCCCTCCGTCGTACTCGCTGCCCCAGCCAAGGCCAGCCATCGCGCCCACGCGCGGTCCCATGAGCGCATTGGGATGGTCGAGCGCCAGGATCGGCCGGCGGCCCGCCACGCTATCCGGCCCCCAGCCGCAGTAGGGCTGGATGCACGCACCGCCCGGGGGCGCGCACAGGCCGCAGCTGTCATTGCAGCAGAATTCGCCTTCCGCGCAGGAGCGCGGGCCGCAGCGTTCCGCCGCGCTGGCTGGGCCGGGGAGCAGGGCGCACGCACCCGCGACGGCGACGGATAGGACCCAGGACCAAGCACGCATGACGCCTCCAGGTTTCCAAGCTACGGGGGCGATTGTCGTTCATGGCGTGCCGCTCCGCCACTGTCGAATCGACCCCGGCCAGGTTCGCTTTGCACTGGACACAGCCGCGCGCAGCAATTACCTTGCACGCCCCTTAATCGCCCTGCAGGAGCCCCCGTGAAGCGCTATCGATTGCACGAATTGTTGAGGTTGGCGACGCTCGCCTGGGTGGCTACCGCATGCGGCACGGAGCCGACGACCGCCTCCACCAAAGCCGATGCCGTGGCGAGTGACGCAGTCAACGACGCTGGCGACGCCGGCCCGACGGACGCCTCGGCGGACTCGGACACGGCCCTGGACAGCGACACCGCGGTCGACAGCGACGCTTCCCCGGACACCGCCAGCGATATCGCGGCCGACACGGCCTTCGACACCGCGCTCGACACAGCTCCCGACATCGCCCCCGACACCGATGCAGCCGGCGACATCGCCAAGGATACCAGCGTAGATAGCGTTGGCCCCAAAGCCTTTGAGTGCGTCGACTCCAAGCCGATCAAAATCGGCGGCGCAGACACGGGTTATGAGACCTGCGCCAACGGCATGGTCCACCGCCGCGAAGCCGTAGCGTGCGCCCCTTATGTCGCCGACCCCAACAAGACCTGCCCCCAAGGCAGCGGCGCCGGCTGCAACACCGACGCTGACTGCGCCGGCAAGGGCAACAACCCCATCTGCACCAGTGGTTCGGGCAACATGATGCCCGGCTGCTATTGCCAGCCGACCTGCTCGACCGATGCGGATTGCGGCGCCGGCTCGATTTGCGTGTGCGCAGAGGGCCATAGCAAGTGCATTCAGTCCGGCTGCAAGACCGACAGCGACTGCAAGTTTGGCGTCTGCGGCAACTACGTGGAGAATCCGGGCTGCGATTTCCCAGCGTTTGCCTGCCAGGCTGAGGCCGACAAGTGCGCGGTGGACGCCGATTGCCCGCCCCAGCAGAAGTGCACGGTGGATGACTCGACGAAGGCCCGCGTGTGCTCGCCGCCGATGTGCGCGATTGGCCGGCCCTTTGAGGTGGCGGGGCAGTGGCGCTCGGCCCCCGTCGAACAGCGCACTGATTGGCAAGGTGATTTTGCAGAGATGGCCCTGGCGATTCCGCTGGCTGGCCTCGATCCCGAGCTGCGCGCTCAGCTGGGCGAGTGGTGGCTAGCGGCGGCGCGCATGGAGCACGCGTCTGTGGCCAGCTTTGCCCGCTTGGTGCTGGAGTTGATGGCGGTGGGCGCGCCGGCAGACCTTCTGGCCCGGGCCTCGCAAGCGGCAATCGACGAAGTGCGCCACGCCGAGCTGTGCTTTGCCCTGGCCGAGCGCTACAGCAGCCAAAAGCTAGGGCCGGCGCCTCTGCAAATCGACGGTTCGCTGCGCACGCAGTCCCTGGTGCAGATCGCCGCCGCGGCCGCCAAAGAGGGTTGTATCTGGGAGACAGTGGCGGCGCTCGAAGCCAACGTCGCCGCGGGCACAGCCCAGGATCCGCTGGTGGCCGGGCTGCTGCGGCGCATCGCCGACGACGAGACCGCTCACGCCCAGCTGGCCTGGGACATCGTGCACTGGGCGATCGCCCAAGGCGGCGCGCCGGTGCGAGCGGCGGTGGTGCAGGCGATGGACCTCGCCGTCGACCAGTTGCTGCAAGCGGATGGCGGCCCGCACATCGCCGCAGGGCACGGCGTAGTCAGCGGCTCTGGCCTAAAGGCCCTCCGTCGGCACGCGGCCGAGCAAGTGATTGCCCCGGCGCGCGCGCAGGCTGGCTTGGTCTAGAGGGGGACCCATGCGAAAGTCCACCTCGCGCCTCGTGATTTTGCCGATGACGCTGGCGCTCTGGGCGGCCCCGGCTCTGGCCATGCACGCGGTAGAGACGCCGCGGCTGCAGATCGGCGCGGTGGGCACCACAGGCCTGGCCGTGGGCGATTTCTCCAGGCAAGACAGCAACGACACCGTCTCAGGGACCAGCACGCTGAGCCTCGCAGGCGGCGGTCTGCAAGCCCATCTGCGGCTGGGCGAACACCTGGTCGCTGGCGTCGCGGGCCAGTGGAGCGGCGCGGGCGGCGAGCGGCAAAGCGCCAATGTCGACGGAGGACCGGGCAATTTCCGCCGCCACCTCGCGGCCTTTGCCGCTGAAGCGCGCTGGCAATTCGCCAAAGTCGCCGGGATGCTGCCCTGGGTTTCGGCGGGCCTGGGCGCCGCGCTAGCCCGCGACCAGTGGCAGGCCGATGGCCAAGAGCCGGGCAATGCCTGGCAGATCGCCCCCGCGCTCGGCGCCGCCGCTGGTTTTGACGTGCCGCTGACCCGCGCTTTTGCCATCGGCCTGGAGTTGCGCAGCCACGCCGCGCTGTTTGGCGAGTCGCCGCCGGATCTGCCGGGTCTCGCGGTCGGCGCGCAAACTGGCGGCGGCACAGTGCAATTGCCCGCCACCCGCTACGGGCCCATGGCCACCGCCACTGGCGCCGTGGTGTTGCGGTGGCGGGGCTGGTAGACCGGAAGAGGTCCCTCGCGCATAATCGCCGCGCATCCCGCAGGAGAAGCCCATGCGTCCCCAAGACTTTGACAATGAAGAGCTGTTCATGATGCTGCAGGACGTGCTGACGTCCGCCTCGGCTGGCCACACCGACAAACTGCGCTGCCCCGTGTGCGAAAAAGCCGACCTGGACGCGGAAATGCGCGAAGACGGCTGGGTGCGCATCGCCTGCCCGCAGTGCAAGCTCGAGTTTGAGGGCCTGGTTGCCAACCCAGAAGAGACGTATGAGCCCAAGGGCAAGAAGCAGAACGTCAATCCGTTTGGCTAGTTGGCCAGCTAAGGTCGGGGCCTGAAATGCTTCGATCGCCTGGATGGTCGCGGAGCGGTGAGACGGCCAGCAAGGACGCGAACTTGCGACCCACCCAGCTGCGTGGACCTGTTCGGACTTTTCTCGAACAGGGCCTAACCGCCGTCGAGCGTGCCCCACAGCGCCGCGTCTGCGCCCATGTAGCCGCCGTCTTCAAGCACGACCGACGCACTGGCGGCCATGCGGCAGGTCTTAGTGTCGACCGCCAAGCCGATCTCCGCGGGCTTGCCGGCCAGTTCAACGAACGTCGCGTCGCTGAACATAAACGCCACATCGCGGGTGACCCACCCATTGCCGTCAGCTTGCGTCTTGACGGTAAATGGCGTGCTTGTATCCACAAGTCCCGGCACCATCGCGACCACCCGCAACTTGACCGTCGCCGGCAGCGGCGTGGCGCTGCGCATCGCCAAGCGGACAAAAATAAAGCCCTGAAATCCCAGGACCACGGGCAACTTGCTGCCGCTGGTGAGCACGCGCGGGTTCCCGTCGACGTCCAAGGCGATCAGCTCGCCGGGCTGATCGCAAGGCGGCAACAGCACATCGGCGACCGCGGTGTCTTCCACCTCTGGCGGCGGCGCGGGCGGCGAGCAACCCAGGGCCACCAGAATCCCCGCGGCGAAGACCGCAATACGGATAGACTTTGCTTGTTGCATCTAGGGCTCCCAAGTGACGTGGGCCAAAGTCACCAAAGCGGTTCGCTCCGCCAGCCAGGCGTAGTCCAGGTAGCGGTAGCGAATCACGTCGACCCCCAGGCCTAGCCGCAGCGGCTGGCGTGGCCCCAGGAGCGGCGCCCACTCCAGGTGCACGCCGCCCTGAGCGGTGGTCATGGGGCCCAGCTCTTTGTCCGCGGTGCGCCAGCTGGGGACCTGCGGAAAACTGTTGTATTGCCTCTGGTAAAACGTCACCGCGCTCTGGCCGTGGCCGCGCAACTCGCTGTCCAGGGTCCATTGATCGCTCAGCTTGCACGTGGCGCGCAGGGTGGTTGCCAGGGAGCGCATGCCCCAATCATCTGTATATCCGCGCATCTGCATCGCGGCAAACCAGCGCCGACTCAGCCGCTGCCGCCAGCCCAGCACCAGGGTTTGGCGATGGCGTTGAGTGGGCACGGCCTCGGTCACCGCAGAGGCGTGCATCGGGCTATCCCCTGCGTACAAGCGCACATAGCGATAAGGGCTGGCCTGATAGCCGTCGATGCGCTGGGCGCTGTAGGCCAGGTCGAGCATGGAGGCGGCGCCCATCACCTGTTGCCAACTCAGCTGGAGCAAGTGGCCGTTGCGCGCCTCTGCCATCAGCGGGTCGTGGGCCCGGCCTACCGTCGACAAATCAGCGGTATAGGACACTCCCGCGGTGCTGTGGCGCTCCCACAGCTCGACTTCTGCCCCCGCGCCGACCTGATGCGAGACAAAATCGGGCTCCTTGGACAGGCCGTACCAACTGCGCGCGGCCGTTCCCTCCTGGAGCCGGTACAGGGCGCTTGCGTTGGCCTGCCAGCGTTCCTCAGAAAACCCCTTGGGCGAAGCCGCAGTCACCAGGTCCACAGAGGCCGCCGTGACCATATCGACGCCCGCCGACGCCTCCACGCTCCAAGGGCCGAGCGTCTGCTGACCGGCCAAACGAGGTGAAATCACAGTGACATTGTCGTCGTCGCTGTAGACCATCACGGCGCTCGACAAGCGGCGCGGCGCGCTCTGGGCCGCGGCATTGTCCGGCGCGACAAGGCCTGCAGCAAACCCAGCGATCAGAGCTATGCGGAGGCGATCAATCACAGCCACAGGCACCTCCGCCGCCGGCCTCTGTGGGGGGGACGCCTTCTCGCACGGCCACCACGTGTTTGCGCAAGGCCGCTCGGTCGGGGTGGCGATCCCACTGCATGCACGGATCGGCCAGGCCCCCGCGCTGCCAGGCGGGCACATGGGTACAGCCTGCCGATAGCACCGCAAGGGCGATCAGCAGCCACCGCAGCCGGCATTTTCCTTGGGATGACGCGGTGTTCACGGTCCCTCCGCTGGCCGAACCTGCAGGCCCGCGCTGGTCCAGACTTTGCCGTCGCGGTCCACAAGGACCCCCTTGGCGCCGCGGCTCGCCAGCAGCTCCAGCCCCTGGGCGCCGCCGACAACAAAGGCCCACTTCGTCAAGATCTCCGCCTCCGTAGCGCTGGCGGCCAGCACCGTGGCGCTCTGGCTCGCTTGGGCCGGCCAACCGCTGCGCAGGTCCAGGATGTGGTGATAGCGCTTGCCGTCCAGAATCGCAAAACGCTCGTAATCGCCGCTGGTTGAGAATGCGGCCTCGCGAATGTCGACGATGCCCAGGATCGCCCCCGGCTTGCGCGGATGGGCGATGCCGATGCGCCAAGGCCGCTGGCCGTTCTGCCCGGCGCAGTACAGGTCGCCGCCTGCCTGCACGGCAAAATGGCTAAAACCGCGGGCCCGCAGCAGCGCTACCGCCGCATCCACCGCCGCGCCCTTGCCAATTCCGCCCAAGTGGACCGAAGAACCGCGCTGGGTCAGCCTCGCCGTGCGCTTCTTGGCATCGACCTGGAGGAACCGGTAGCCCACCCGCAGCAGCCGCGCCGCCACTTCGGCCTGACTCGGCACCTTGGCCAGCTTGGTCGGTTCATGCGAGCCCGGCGGCGTGTCGAACTGCCAGACCTCGCCCAGGGGCGAAAAGGTAATGTCAAAGATGCCTTGGGACTGTTCGCTGGCCTTGCGCGCCGTGGCCAACAGCCGCACCGTCTCCAGCGACACCTGTAGCGCCGGACCGCCAGCCGCGCGGTTGAGCCGCGACATCTCACTTTCCGGGATCCAGGTGGACCACAGCTGCTCTAGCCGCTGCACTTCAGCCAGCACCGCCTGGGCCGCTTCTTCCGCCTGCTTGAGCCCTTCTGCGTCATTGCGCTGCGGGCAAATCGTCGCGCGCACCTTGGTGCCCATGGCCACGGCGTCCAGGCGCGCGGGCTGGGCACAGCCTTGAGGCGGTACCGCGGCACGGGCCAGCGTCGCCGGAGCGATCAGCAAAATCCACAGGAGAATCAGGACAAATCGCGCCATGGGCCCCTACAGCGTCAGCAAGAAGTTCTTGAGGTCTTCCAGCTGGTATTTGTCCAGGTGACTGGTGCCGCCATGGGTGTCGCGCACGCCGTCGCGCTCATTGTGGCCCACCTCGCCGGGCCGCAGCGCCGCGTGCCCGGGGGTGGCCAAGGCCCCGCGCAGGCTCCTCGCCCGACCGTCGTGATAGAACCGCGTCTGCGGCCGGTCCCACAGCCCGCGCAACGGCGTCGACCCCACGTGTAAGCCGGCGGCGGTCTGCACCGTGTCGGGGAAGGTCGAGATAAACGTGTTGATGACCAGCATGGCGTCACTGCCGTCCGGCCGGCGCTCTGGCGTAATCACCGGCGGAAAACGCACCGGCATGCCAAAGGGCGAGAACGGCACGGGCAAGGTCGCCGTCGTCGTCAGCGGCAGGGGATGGCAGCCGTTGCAGCCCGTATCGCTCATTTGGTAGAGCGCTTTGCCGCGCCGCGCCGTAGGCAGGTCCAACGCATTGTTTGGATTGGGCAACAGCCGCGGCGTGCCGAGCATGAACAGGCCGATCGCCCGGGTCATCCCCTCAAAATCCAGGGCGATCGCCTTGCGGTTGCCCAGCAGATCCTCATTGTAGAGGGCGTCGCCAAAGGTCTGATCGCGGCCCAGCAGCTTCTTGGCCGCCGCCTTGATGAATTCCGAGCGCTTGAGCTGCGGCACCTGGGCGTAGCGGGTGTTCTTGCACTCGGGCGGCGGATCCTCATTGCAATTGAGCACATGGTTGCAGCCCTGGGTCTGCGGGGCCTTCTGGCACTCCGTCACCTTGGGGTACTTGGCCCAGATCATCATGTTCAACTGCTCGCAGCAGAAATTCTCGCGGCGGGCAAACTCGTTGAGCACAGGGAAGAAGTTGGTCTCATCCATCGCCGACTCAAAGAACCACGGCCGCGTATCGTACAGGCCGCGCTGGGCCATGACATTGCGCAGGCTCCAGGCGCGGCTGTTCTGCAGCGGCATGACAAAAGGCCGCGCGGTCGAGCCGTTGTCGCGGTGGCATTGCACGCAGGTCTGGTCGCCGTCAATGGTAAAGGGCGCGGTCATTTCATTGATGGCCTCGCCGATCTCCATGTCCGTGCTGGGAAAAGCCCCGGCCTTCACGTCGCCCACGGTCAGGTGGCTCACCGCATCGGCGGGCGGCTTAGCGGTGTCGACAAAGCTCACGCCTTCTGCCAAGCGATCGACACTGAGAAGCATCTTGGGTCCGATGGCCGCCAAAGCCTTGGGATTATAAGCCGTTGGGTACAGGCCGCCGGCCTTCTGCAGTGCCGCGAGCTTGCCGCCGGCTGCGATCTGAAAGCCCTGGACTTCATTGGAGCCCGCGTAGGCCACCCACAGTTGGTCGCCCAGCACCGCCATCGCCTCCGGCAGCGCCCCTGCGACAATCCACGTGTCCTTGGGCGGCAGCGAATTGACCACATCTGCCGACCACTGATCCGCCACCGGCAGCATCATGCCTTTTTGCGGCCACTCCGGGTCCACATCGCGAAAATCCTGATAGGCAATCGTGTCTGAGGTGTAG
>JBIKTV010000114.1:0-13982 GCA_044347905.1 Myxococcota bacterium
TTCCGGCTTGCCCGCCACCAAGTTGTTCAGGTTGGTGAAGTAGGCGGCGTGGTGCTTGCCGTAGTGAAATTCGATTTGCTCTTCCGTGAGGTAGGGCGCCAGGGCGTTCTTGGCGTAGGGGAGAGCGGGTTGGGTGAAGGCCATGGAAAACTCCGTGCAGGGGTTAGGCGGACCAAAATAGTCCGAGATGGGCACCTGTCAAGCGCGCTCCGCCTGAGAGGATGTGAAAGAACGTCGGTTTCAGGCCTTTGAGAGTCAAAAAAGCCAATATTGTCAATGGCCGTTCTTTCACATCCAGAATATCTTCACAGGCTCTGCGTCGGCGGATCTGTGGGCGATTCGCGCGTCGAAGTGCCCATGGCCTTTTCCCAGCGCACCACGCGGTTGCGCCCGTCGGCCTTGGCGCCGTACATCGCGCGATCCGCGTATTTCATGATGTTTTCTGTGTCCGTGCTGTCGCTGGGCGAAGAGGCGACGCCGATGCTGATGGTCAGCGGGCCGACCGCCGCGCCACACGCTGCCTCAAAATCACAGCTGGCGACCGCGCGACGCAGGCGTTCGGCGACGTCAATCGCCCGCAGATCGCTGGTGTTGGGCAGCAGGGCCAGGAACTCCTCACCGCCATAGCGGATCAGCTGGTCCGCACCGCGCAGGCCGTCGCGCAACACCTGGGCCAATTCGCGCAGGACGAGATCGCCCACGGCGTGGCCAAAGGAGTCATTGATGCGCTTGAAGTTGTCGAGATCGCACATCAATACCGCCCAAGGCCGGTCGGGCCGCTGCGACACCAGCTGCAAGGCATCGCCCAGGGATCGGCGATTGGCGACCTGGGTCAGCGGATCGAGGTGGGCGATGCGATCCAGCTCTGCGACGGCGAGCTGAAGCCGCTGGTTCATCGCGTGCAGATCGCGGTTCTTGGCCTGGACCTCAGCGGATCGCTCGGCGACCTTGCGCTCCAATTCGCCTGCGTGGGCCTCAAGGGCATCGACCATGTGGTCAAAACTGCTGGCCACGGTGCCCAACTCGTCGTCGCGATCCCAGCCCAGGCGCTGTTCGCGCTGGCCCAACTGCACGGCGCTGGCCACACGCGAGAGGTGTTCCAGGGGTCGCACAGCCAAGCGGGTCACGGTCGCGTACACCACGCCGGCCAGCAGCACCGCCACGGCCAAGGTCGCGGCCAGCAAAAACAGAAGGGATTCAAAGAGCCTACGCTCCAGAGCCCGCAAATCAAAGTGGCCGATCAGCGTGCCCCAGCGCAACCCTGAAACCGCGGGCATGGACACCAGCAGCGGTGCCTCTTCATCGGTCGCGGGCAAGCGCTGCCACACAGGCTGGCGCGAGGCGTGGGCCTGCATGGCAAAGCGCTGCAACAGCGCCGGGTGATGGGCGCCGATCTGCGGCAGCTGCAAGTGATCGGTCGAGCTCGCGGCAACCCGGCCCTCGGCGTCGATCACCGCGACCTGGAGCAAGCGAATCTCTGAATCGGTGGGCACGACCGCGTCGCTGACGATGTTGTGCAGCCGCTCCACCGCGTAATCTGCCAGGGTCAGGGCGGTAGGGCTGGCCAGGGCCGCAAGGGTGGCGGCGGCGCGCTCGACCGCTTCTTGCCGGTAGTTCTGTGCCACCGCGCTCAGGCCCAACAAGCCCGTGGGCACGATCACCACCAGCCAGCCCAGCGCCACCCAGAAAGCCAGGCGTCGAGCGAGCTTGCGCCCCCGCGGCCGGCGCAGACTAGCGGCCATGGGGACCTGCTGGGGCAGCCGTCGGCGAGCCGGAACGAGGGGCGGCTACCGCAGGAAGGGGCGCCGCTGGCCCTCTTGCGGGGGCTGATGCGGGGGCTGATGGGGGGGCTGATGGGCGCGCCGAGGCAGGTTCTGTGGCCGCACTCGCTGGTTCAGGCAGGGCGGTGGCGGGCAAGCGGGCCACTTCATCCATCACCCGGCGGGCGCCGTCGTAGGCCGCGTCATCCGCGGGGATCCAGCCGCGCCACCCCCAGGTGCTGGCCAATACGGCGCGACCTGCGGCACTGCGCGAGGAGACGTTGCGAAAGGCCCAGCCGATGCGCCGCGCCGCCGCCTCGGAAAAATCGGCGGACACCACCAGCGCGTCAAAGGGGATCCTGCCCGTCTTGTGCAAAATCCGCAGGGCGGCGCGCGGCCGATCATTGCCGGCGATGGTCACCAAGCGCTCAAAGGTCCCCGAGGCGACCGCGCAAGCATCTGCTTCGCCGCGCAAGAGCGCCTGCAGCGCCAGATCGTGGGTGCCGTAAAAGCGCTGATCGCTGAACAATTGGTCGGGCACTAGGCCCTCACGGCGAAAGGCACCAAAAGGGTAGATGTAGCCCGAGGCGGACATGCGGTCGACCCAGGCCATGCGCTTGCCGCGCAGATCGGCGAGGTTGTGCAGCGGATCGTCGGCGCGCACCACGATAAAGGCGGCGTACTCAGACACGCCCTGGGTAATCGCCCGGCCCACCAGGTGCAGCCGCGGCTGCTGGCGGCGGGCGTGGACGTAGGAGGCGGGCGAGAGCAAGGCGATGTCGACCTCGCCCTTGCTGACGGCCTGGACTAGCGATTCGTAGCTTTCGGCAGGCTCAATGACGACGGGCACGCCGATCATGCCGCCAATGACCTTGGCCAACGGCTGCAAGTCGCTGCGGGTGCGCTCGACCGACTCAAACGGGGTAATCCCCAAGCGCAGCACGGTCTTGCCGCGGGGAAGCTCGCGGGCCTCCAGGCGCAGGGCGGTGTCGCTGGGGGCGTCATCGGGGTAGCTGCGGCGCACGGGCAGAAAGCCGTTGTCGGCGGGTTCCGTGCAGCCCAAGGCCAAGCAACCCACGGAGAATTGGGCGATGGCCCAGCCCCGTGCGGTCAGCCAGCCGGGCCTTGCGCCAGAGCCCGCCGGCCAAAGCCAATGCGCTATCCTTGCAGGCGGCATCGACATTCAACGCGCCATTGCGGAGATCCCCCTCCGAAGCCGCCAGCGTGGCACGCTCCAGGGCGGGCGGTCAAGGTGGGCCGCAAGCGATCCGGCCCCGCATGATGCCCTGCTGGTCGCGTCCACGAGGGCAAATTCTCCGCTTCCCTGGCTGGCAGCGCCGCGGCGACCACCGGGGGCCTCAACTGAATCCTCCGCGTCAAAGGCCCCGCCTATTTGCGCTGGCTGGCCTGCTGGGCCTGGATCGCGGTGAGGGCGATGGTGAACACGATGTCTTCTACCAGGCAACCGCGGCTGAGGTCATTGACTGGGCGGTTGAGGCCCTGGAGCAACGGTCCCATCGCCACCACGCCGGCTGAGCGCTGCACCGCTTTGTAGGTCACGTTGCCGGTATTGAGGTCCGGGAAGATGATCACGTTGGCCTTGCCTGCGACCGGCGAGTTGGGCGCTTTGGAGCGGGCTACGTCGGGCATGACGGCGGCGTCATACTGCAGAGGGCCGTCGAGCAGCAGGTCCGGGCGGGCCTTCTTGGCGATTTCCGTGGCCTTGACGACCTTTTCGACATCTTCGCCGCCGCCGCTGGCGCCCGTGGAGTAGGACAGCATCGCCACCCGCGGCTGGATACCAAAAGCCAAGGCGCTGTCTGCGCTTTGGATGGCGATGTCCGCCAGCTCCTCTGCGGTGGGGTTGGGCACGACGGCGCAGTCGCCAAACACCAGCACCTGCTCCGGCAAACACATAAAGAACACGGAAGACACGAGGTTGCAGCCCGGCACCGTCTTGATGAGCTGGAGCGCCGGGCGGATGGTGTGGGCGGTGGTATGAACGGCGCCTGAGACCAGGCCGTCCGCCTCGCCCAAGGCCATCATCATCGTGCCGACCATGATGCTGTCCTGCAGCTCGATCTCGGCCCGCTCCGGGGTCATGCCGCGATGGCGCCGACGCTCGACCAGAGCAGCCACATAGTTGGGGGCGATCAGAACCGGGTCAATAATCTCAATCGATGCAGGGAGTTTGACGCCAAGCTTGCGCGCCTGTTCGTGCACCAGATCCGGTGCCCCCAGAAGCACACAGCGGGCAATGCCGCGCTCCTGGGCGATCGCCGCGGCGGTGATGGTGCGCGGCTCAGTCCCTTCTGGCAACACGATGCGCCGATTGGCTTTTCTGGCGTCTTCCACCAAGTGGTGGCGAAAGGCCGGCGGCGAGAGGCGCTGCGACCGGCGCATGGCCACAAGCTCGCGCAGCCACGAGCCGTCGATGCGGTCGGCTACCACGTTCATCGCCAGTTCAACGCGCTCCTTGTCGTCAATGGGGATCTGCTTTTCGACGCCCGCGACCATGTTGGCCGTCTCATAGCTGCCTGTTTCCACATGCAAAACCGGCAAGCCAGTGGCAAAGGCCGGGGCGCAGAGCTGCATGATGCGCTCGTCTGGCTCCACGCCGCCGGTCAGCACCAGGCCGGCCATGCGCATGCCGCCCATCACCGCTAGGGACACGGCCAAGATGATGTCGTCGCGGTCCGCAGGGGTGATCAGCAGGCGATCCGGGGCAAAGTAGCGCGCGGAATTGGCCACGGTCATGGCGTAGAGCTTCACGTCGCGGTAGCGGCGCTTGGCCATGTCCCCCGGATGGATCACCCGGGCGTGGATCGCCTCAGCCAAGTCCTTGACCCGCAAGGCAGAGAGGTCGTCGCGGGCGGGCACGATGGCCACGGGCACCAGCTTTTCTGCCGCCACAGCCGCGGACCAGGTGGCGAGCCACTCTTCGCTGTCGGCCGGCACGCGGTTGAGGATGCAGCTGACCTGGCGGCCCTCGCCCAAATCGCCAAAACCGCGCGCGGCGATGGCCAGGGCATCCGCAAACTCGGTCGGCGCCTGCTGAAACGGCGATCCCACCAGCACCAGCTCCGCGTCCAGGGCCTTGAGCACCAAGCTGTTGACGCGCATCGAGTAGGCCGCGCCGAGCTCGGACACCATGCCTTCGACGACGAGCACGTCCGCGCCCTCCGCCACATGGTCGCAAAACTCCACGACTTTCTCTAACAGGGTCTGCTCGTCACCGGCCGCGAGCAGGTCCTCTACCATCTTGCGCGGCAGCGGATTGGGCGGCAGCAGGCAGGTACCCAGCTTGATCAGCGCGGTGCTGCGGTCTTCAGCGCGGGTGGAAATGGGTTTGGCAAAGGCCACGCGCACGCCTTGGCGGTCCAGGGCGCGGACAAGGCCCAAAGAGGCGGTGGTCAGGCCGACATTGCGGCCAGCGGGAGCGACAAACAGGGTGCGGTGCATGGCGATTCTCTATGAAAGGGGGTGAATTCAGGCGCCTTGGACGATCTGTGCGGTGTCCATGGCGATCATCAGCTCTTCGTTGGTCGGCACCACCAGGGCCTTGGGCCCGCCGCCGTGGGTGATAAAGCCGCCCTTGCCGCGTACGGCGTGCTGGTTGGCCTCCGCGTCGAGGTTCAGCCCCAGAAAACCCAGGAGGCCGATGACCTTTTCGCGGACAAAAGTCGAATTCTCGCCGATGCCGCCGGTAAACACCAGGGCATCCAGCCGGCCCAGGCCGACCACCAGCCCGGCGATTTGCCGCGCGAGCACGTAGCAGAACACCTCCAGCGCCAGTTGGGCGCGGGCGTGGCCCTCCGAGGCGGCCTGCTCCAGCGTGCGCATATCATTGGAAAGACCGGACAATCCCAGCAGCCCCGACTTCTTGTTGAGCGCATCTAGCACTTGGTCGGCGCTCTGCCCTGTGGCGCGGGCGACATGGCCGATGATCGCCGGATCGACAGACCCCGAGCGGGTGCCCATCACCAGGCCCTCCAGCGGAGTCAGCCCCATGGTGGTGTCGACGCTCTGGCCGTCCTTGACCGCCGCGGCCGAACAGCCATTGCCCAGGTGCGCGGTGACGATGCAGCCCTCATCGGGGCCCAGGTCGAGCATTTCCAGCGCCTTTTGAGCCACATAGCGGTGACTGGTGCCGTGAAAGCCGTAGCGCCGGACCTCGTGCCGCTCCAACCACTCATAGGGCACGGGATAGATGTACGCCCTTGGCGGCATGGTCTGATGAAAAGCGGTATCAAACACCGCGACCTGCGGCAGGTGGGGCAGCAGCTCTTGGCTCAGGGCAATACCCAGCAGATTTGGCGGGTTGTGCAGGGGCCCCAGGGGAATGCACGCCTCGACTTGGGCGACGACCTCCGGGGTGATGCGCATCGACGAAGCAAAGCGCGAGCCGCCGTGGACCACGCGATGGCCGACGCCGCCCAGCGACCTTTCCAGCCCCTCTTCGCGAATCAGCTGCACCGCGGCACGGAGCGCCTCGCCGTGGGCCGCACCGGGCAATGGCCGCGAGTGCTTGTGGCTGTGGCGCTTCCAGTCCAGCGAGGCTTCTGGCGAACCGAGGCGTTGGGCGTTGCCGGAGAGGTGTTCATGGCCGCTGGCGGCATCGATCACGGCGAATTTGGCAGACGAGCTGCCGCAATTGAGGACGAGGATGTTCATGGTGCTGACCACATGAGAGGCAGGAGAGGGAGAGGCAGGAGAGGGGCAGGCGCGCAACAGGTGGACTAGAGGCGCACATGACCTCAGTTCATGCTGCGGTGCAACACTAGCTGCGGATAGCGCAGTGCGTCAAGGGCGAGCGGGGGCAAAAACGAGTTTGTGTGTTGGAGCCGTGACGGTCGGACAGAGCCGCGGGCGGGCGGCGCGGGCGATCGGCCCGGGAGCCTTGGCGCGACAAGGCCGTGACAATCGCGATTGTCCTTCTAGGGCGGGAGATTAGGCAAGCGCAGGTGATCAGAATTGACCACAGAGGCGCGGCGAATCGCGGCGGTTTGTGCAGGCGCACCCGCGCCCGGCAGGCGCTGCAGCGAGCCCCTGAGCGGCGGAAAAGGCGCGCAACTGGCGATTCTAGGTCAGGGCTGCCGGACAATTCGCGGCGATCAGCGCGGCCGCGGCCCCCCGGCGCTCGACGGCAAAGCAAGTTTATGCTGCACCGCACAACGCTTGACATGCTTGGACAGCGGGGGCATTTTGCCATTCGCGCGCTGCGGTGCACAAAGCCGCCGCGCCCAGCCCGGACGAAGGGTCCGACAACTACCAGAGGAATCCCATGGAACTCAAAGGCGCAGTGGCAGTGGTGACGGGTGGTGCGAGCGGCATCGGCGAAGCGGTGGCCAAGGGCATGGCGGCCAAAGGCGTCAAGGTCGTGATCGGCGACATGGACCCCAAGGGCATGGAGCGCGTGGTGAGCGAAATCGTCGCGGCCGGCGGCGAAGCGGTTTACCTCAAGTGCAATGTCACCCAAGAAGATCAGGTCGCGGATCTGATGGACCTGGCCATCTCGCAGTTTGGCCAGCTCAATATCGCGGTGGCCTCGGCCGGCATCATCAAAGACGGCCTGATGATCAACACGGACAAGGACACCGGCAAGGTCAAGCGCGCCATGACCACCGAGCAGTTCAAGGCGGTCATCGACGTCAACCTGGTGGGCGCCTTCATCACCGTGCGCGAAGCGGCGATCCGCATGGCCAACGGCGGCTGGCCCAGCCTCATCGTGCCGATCTCTTCGGTCAACAAGGCCGGCCAAGTCGGCCAGCTCAACTACTCTTCGGCCAAGGTGTCTTTGGCGCTGTGGCCCAAGATCCTCTGCGGCGAATTCCAGATGAAGGGCATCCAGAACATCCGCGTCGTCGCTGTGGCCCCGGGCTACGTGGGCACGCCGATGGTCAAGGGCATGAACCAAGAGGCGCTGTCCGGCATCCTCAAGGGCGTGCACATCGGCCGGCTCATCGAACCGAGCGAGATCGCGGATATCATCAGCTACGCCGCGCAGAATGAGGCGATCGACGCCACCTGCCTGGAGATCACCGGCGGCCTCATCAGCACCGGCTTGGCCCGATAAGTCCATCCCTCAACCGGACTTCTGCCCGGCCAACGCAATCCTCTCCCCATCTTGGAGAACCCTATGAGCAAGGTCAGCATCATTGGCGCGTACAACACGCAGTTTGGCTCCCTCATTGAAGTCAAGGACATGATCTCTTTCAAGAAGAAGATCGACAAGAAGTCCTTCTACGACCTGATCATCGAAGCGGGTCGCGGGGCGATCGCCGACGCCGGCCTGAAGGCCGAAGACATCGACGGCGTGTGGATCGGCGCCTGCGCGCCGTCGCGCTTTGTCAACCAAGAGCACGTCGCGCCCATCGGCGTGATGATCGACCCGGCGCTGCGCTTTAAGCCCATGACCCGCACCGAAGCGGCCTGCGCCTCGTCTTCGGTCGCGGTCTACGACGCCATGTATGCCGTGGAGTCGGGCCGCTTCAAGAACGTGCTGGTGATTGGCGTAGAGAAGATGAACCTGCTCGACACGCCGTCCATGACCACCGCCCTGGCGACCTGCTCGTACTGGCCCGAGGAGGGCGGCAAGGGCTCGACGTTCCCTGGGCTTTTTGCGGAGCTGGCCAAGTCCTACATCGCCCAGTACGGCCTGAGCGACGCCGAGTGGCGCAACCAGGCCGCCCACGTGGCCGCGCTGTGCTACCGCAACGCCGCGCATAACCCGCTGGCCCACGTGCAAAATGGCCCGCAGACGGCGGAGGAGATCCTGGGCCTGCCGGACAGCGGCAAGGGCTCCAACATGATGGTCGCCGCGCCGCTGCGCCTGCACGACTGCTCGCTCGTGACGGACGGCGCCGCCGCGCTGGTGCTGACCACCACGGAGAATGCCCTCAAGACCCGCAGCAAAGTCGTGGAGATCGCCGGCATTGGCCACTCTGAAGAGCACTTGCCGCTGTCTCTGCGAGACAAGAAGTACGTGCTGGAAGCCGGCAAAGACGCCGTGGCCAAGGCCTTCTTGGAGGCGGGCGTGACGTCCAAGGACATCGACATCGCCGAGGTGCACGACTGCTTTACCATCAACCAGTTGCTGACCACTGAAGCGCTGGGCTTCTCCGCCGATGGCACCGCTGGCAAGGACTACGTGGCCGGGCGCTTTGGACCGGACGATGACCAGGTGTGCATCAACCTGTCCGGCGGGCTCAAGGCCAAGGGCCACCCCGTGGGCGCGACGGGAGCGTCGATGCACGCGCTGGTGTACAAGCAGTTGATGGAAGAGGCGATTGGCCTCAAGCCGACCAAGAAGGTGCCGAAGATCGGCGTGACGTTCAATGTCGGCGGGTCTGGCGTGACCAACTGCGTGACCGTGCTGCGGCGGGTCAAGTAATCGACGCCCCCCCCCCTTACGTCAAGTCTGCTCCGCCAATAGCTAATTGCCCGTTTTTGTCGCCGCTTCTTTGCCGCGCCCTTTGCCGTTGACCGGCTCCATCGCCCCCGCTACGCTGGCATCGCGGCGCGGCGACGGACGGGGGTCCGGGGCAAAGGCGCTGGCGGTGAGGGCACATGGACGGTCGAGCCGAGCGGGCGGGCACATGGGGGCGGACGCTAGCGTGGCTGGCGCGCGCGGCAGTGCTGCTGTTGGCGCTTCTGCCCGCCGTGGCGAGGGCCGGCGACACCTGGACCACGCCCTTTGACGGCGTAAAATTGCTGCACCGCACCACGAGCAGTCCCAAGTGGAATATCCACGTCTTGGTGGTCGACACCGCGGTGGCGGGCGTCAAACTTGACGCGACCGCGAGCAGCCAGCGCAAGCAAAAGACGAGCGCATTCGCCAAGCAAGTCGGCGCACAGATCGCCGTCAACGCTGACTTTTTTAGCTACGCGACCTATGCAACGGGTGGCCTGGCGGCCGGCGATGGCAAGGCCTGGACGGATACCGCAGATGACAAAAGCGACTCCAGCCTGAGTTTTGCCAAGACCACGCCGGCCCTGCCCATCATCCACAAAGCCGCCACGGTGCTGAAGTTTGACGCGACCAAGATGTGGGGCGTCGTGTCGGGGCACCCGGACCTTTTGACCGCCGGCGTGACGACCGACAAGGCCAAAAAGGGCAGCTTTTGCCTCACGCGCCATCCGCGCACCATGCTGGGGCTGGACCAGGCGGGGACCAAGCTGTTCCTAGCGGTGGTCGATGGCCGCCAGCCGTCGCTGAGTGTGGGCATGCGCTGCGATGAAGAGGCCGCGCTGCTCAAGGGGTTAGGCGTGTGGGACGCCATCAACCTGGACGGCGGCGGCTCTTCGACGATGTACGTCGCCGGTCAAGGGGTGGTGAACTCGCCGTCCGACGGCACAGAGCGCACGGTCGCCAATCACCTGGCGGTGTATGCCGCTAAGGCCGGGACGATGGCGTCGATCGCCGGCAAGGTTTATGTCGCAGGTCAACCGACCAAGCTGCTGGCCGGGGCCGAAATCAAGGTCACGGGCGGCCCGGCGGATTTGACGGATACCAAGGGGACTTACTTGCTTTCCGTGGCGCCCGGGACCTACACGCTGACGGTCAAACTCAGTGGATACGTCACCCAGAGTGTCAAGAAAACCTTGGCCAAGAATCAGGATCTCAAGCTCGATTTTGCCTTGGTGGCTTCCGCGGTGCCCACCGATTTTGACGGCGACGGCGTGGTGGATACCAAGGACAACTGCCAAAAGGTCAAGAATCCCCTGCAGGAGGACAAAGACAAAGACGGCATCGGCGATGCGTGCGATGGCGATGACGACAACGACATGGTCTTTGACGAAGACGACAACTGCCCGCTGCTGGCCAACGCCGATCAGAAGGACCTGGACAAGGACGGCGAAGGCGACCTGTGCGACGCGGACGACGATGGCGATACCATCGCGGACAGCAAAGACAATTGCCCGGTTGCGGCCAACGGCGATCAGGCGGACAAGGACAAGGACGGCCTGGGCAACGCCTGTGACCCTGTGGACGACTCGCCGCCGCCGCCGGTAGACGCCGGTTCCACCGACGCAGGTGCCGTAGACGCCGGGGGTGCGGAGACCGGCCAAGCAGACGCCGTCCAGCTAGATACGGCCAAGAAAGACACGCAAATTGATGTTTCTACAGCTGATCTTGCCCCTCCCAAGCCAGATTACGACAAAGACGGCTGGATCGATGCCGTGGACAACTGCCCCTACAAGGCAAATCCGACGCAGGTTGACCTGGATGGCGATCAGCAGGGCGACGAATGCGATCCGGACGATGACAACGACGGCGAGGGCGATGGCGTGGACAATTGCCCCGTGAAATACAACCCCAATCAGGGCGACAAGGACGGCGACGGCGTGGGCGATAGCTGCGACCTGACGGACGATCCGCCCGCAAAGGCTGAAGAAGCGGGCGATTCAGCCGCAGCGGGCGACGCGGAGGCCGGCGGTGATCTGGCGAGCGGCGATGGGGCGATGGACGGCTCGTCGAGTGACCTTGGGCCAGAAGACGCTCAAGCAAAGGCCGATCTGGGCCCAGCGGACAGCGGCGAAGTGGAAACCAGTGGCGCGGCAAAAGACGCTGGGTTGAGCGGGCTTGGCGACGGTCCAGAGGGTTCTGCGCCAGCGAGCCAGGCGGCCGCACCGGTCGATTCTGGCTGCGCGGCTGGCTTGGGCGGGGCTAGAGGCGGACGAGAGAGCGCTCTGCTGGCGGCATTTGCGACGTTGGCGGTTGTCGTGTCGAGAAGGCGCAGGCAAGACAAGCACTTATCTACGGTGAATTAGGGACACCGCCCGCAACTGTCCTCTGGGGAGCCTGGTCCACCGCTCGAACGGTCAGCGGCGAAAGCTGGGTCCGATTTGGCGCCGGAGCGATGGTCGTGGCGTTCCTACACAACGCTCTTGCAACCAGATCCGCTCCTCACGCCATCGGCGGCATCACCACCGCGGTGCCCTCGGCCACCACCTTGTCTCCCACCCGCGCCACGGTATCGAGCACCACGCGCTTCTTTTCGGCCAGCAGCTCGCGCACGCTGACCTGCACCGTGACCTCATCGCCGGGCCGCACAGGGGCCTTAAAGCGCAGGTCCTGGCTCAGATAAATGGTCCCCGGGCCGGGCAGTTGATTGGCCAACACCGCGGAAATGTAGCCCGCCGTCAGCATGCCGTGGGCGATCCGCCCCTTGAACATCGTGCCGGCGGCGTAGGTGTCGTCGAGGTGAACGCGGTTGGTATCGCCCGAAACCTCAGCAAAAGCCTCGATCGTCGCGTTGCTGACCAACCAGGTGCGCTGGGCCTGCTGGCCGACCTGCAGTTCAGCAAAGGTCCACGGATGAGGATGAGATTGATCCATTGTATTCACCAGTTTCTACGGCATAAGGACGGGCCGACGCCTCTGGCCGACCCAAAGCGCGCAGAGTGTACCCTGCCCCACCGGCCGCGGCGCTGGGGGCGTGTCACGCGGACGTCAGGCCCGCAGGCGGGTGCCCAGCAGGCCCTTCCAACCGCTGCTGGCCATCGACGCCAGGGCAGCCTTGAGCGGCGACTCCTTGGGCTGCGGGTCCTTTCCGTGGCCCATCCGGCGCATTTGCCGTGCGTAGAACACCACTTCCATCAGGGCCACCCGGTCGAGCGCCGGGATCCCCGTGGCGATGCGCTTGGGCGTGACCTGGGCCGCCTCTAGGCCTTGGAGCAGCCGCCGCGGCAGGTCGGGCTCCAGGGCGAGGGGCCGACCCAGGCCAATCACGTCCAGGGCATCGCTCAAAAGCGCATCGCCCATGCCGGCCAGGGTGCGAAAACCGCCTGTGACCATCAGCGGTGCGCGCAGTTCGCGGCGAGATTTCTCTGCAAAAGCCAGGAAATACGCCTCGCGCTCGCGGGTACTGGCCTTGACCTCGCCCTGCCCCGCAGCCGCTGGATCGACCTTGCCAGAGGCGCTGCGCCCTTGCGTGCCCAGGCTCATCACCGGGGCCTCATACGTGCCGCCAGAGATCTCCAGCAGGTCGATACCGGCGGTGTCCAGGGCCTGCATCACCGCCAGGGACTCGCCTTCGTCAAAACCGCCGCGCTGAAAATCCGCGGAGTTAAGCTTGATGCCGATGGAGAATTCTGGCCGGGTGGCGGCGCGCATCGCCCGATAGACTTCAAGCACAAAGCGCCGGCGGCGTTCGGCATCGCCACCCCAGGCATCGGTGCGCAAGTTGTGGCGCGGCGAGAGGAATTGGCTGACCAGATAGCCGTGGGCGCCGTGGATCTGCACCCCGTCAAAACCTGCCGCATCCAGGACCGCCGCGGCCCGGCCAAAACGGCCGATCAGGTCGAGGATCTCCGGCTCGGTCAGCTCGCGCGGCGTGTGAAAGAAGCGCTGTAGCTCGCCGCCAAAACCCACGGCAGAAGGGGCTACGGTCTCGCGATTGAGCCCCTTGGGCGCCTGCTTGCCGGGGTGGTTGAGCTGCACCCACGCCGCCCCACCGGCGCCCTTGGCGGCTGCGGCCCATTGGCGGAGCATCGGCAGGTCGCGGTCGTCCTCGATCACCACGTTGCCGGGCTCGCCCAGGGCGCGGCGGTCGATCATGACGTTGCCCGTGATGTTCAGGCCGATGCCGCCGGCGGCCCACCGCGCATAAAGCTGCACCAGCTCTGGTGAAACCCCCTGATCGCGGGTGGCCAAGGCCTCGCTCATCGCCGACTTAGCCAAGCGGTTGGGCAGCAGCGCGCCGTTGGGCAAGGTCAGGGGGCGGCCAAGGAGCTGGGCGGGAGAAAGGTCAATGGACACGGGAGCCTCCAATTGCCACTGCGGGGGCCAGGGCGACGGCGAATATGCACAGCTTTGATACGGCCCGTCAAAGTTCGGCGGAGGTCCAGGGCACGGAGGCAGGTGCGCTCGTCACCCCTGCGCTGGCAGACCGCAGACCACAAGGGCGCCAGAAGCGACATTGATCTGCAAAGCAAAAGCCAGGGGCCGCACGTTGCGCTCGCTGGTGAAGTAGACGTGGTGGCCGCGGTAGTCGAGCTGCAGGACGCCGCCTTGGTCGGCCATGTGCTTCAGCGCCACTTCTGCGTGAAGGTGGGCCACCGTCTCTATCAAGTGCGAGCGCAACAGGAATTCGCCAAGGCGCAGCGGGTTTTTGAGCAGCTCTGGGTCGCGCACTTGGCCCATCGCCACGCTCTCACCGGGTTGCAGCCGCGTCGCGTCTGGCCGCTGCAGGTCGCCAAAGCGGGCGGCATCGACGA
>JBIKTV010000500.1:0-4298 GCA_044347905.1 Myxococcota bacterium
GTGGCCACCAGCCGCCGCGGGATGATGAGCGCGTGGCCGGGCGAGACGGGAAAGCCGTCGTACAGGGCAAAAGCCAGGTCGTTGCTGGCGATCCAGCGCTCGGGCGGGGCGGCGAGGAAGGGGGAGGTCATGGCTCGCGAGTGTGCGGCGCGGTGGCTGGAGCGTCAAGGGCGCTGGGGCGTAGGGGCGGCGGGCAGAACAGCGCCATCTTGCCACTTCGCCCGAGCGGCATTACCCTCCAATCCTGCAGAACCCGCCGCGCGCGGCCCTCTCCCCTGCAAGCTTTTTGAGTGTATAGACGTCTATACACTCAAAAAGCTTGCAGCCGCCGCCCGAAACTACCCGCGTTCACGAGGAGCCTCATGCCCACCGACATCGAACCCCTTGATCCCAAAGCCACCTACGCCGACCTGCTCGACCAGCTGCGCCTCCTGTCGCGCGACATGCTCCTGGCCTTCCGCCTGCAGGTCGGCAAGATCCTCCTCGACCGCTTCTTCGACGGCAACGTCCACGACTACCGCAACCACAGTGCCTCCAAAGACACCAGCTTCGCCGCCTTTGTCCGCACCTGCCCCAGCGAGCTGACCGACCTGGGCCTGGGCGGCCAAGTCGCCCGCCAGTGCATCAACGCCCGCGTGACGTACGACATGCTGCCGGCCAGCGTCCGCGACGGCCTGCTGTTCAGCCACGTTGTCGAGCTCGCCCGCCTCGGCGACCCCACCACCCGCGCGCGGCTGGCGATGGACACGACGCTGCAGAAGTGGTCGGTCGAGCAGCTCAAGGACGCCATCGGCCAGGTGCACCTGGGCAATTACTACGACACCGACAGCGCTACGCCCGGCACGCAGCCGCCAGAGCCGAAGGACGAGCCCGAGAAGAAGGCGCAGCCCGGTCGGTTGGTCGCGCGGCTGGAGCGGGCGGTCGAGGACCTGGACGTCTGGCAAGCCGAGTGGCAGGCGGCCGATACCGAGAGGTTGCGCGGGCCGCAGCGCGAGCGCTTCAAGAAGGCGCTCACTGCGCTGAAGGCCAAGGTCCTGGCTATGGAGGGCGCACTGGGGTAGGGCAGAAGTCCGCGGTTGGGCGCGAGGTTTCGGCTGGCTGGGCTTGGGCCCGGTAGCCCGCACAGGCGGGCTTTTCACCTGTAGCCCGGGGTCTTCAGCCCCGGGTACCCCCGCCGGCTTGGGCCTTGGCCTGTTGCCGAGGTTCTGTTCGCCTGGGCCCCCGGTCGTGGCCGGGGGTGACGGTTTGGGCTGGCGGTGGCGTCGGCGTTGTCCGATGGGGACAGGTCGCAGGCGCGGAGGCTTGCTCGTACCCGGTTTAGGCTGGCAGCTCCGTTCACAGCAGGGGGTGACGATGTGGGCGGGCTGTGGGCTTGTCGCAAACCGGGAGGCCGACCGTCATGGATGGGCGTAGGGCCGGCTCTCCGAAAACAGCGCCAGCTTGGTGTGGGTCAGCGCGGGCGGGCGCTTCTGCGGGGGCGACCTAACTACACCAGCACTCGGGATTGCATACCGGTAGCAGCATGTCGGTCTCATACTTGAGGATTGCGGGGCAAGGTCCGTAGGTTTTGTTTGGCAGCCCTACTGGAACTGAGCTGCAGGATTCCCCGGTGTCCCACTTCGACTGTATTTCAGGTACGGAGCAGCAGGTGATCCAGCCGCATGGCCCAGCGGTCATTGGGCTTAGGCAACACTCGTTGCCCTTACAGAAGACTCCAAGGGTCGCTCCGGAACCTCCCCAAGGCGGACAGTCCTTGGTCGTAGCATCCACTTGTGGACTGGTGTCCGCGAGATCAGATCCTGAAATGTCCAAGGTGTCTTGGATGGCGTCGTAGGGCAAATCGGGGTACTTGCTATCGATATGCGCAATGTCGACGATGCTTTCCGTGTCAGCAACCTCGAACTCGGCATCGGAGTCAAGGGCGACGCCGTCTAGACCGCTATCGGCGAAAACTTCAGCATCGAGCGAACTCTGTGCATCGCCACCGTCGACCTGATCTTCAACCGGGCTAGTGTCCAGAGAAATCTCAATCTCGTCAATGGAATCGTGACTGTCTTGCGCGGCATCCGGCGCAATCTCTGCGGCGGCATCAGCAATCGCAGAGGTATCAGCCTTCAACTGCTGTTCGGCGACCGAAAGAGCCCCTTCGCGCGCAGGACTGCATGCGAGCGACAATCCGCAAAGGCATGAGAGAAGACCGGCATGGAGCGAAAGCGCCTTAAATATCATTGGGCCCCCAGGCGACTGCGTACCAAGAGCGCAGTCCGCCGCCGCGCCAACTGATCTTTACCCGATATGTCACTCCGGCGGCGGCCTGAAACTGAATGACTTCGTGATTTGAGTCGTAGCTTTCTGACGCGGCAACGGGAACATTTGATTCACCTTCAACGACATACAGGTCCAGGTCGGGGACGATGGCTTCATTTGCCGTGCAGTTTTCTGGCGCGTCGCATGTTGGCGTACTGTTCCAAACAAGCACGACGCGAATCTGCTGAGACGTTTCAGACCGGACGCGGTAGTGGTGGTAGTAGTCGCCTGGAGGGGCGGAGAGCCCTGCGGGAGCCAAGAACATTGCTGGGTCCAAGAAGGCGAAAGTACCGTAGTCGTATCCATAGAGTGCTGGAACAGTATCCGGCGCTGCCCTGCGATTGGCGGGCTGGCCCAGGACGAGTTGTGCTCCAAGGTTGATCTCCCCCGCACCATCGCGATCATCAATCGCATCGGTCAGGTTGAGGGGGACATGGTCCACGTCTTCGTCGGCGGCCGCTAACACGATTGCCTTGCAGGCTTCGGGCCAGTACTTCAGCGCGGGATTGATCTCCTGCAGTTGGGCGACGCCTGCCGAAACCATGGCAGTGGCAGCACTTGTACCACCGGTACCCTTTTCAGGCTCAGCGGCGGCAACCCGCAGGCAACCATTGGTGGCCGGGGCGACGACGTGGGGTAACTCCCAATCGCCATACATGGTTACCGGATTGACGCTCTGGGATCCCACATTTTCCGCGTAGACTGGTTTGCCGAACATGCCCCAAATAGTGTGCTGACCCCGATCTGGGCTGGGCCAATAGCTGCTGCAGTCGGGCACCATTTGGCTGGCGCCCTCCTGAGACCCGCCGACGACCATGCCGTTCCTAAGTTTGTTGTGGGCATACTTTGGCGTTCCCAAGTTTCCGGCAGCAGCGACGATGGTTGGAAACGGCGGCTGGAGCGCCAGCCAGTCGAAGTAGCGGTCCTCGACGACAGGCGTCGGCGGCGTAGAAGTAAGCGGATCTGGACCAGTGGGGTGGTATTGGCTGAAATTCCATACGCTTGCCTGATGCTCTCTGCAGTAGTCGAGGGCGAGCCACCAAGCCTGCGGCAATTGCGGTCCTTGGATTCCCAACGGGTACCACCAGTTTGGCACATAGAGCTTTGCTCCTTGGGCAAGCCCCAAAGGGGCTACCTCGCCAATCAGAATGTCGGCCATCTGGTTAGCATGTTTGTCCTGCATTCCGCCAGGATACCGAACGTCAACAAAGCTCAACCCATCCATCCAAGGTGAGCCAGTTTTGGGCGCATACCCCTCGATCAAGCAGACATCGACGCTCGTCGGGTAGACCCCCGTGTCCCAACCGACCACGCTGTCGCCCCAAACGGTGCTGAGCGATGCCGGCTCTGGCGGCTTTGGAGCAAGTGCAAGGACGGAAAGGGCAGGATTGTGACGAACGGCCAGAAGTTGCTTCGGCGCAGCAGTCCCCGAAAAGAACGGCCCATTCGCCCACTCTATCGTCCCGCCTGCGGCCACAATGACCTTTTCCGCCTGCGCCAGCCGCCCCGCATGAACCTGCGCCTTGGCCTTGGCACACTTGTCGTCTCCACCAAGTCCCTTCTCGCAGAACGGCTCTGCACCAGAAGTCGAGGCAAAGAAACCAATCGGCTTCAGTGCTTCTGCAACGCTCAGCGACTTGAAATGGTCCCACGCAGTTTCGTCAATGGCGCCGCGCTCGGCCCAAATCGCCAGGCGCTCCTCCTTCTCCAAGGCCGCGCCGCCATCGGCCAGCAGTTTCCCTCCAGATACAGCATACATGCCAGTTGTCCACTTGCCATCAGCGCCGGTGCCACTCCACTTCGTCTTGCTGATCGACTTGCCGGTATGTCCGAGGACTGCATCTTTCGTGGCGGTCTTGTAGACAGCATAACCAGGGGGCAGTGCTCCGATGGGCGTCAAGGCGCTATCCCCAGGCAGAGCAATGACTTCATAGAGAGGCGCCGCGCCAAAGCTCACCCCAGATGTCAAAGCTAGCACAGCCTGTAAAAGC
>JBIKTV010000501.1:0-4293 GCA_044347905.1 Myxococcota bacterium
TGGGGTACGGTAGGGCTTGGGGCTGGGGGCGTCAATGTGGGGCGCCTCGCCTGCGGCGACCAGGCTGCGACCGGCGAGGCGCCGGCGGCGTCGGACGCCGTCGCTCCGCGATTCGCATCCTTGGCGCGGGGGCGATAAACCTGCGCCAGCCAAAGCGAAATGGGGGCGTTACCCGCAGGGCGGAGGCGCTGGCGGGGCGATTTCGCGCGGGGTATTGACCAAGCCCCCGGCGCCCCGCTGGCGTCTCCGGGCGCAGAGGCCGGCAGGCCGGCGCGCCTAGCACCCGGTCCCGCGAAGCGGGATTCGCCCAACAGAAACCTCGGCTGGTGTTTCGCCGGGGAAACAGAATTGGCGATTTGCGCGGCTGGGGCACGCAGCGCAGGCCGGGCGGTAGCGGCGCCGAGGATCGGCCAAAACCGCTGCGGAACTGCGGGCCGGGGCTGCTGTCGGACTCTCCCCTAGGCATTGTCTGATCCGCACAATGGCTAGGGAATTAGCCAAGCAGCGGTTCACGGCCGGGGCGGCTGCGACGAACGACCGGCGGTTGACTGCGCTATCCCGGTCACCACACGGAAATGGCCTGCAGCATCACGCCGTCGACCTTGCCGGTCGGGTCGGAGTAGGGCACTGCCGTGACGGCGTCGAACGGCCAGCGCAGCCAGTTGGGCAGCGAGGGGCTGGTGCTGGCCAGTTTCTTGGTCGCGTCGGGCTTGTCGTCGGAGATGGCGACGGAGGCGAGCACCCCGCCCAAGACCAGGCCGACGGCTGAACCGCCGAGGTTGGCCTTGATGACCGCGTTGCCGTCGGTGCTGAACATCGCCGTGAACAGCGAGGCCAAGCCTGCCCCGGCAATGCCGCCAAAGTTGGCGCCCGCCATGACGCGGGGGTCCAGTTCGACCAAGGGCGACATCAACACCGCACTTGCGGCAAGACCTAGGTCCGTTAGCGCGAGCATGCGGCCGCCCGCGGAGTGGATGGTGGTGTCGCTTTCAAGCGCAAGCGACCAACCGGCGAACCATGCGCCCCAGATGGCGCCGCTGCTGCCCATGGTGGTCTGCAAGTTGGTCCAGCCGACGTTTTGAGTGAGAGCGATACCGCCGATGCCGAGGAGCGAACCGCCGAGTAGGGTAATTCCAGCCGTCGTTTGTCCATTATTCTCAAGCCCATCTGACGCTATGGCGCCTATCCAGGCACCGTGCCAGAGGCCAAGCGCAGTGGCGACCGGCACAATGGCGAAGTCGCCGCTGCTGTACTCGGTGTAGTCGGTCAGAAAAGCAGCTGCGGCGATGCCCGCGGCTCCGCCTGCGAGGTGGACGAGGGTGGTTGTGTCCTCGTTCGCCCCAGCTAGCAGAGCAGCTCCGCCGCCCAGCGCCTTGCCAAAGCTCGAAAGGAGCAAGATCTCGCCTACCTGACCGGGGCGAAGCTCGCTGTTTTGGGTCAGGGCCATCGCCGTCAGCACCCCCAAGCCGCCGCCAAGCAGGACGCCGGAGGACTCCGGGCGCGAGTTTCGCACCACATCGGTCAGGAAGCCGCCAAAATAGGCGCCCTCTGCGCTCATATAGGTCGCAAGAGCAAGGTCTCCTGTGGAAAATCGCAGGTTAGGCGCGGTCAGCACGCCGACGCCAACGCCCAGCAAGCTGCCGGCCAGCAGCGTCCCGTAGCCGGCGCGCGAGTCATCCGTTGGGTCCATCAGGCCCAGGGCGCCCGAGGTGCCCAGCGCGGCGGCGACGCCCATCACGTCTGCGGTCAACACGTCGCTGCTCGACAGGTTCAGGCTGTCTGCGCCATAGGCCGCTAGCGCCAGGCCAGCGAGCTCGCCCGCCAAGGCCAGTGCGGCACGGGTGCGGCTGAGCCCCGTCTCTTCGGCGCTCGCTCTGGGATTGCCAAACTCGTCGACCGGCTGGAAGACGACGGCGTCGGCCAGCTGCCACCCCATCCACGAGCCCCAGCTCAAGGCGCTGAGGTAGTAGTGCTGGCGGGCGTTGCTCAGGTGGCGGCCAAAAATGTAGCCAGTTCCGGCGCCTACCACAGCTCCGGTGAACCAGCCGATGGTGCCTGCGCCGCGATTGCCCGCAAAATCGCCGACGGAGGACAGGGCCCAGCCGCCGAAGTAGGCGCCGCCGAGGGTCGCCGTCACCGCCGAGCCACCGAGGGACGGCATCCCGCGGGCGGTGAGCAGCTGAGGATGGTCGCGGCCCAAAACCTCAACCGCGCTGCGGCGAAGCTCCATGTCGAGCTCTCCGTTGGCGGCGATGCGGTACAGGGCATCGGCGCCGCTGGGGTGAGCATGGCGGCTCAGCGCGCCTAGGGCCCCCGGCTTGGGCTGGCCCACTTCTGTTCCGACCGCGATGTCGACCAAAGCGCTGACCGCCTCCGGCAGGGCGACCTCGCGCAGGGCTTCGATGGCGGCTTCGCCTACAGCTGGGTTGCGGTCGTGCAGCCCGGCATAGCGAAGTGCGGCGACCGCCCGCGGGTCCCCGGAGGCGAGGATGGGCTTGAGCAGTCCCGCACGCCGCGTCGGAGGGGCCGCCAGGGCTTCCAGCAGCGGCAGCAGCAGTGCGGTGTCTGGGGCAACCGCGACGGGTGGCGCGGCTTCGGCCGGTGTAGCGGCTTGTGGCAGCGGCAGGCTAGGCGATCCTTCTTGCGCAAACCCTGGGGTCGCAAGCGCTGCACACAGGTACGCCGTCAGGACTAAAGATAACGGCTGGCGCATGGCTCCCCGACCTGCTGAGTCATCAGCGGCGCCAGCATACACCCAGAGAAGAGGTCTGGCGATCCGCTGACATCGGAGTTCGCACGGGCTGCCTTACCGGTTGCCGACGATGACCCCTGGGCCGCCTGTCTTGCCGGTTGAAGTTCGACATGCGCGCGGTTTTTTGACCCTCACCCCCGGGCTGCGCCCGCGATAGCGACGGGGTGAGCAACTGAGCGGCGTCGAACGCTGGTCTTGAGAATGGCCCTCGTCGGCGAGAGCGGGGTCAGGTACATCCTCTTTCCCCTTTCCGTCTTTCGCGGCATCCCCGCGCCCATGCGCTTGCCCAGACTTGACTTCGCCAGCGACCGCCGCCGTGTCATGAACCGCGGGGCCCGTCGCGAGCCGATCTTTCTCAGCGACGAGTCGCGCGCCCTATTTCTTAGCGTTTTTAACCGGTTTGCCGAGCGCTTTGACGTCCGCGTGCGCGGTTTTGCCCTGATGCCCAACCACTACCACCTGGTGCTCGAGTAGGTGCCGGGCGATCTGCCGCGCGCGATGCGCCACCTCGCTGGGAGCTATTCGCGGCGACGGCTAGCGAGGTGGCCAACTCGGGCCGCCCGACGACTTGGACGCCGCCAATTTGTGGGTACCCAACAGTATTATCGCGGATGCGGTGCTGCACGCGCCGTTTCTTGCGCGGTCAGACGCCCGCAAAACGGGAAAGAGGATGTACCTGACCCCGCCGGGCCCGTCACCCCCTACCGCACCCCCGACCTCTCCAAAAAAGCCAAAACCTTACCCCGAGCCCCGCCCAGCACGACCGGCCCATGCCCAGGCATCAGCGCCTCATACGGCGTGCCCTGCCGGTGAAACGCCGCCAAGCCGCGCAGCGCCTGCTCCCGGTCGACACAGAACGTCCCATACGGCAGACACAGCCGCTGCTCCCAGGTCAGCGGCGGGACGGCGTTGAGCAAGGTGTCGCCAGAAAACAGCGCTTTCGCCTGCTGGTGGCGCAGGAACAGCGACCCCTCGGTGTGCCCGGCCACCAGGTGAACCTCCAGGCCGGCAACGACTTCGCCGTGCTCCAGGGCCGCGTCGACCTCGAGCTGGGCCGGCATGAGATTCTCCATGCTGGCAAAAACCCTGGCCATCCAAGGTGAATTCTCGTCGCCTTGCAGCCTGTGGCGGTTGGCCCGGCCCGCCAGGACTTCAGCGTCGGCCCGGTGGGCGAAGATTTTGACACCGCGGCGCTGCAAGAAGGCGGCGTTGCCGGCGTGGTCTGAGTGCCGGTGGGTCAGGACCGCGCCGCTCAGGTCAGACGGGCGCAGGCCGGCCCGGTGCAGGCTCCACAGCAGGGCAGCGCGCTCAGCGGCGTGACCGGTGTCGACCAGCCAGCGGGCGCCCGGTCCGCCGTCGATCAGGTAGGCGTTGGCGATTCGCAGCCCCGCCAGGCGGGTGATGCTGGGGGCAGCGGTGGTCAACGGGGGCCTCCAACGGTCGGTGCTCGCGGGCCGGGGCTGCTGGCGGCCTTGGTCGGTCCGGAGAAGGCCAAGCAAGTGTAAACGATGTCGCCGGTCCGCTTTGTAAACGATGGCGCC
>JBIKTV010000503.1:0-4260 GCA_044347905.1 Myxococcota bacterium
GTGGCGGCGGCGTGGACATCGCGGGCAGGGCTGCCGATCAGCGCGGCTTCGCTGGCGATTTTCTCCGGATCCAGGGTCAGCAGCGCCCCCAAGTACTTGCGTTGGTCGCCCACCACCACGGCCTGGGCCACCAGCGGAATGCCTTTGAGCAGGCCCTCTAGGTACTGCGGGGCGATGTTCTCTCCGCCGGCCGTGATGAGCAAATCCTTCTTGCGATCGGTAATTTGCAGCATGCCGCGGCTGTCCAGGCTGCCCACATCGCCGGAATGCAGCCAGCCTTCCGCGTCGATGGTCTCCGCCGTGGCCTCAGGGCTTTTCCAGTAGCCCTTGAACACGTGGCGGCCGCGCATGCACACTTCGCCGTCGTCGGCGATCTTCAGCTCCGTGCCGGTCATCGTCGGGCCGGCCTTGCCCGTGGCCCAGCAGGTGGGGACAGAGATGGTCGCCGGCCCAGTACACTCGCTCATGCCGTAGACTTCGTGGATGACGATGCCCAGCGACAGAAAATACTCCAAGGTTGATCGGCCGATCGGCGCGGCGCTGGTGATCTGCACCCGGCAGCGGTCAAGCCCCAGGGCCTGGCGGACCTTGGTGAACACCAGCTTTTCCGCCAGCCAATAGCCGCGGCCCGGGTCGTTGCCGTTTTGCAGGGCATAGCCGCCGCGCAGCCCTTCTTGGCGGGCCCAACCGGCGATCTTCTTCTTGAGCGCGGAGTTGCCGGCGGCAGCGCTCTGGATCTTGGCCTGGATCTTCTCCCACACCCGCGGCACGCCCAAGAAGTAGTGGGGGCGCACTTCGCGCAGGTTGTCGCCCAGCTTGTCTAGGCTCTCCGCAAACCACGTGCAGCCGCCAAAGAAGATCGGCCCGTGCAGCGACACCACCTGCTCGGCAATGTGCGACAGCGGCAGGTACGACAAGCACTGATCGCCATGGCGCAATTCCACGCTCGCCAGCACCTGATGGGCGGTGAACACCAGGTTGTCGTGGCTCAGCATCACCCCCTTGGGCTGGCCGGTGGTGCCAGAGGTGTAGATGAGCGTGCAGACGTCGTCCGGCCGCTGGGCTTGCAGGCGCTCCTGCAGGGCGGACTCCGGAATTTGCAGCCCCAGCCTCAGGAATTCCTCCCACGAGTGCACCCGCGGGTCGTCGTCGGCGCCGTGCATCAGCACGATGTGCTTGAGCTTGGGCAGCTGCGGCCACACCGCGCGGTACTTGGCCAATTGCCGCGGATCGTCGACCACCGCCACCGCTGCGTCGCAGTGATCGGTAATAAAGCGGCACTGTTCGGCCGAGCTGGTGGTGTAGATGCCCGCTGGCACGGCGCCACAGGCGATAGCCGCGAGATCGCTAATAAACCACGCAGGGCAGCCGTTGCCCAGGATCGCCACGCCGCTGCCCGCCTCGGCACCCAGGTGGATAAGTGCCCGCGCGGCCTGATGAACTAAGCTGCGGTATTCGCGCCAGGTGGTCGCATGCCACAGGCCGTCGCGCTTGACGCGCATCGCCGGCTGGTCGCCGTAGGCCCGCGCGGCCACGTCCAAAGCGTCGGTGATTCTGCGCACCGACTCGGAAACTGCGGGCAGGACAGTAGACATGGGCGCGACCTCACGGACTTAGGTCTGCCCAGAATGGCCGATCGCGGCGCCGGCGGCAACTGCTGTCGCCAATTCGGCGGCGAGGCTCCCGTGCAGGGGGCATTTCTGGACTCCTGAATTGGCGCCGCACCGCCCACTTTGCCGTGGGCCCCGGGGCTTCGGACAGGTGCCAGGCAACTGTCTGATCTATGAAAATACTAGCGAATGTACGCGGCCACGGCGTCTTGCAGGGCCACCCGCCCGGCCAGCACTTCGCCCAGGCCGCGCAGCATCGGCGCCTCAACCCCGCGGCTGCGGCACAGCTTGGCCAGCACCTGAGCGGCGTCGATCGCGTCGATGGGCCCCAGCTCTGCCAGGACCTGGGCCAGACTCTGGCCGCGGGCCAGCAGCCGACCCGCCTGGACGTCGCGGCTGTCCGACTGTTGCTCCACAAGCAGATAGCCCAACCCTGCTAAACCGTAGGCAGATTTTGCTTCACCGCCCGCCGCGACCACCGCCGCAGCCAGCTCCCCCGCGGCATTGGCCACCAGCCCCGCCCGCGCCGCCGGGCCAAAACCCAGGCCGTCCGCCAGGCCCAGCGCCAAGGCCAGCGCGCTCGCCCCGGCCGCCGCCATTTCAATGCCCAATTGGTCGCGCTCCGCCCGCACGTGCAGCACGGGACCGTTCAAAGTCTGGATGACCGCGTCATGGACATCGCTAAAACGGCTAGCGATTACCGCGGCATTGGGCCGACCCGCGCGCAATTCGTCCACCAGCGCCGCCCCCAACAGCGCGCCCGTGCGCAGAACCGCGGTCTCTTCAGCCATCACCTGGTGGGGCAGGGCCCCGCTGGCCGGATCCAGACCGCGCACGGCGTGGACCAGCAGGTGGGCGCCGTCCAGCACCTCGCCCAGGGCCCGGCACTGCGCCCGCAGCCTCGCCGCCGGAATCGCCAGCAGGACCAGCGAGCATTGCTGAGCAATATCAAGCAATTGTGTGGTGGTGCGCAGCTCCGCGGGCAGCGGCAGGGCCCCGGGATCGACCGCGCCATCCTCGCTGTACAGCACCACCGGGGTGCCTTGCCGCACCGCCAACTGCGCCAACGTGCTGCCCCATCGCCCAGCGCCGACAATGCCCAAGCTCGGGCGGAAGGCCTTGCCGCTCATGCGACCTCCTTGTCGATTGAAAGATTCAGGCTTTCTAAGCGGTTGGCGTAGTAGTAAAGCAGCCGCGGGTGGAGGATCTCAGCCCCCGCGGAATTCGCCCCCAGCACCGGTGCCGAGTGGAACATGCCAAACACCCGCAGCGCCGCATCGATCAGCTGCAGGGGGTCGAGGCGCTGCACGTCATGGGCCAGCTGCAATTCACCCTTGTCTGCCCGGGACTTGCACGCCCGGAGCACCGCAGCGACTTCAGCGGCCAGCTCGGCGCGCACCAGGTGATCGCCCCGGCAGACCCGCAGCCGCTGGTACAGATCGGCGCCGGGATAGCGCTGCGCCACCATGCGCCAGGCGGCATAGGCCACCAGCGCCGTCGACACCACCACGGTATTGTGGCGAAACGCCTTGGTAATTGCCGTGCCGCAGCGGCGGGTGTACTCGGCGTCGCGGGCGCTGTCCTGCACCACTTGGCCGTCGCGCCACAGGTACCGGGCGGTGTCGATCGGCCGGCCGCGCGGGTCGTGGGAGATACCGCTCGCATCCACAGGATTACCAAAAAGATCCAGCGGTTCGCCAAAGCGAATGTAGGTCGTGTACTCCAGCTGCATCATCTTGTAGAGGAACGCCGCGACCTCCTTGGGCCGGCTGAACTCGTCGTCGTCGATGATAAAGCGGTGGCCGCCGTCTTGGCGCAGGGCGTCGTCGATCAGCGTCTCTGCCTCCAGCACCAAGTGGTAGTTGATGGTCAGCGGGCAGACAAAAACCTCTGGATTTGGCTTGCCAATCTTGAGGTTATGCGCATAGGCGCTCAGGCCGGTGCCCAAGAGCCCCAGCTTGACCTTCTTTTCAATGTGGTTGGTGCGCGAGCGCGTGCCGCCGGGAAAAAACAGCGAGTGGTAGCCGCGCTCCAGCAGCACTTCGCTATAAGCTTTGAGCACTTCCTTGTACAGCGTGTGGCGGATGCGCCGGTCGACCTTGTACGCCCCCAGGTTGTGCATAAAGTACGAAGTCACGGGGCTGGTAAACAGATTCTTGCCCGCGCCATAGGTCACCGGCGGCAGGCCGGCCTCGTGCAGCGCCCAGCCCACGGCGATCGAGTCGAGATTGGACGAGTGGGTCGGCACCACCACCAGCGTGCCGCGCTCCGCCAGCCTGCGCCAAGTCTCGATGGCGCCAGAGAGAATCACCCGCTCGGCCATCTTCTTGCCGTGGTGCAGCAAGGTGTCGATGTTCTGGGTGTTGAACAGCGTCCCCAGGCCCAGCGGCAGCAGCTTGGTGGCAAAGCGGTAGACGCCAGGGGTAAAGCGCCCGGCTACGTCGCGGGCATAGTCGCCGGTCAAAGCCCTGATCGTCCTGGTCTTTTCCACATCAGAGAGGTGGTGCAGCCCCCGCGCCAGCTCCTGCCAGTAGCCAAACGGGTGCAGGTCCAGGGCCGAGCTGCCGCGCTCCAGCCGCTGCATCTCCAGATACGCCGCCTCATTGAGCACGTATTCCAGCGATTGACTGCGGTCGCGGTAGCTGGCGGT
>JBIKTV010000504.1:0-4240 GCA_044347905.1 Myxococcota bacterium
GGGTCGCAGGCGTCGCCCTGGCCGTCGCCGTCGGTGTCCGTCTGGTCGGCGTTGAGCGTCACTGGGCAGTTGTCGGCCTTGTCGTCGATGCCGTCGCCGTCGTCGTCGCCGTCCATGCAGTCGGCCTTGTCGTCGGCGTCGAGGTTGCCAAAGCCCTCATCGGTCTCGCCCGAGCAGTTGTCGTCGATGCCGTTGCACACTTCCGCAGAGGCGTTGGTGCCCTGGCAGAGCACTTGGCCGGCCACGCACTGGGTCTTGCCCTTGCAGGTGCCGTACACGTTGCTCAGGTCGCATTCCGCAACGGCGACTTGCTCATCGGTGCTGCCATCGCAGTCGTCGTCTTTGAGGTTGCAGGCTTCGGCCGCCGGCGCCGCGCCATTGCACGCCCCCTCCTTGCCGCCGCTGCAGGTGTAACTGCCGGGGCATGTGCCAAATTCATTGGCGATATCGCAACTTCCCGACTTACCTTCGGTGCACGAGCACTGTCCAGCGGGCGGCGTGCAGATTTCAGCGGTGCTGCCAGAAGCGGCGCCCGGCAGGCCCACGCACTTAAAGCCTTCGCCCACACAAGCTTTTCCGCCATCGCAGCTCTGCACGCAGTGGCGCCCGGCGCCCAGGTCGACGCACAGGCCCTTGCCGCCCTTGCCCAGATCACAATCGGCGTCTTTGGCGCAGGGCGAGCACAGGAACGGCGCTTTGTGCAGGCAAAGATTGGCGATATCGCCGCCCGCAGTGGTCTGCACGCACTCGTAGTCGCTGGGGCAGCCGGTGATGCACGGCTGGGCGCATTCTTTGCCCGCCGGGGTGCTCTGGCAGACCAGCGAGTCACAATCCTCGTTCTTTTCGCAAGGAACGACCTTGTACGGCACGTCCGCCGTGGCCAAGTCGATGGTCTGGATGTCAGTGCCCGGCTCGGCGCTGTCACCTTCGATCTCCAATTCCTCCGCGTCGATCGCCGCATCCAGGCCGCCGCTGGCATCCGCCGTCGTCGAAGCTTGGCCTTCTACCGTGCTTTCATCGCCACAGGCGCTAAGGCCCAGGGTCAGCGCGGCTACAGCGGCGAGGGCAAATCCTGGAAATTGAAGGACATTCCTGTGCATGACAACCTCAAATGCGGAAACGTCGGAAATTTTTTGCGTAACTCGCCGATTATGGACGCTTTGGGGGGGGAGGTCAATTGGCGGTGAAAACCGGAAATTGCCGGCCTTGGCGCGCGTCGGGGTCGGTGATCCTTCGCATTCTCCGATTCCCAATCCATCGTCGCAGGCTGCCAGCGCGCCCAAGGGGGCGGAAGAGCCCCGCTTCGGCAAGGGCTTGGCCCTATCGGCCGATCGCATCCCCCCGCTCCGCGCAAACCTCCACCTCGCCCGGCTCCACCGGCCTCAAGGCCTTCGCACCCTTGCGAGAACCGTGGGAAAACAGCGCGACGGCAAAGCAAATCCTCTCGCCTCGCTGCGGCAGCGCCCGCCCAACCCAGGTGTCGCGCAGCGTGCGCCCAGCCAAGGCGCCGTCCGCCCAAGTGATCACTGCCCCGCCGCGCACCTGCGAAGCGCCCGCCCCCAAGGCGCCGAGCAAGAAGCCGCCAACGGCGTTGCCCAGCGCTGATGCTGGCAAACGCACCACAAAACGCGCACAGCGGTCCTGCAGCCCCACCAGGCGCTGCGCAGGATCGGCGGGGTCGGGGCGGATCTGTCGGCTCCACAGCTGGTTCAGCGACGGAGGGCGGCGCAGCAAGCGCCCATCGCCCAGGGGCAGGTCGGGGCTTTCGATCCACTGCTCAGCGCTCTCCGTCTCAGCCTTGGGCAGGGCCAGGGGCTCATAGCTCAGGCCCACGGCATCGTCCGGGACCTGGGCGGCGCTGAGAAAACGGTCGGTCGCGAGCGGCCTAAAGTGACTCCCCGGCTGGTTGCCCGCGGCCACGGCGGGACCCAGGGGCAGACCGGGGCTCAGATCAAAGCCCGTGCCGTCGCTATAGCGATGATGCAGAGGTCTTTGCAGGACGGGCGCCAACCGCTCGCGCGGCACCCACAGCACCAGGCGCAGGCCGCTGGGCACCGCCAGGGCGCTGGCGCAGTGGTTGAGCTGGCCGTCTTGCTGCCAAGCTGGCTCGCCCACCTCCAGGGCCGCCATGGCGCCGCGATAGCCGAGCAGGCGGCCAAAGTACTGGCGTTCCGCCTGAGTTACCGCCGGCCTGAGCGCTTGAGGAGGGTCGACGGGCGCGACCAGCTGCGCCCCGGGCAGAGGCGTGGTAGCGAAGGCGGTTAGCGGTTGGGTCACGGCATAGACCGGCCGTTGAGGCGCGCCGTGCAAGGGGAATTCGCCGTGAATCGGCACGGCCGAGCAGGCCGAGAGGGCCACGGCTGCGGCCAAGGGCCAAGGTTTGTGCATCGTCGCCCCTGGGGCGCAGGACGCGCCCAGGCGAAGCGTAGCCCAGCCGCTGTCTTGCGGCGACAGGGCGAGGACGGGCGATAGGGGGTGGACTGACCGAGCGATCTGCCGGTTTCGCCGCCACCGCGCTTCGCTGGCGGCTGGGTTTGGGCTCGGCTTTTCCAAGGTCTCGACCGTTTTCGCCGCCACCGCGCTTCGCTGGCGGCTGGGTTTGGGCGCGGCTTTTCCAAGGTCTAGGCCGTTTTCGCCGCCACCGCGCTTCGCTGGCGGCTGGGCCTTGGTGGCCCAACTCCATTTGAAATTGTCCAGACAAAACGAGGTGAAGGGGTAGAGAGTAAAGGAGGTGGGGTCAAGGGGAGGAAACTTTAGGGCGAAGGGGCTTTGCCCCTCGGCCCTATGGTTCCTCCCCTTGATCTGCTGCCATAGCCCCCGCGCCGCGGATCGTCTATCCTGCCGCCACCCAACGGGAGGTCGCTATGGAAGCATTCATCGGGTTCTTGGCATTTGCCGCGTTTGTGATCCTGTGGAGTTCGTTTGTCACGGTGGCCCAAGGCTTTGTCGGCGTGGTCACCATGTTCGGCAAGTACCAGCGGGTCATGTACCCGGGCCTGAACATGAAGATCCCCTTGTTCGAAAGAATCGAGCGGCGGGTGTCGGTACAAAACCGCTCCATGGAACTGGAATTCCAGGCGATCACCTCGGACCAGGCCACGGTCGGCTTTAAGGCTATGCTCCTGTTTGCCGTGCTGAACCAGGAAGAAGAGTCGATCAAGAATGTCGCCTTCAAGTTCCAGAGCGAGGCCGACCTGCAGCGGGCGCTGGTTCGCACGGTCGAGGGCGCGGTGCGCTCCTTCGTCGCCACCAAGCGCCAGAGCGAGATCCTCAGCCTGCGCAAAGAGTTGGTCGACGAGGTCAAGTACCAGCTGGATTCAAGCCTGGAAGGCTGGGGCTACCACCTCATCGATCTGCAAATGAACGACATTCTGTTCGATCAGCTGATCATGGACTCGATGGCCCGCGTCGTCGCCTCCTCCAATCTCCGCGCTGCAGCGGAAAATGAAGGCCAAGCCCTGCTGATCAAAAAGACCAAAGAAGCCGAGGCAGAGGGCCGGGCGATCCAGATCTCCGCGGAAGCCGAGCGCGAAGCCAGCCGCCTGCGCGGTCAAGGCGTGGCGCAGTTCCGCGAAGAGGTGGCCAAGGGCGTGCGCCACTCGATCAGCGAAATGACGGAAGCCGGCCTGGATCCGTCGTTCCTGCTGTTCTTTATGTGGACGGAGTCGGTCAAGCACTTCGCCGAAGCGGGCAAGGGCAACGTGATCTTCCTGGACGGATCGCTGGATGGCATGCAGGCGCAAATGCGCCAGATGATGGCGATGAACATGCTCGAGAAGGGCAATTTCAGCGAGACCCAGCAGATTCCGCCGCGCCGGCCGCCGATGCGCCAACCGTAAGCCGATCTGCGGCGCCCGAGCGCAAGGTAGGCTACACTGCGACCCGCCAGCGCCCACGCTCGGCAGCGCGCGCAGATGGCAGGGTCCATGGTCGACGACAGCTCCAGGCTCCAACCCGGCTCGGTCATAGGGGACGGCTACGTCATCGAGCGCTGGCTCGGCGGCGGCGGCATGGGCCACGTGTACCAGGCCCGCGATCCGCGCTTAGACCGGCTGGTGGCCGTCAAACTGCTGCACGCGGAGGTGGCGGCCAGTGAAGAGGCCGAGGCGCGCTTTCGCCGCGAAGCCCGGGCTCTGTCGCGGGTGCTGCATCCCAATGTTGTGGGCATCCACGCCTTTGGTCGCCACGCCAACGCCTGGTATTTGGTGATGGAGTACGTGGAGGGCAAGAGCCTGGAGCA
>JBIKTV010000115.1:0-13829 GCA_044347905.1 Myxococcota bacterium
CGTCGCAGACCTTGACGCCGCCGCCGCTGCACTTGCCCTGGTAGCACAGGTCGATTTCCGTGCACGGATTGCCGTCACTGCACTTGAACTGGTTGTTCGAGTGCTGGCAGCCGCCCACCGGGTCGCAGCTGTCGTTGGTGCAAGGGTTGCCGTCGTCGCAGCCCACGCCCGCACCGGGGACACACAGGCCTTTGAGGCAGGAGTCGCCCACGCTGCAAATCGAGCCGTCGGCATTGCACGGCTTGGCGTCGGCCTGGTTGGAGGGCTCGCATTGGCCGGTCTTGCCGTTGCAGGCCCAGCTCAAGCACTCGCTGTCCTTGCTGGTGTCGCACACGACCACCGTCTTGAGGTCGAGCTTGCACTTGTGATCGTCCAAATCGCAGTACAGCGTGCCGTTGCAGGCGTTGCCGTCCTCTTTGGCGATGCAGTCAAACGGGCCCTTGCACTCGCACACCGGCTTGCCCGCGCTGCATTGGCCGTTTTGGCAGCTGTCGCCCGCACTGCACGCGTCGCCGTCGTCGCACGCCTTGCCGTTCTGCGGAGCAAACGCGCACTTGCCGGTCAGCGGGTCGCAGCTATCGGCGGTACAGGCGTTGCCATCTGTGCAATTGATCGACTTGCCGGCCACGCACTTTCCGTCTTTGCACGCATCGGCCTGGGTGCAGAGCTCGCCGTCTTCGCACGCCACGCCGGCCACGGTGTTCGCGATCTTGCATTCGCCGCTGGCCGAATCACAATTCTCTATCGTGCAAGGGTTGTTGTCGTCGCAATCCTTGGCCTTGCCAGAGGTGCACAGGCCGGCGTCGCACAGGTCGCCCAAGGTGCACGGATTGCCGTCGTCACACGGGTTGTCGACACTGGCGAACACGCACTTGCCCGTCGCCGGGTCGCAGCTGTCGTCGGTGCAGACCACGCCGTCCTTGCAGACTTTGGGCCCGCCGGGGACGCACGCGCCCAACGTGCAGGCGTCGCCCAGGGTGCAGGGGTTGCCGTCGTCGCACGCTTGGCCCTGTGTCGGTTCCGACTGGCACGCGCCGGTGTCTTTCTGGCACAGGTCCACGGTGCACGGATTGCCGTCGTCGCAGGACTTGGCCACGCCGACGCACTTGCCCTCGTGCGTACACAAGTCCTTCTCGCTGCACGGATTGCCGTCGTCGCATACCGTGTCATCGCCCGCCTTGAGGTGCTGGCAGGCGCCGCCTTCGCAGGAGTCCTGGGTACACGGGCTGTCGTCGTCGCAGTCAATCGCCTGGCCCGCGCAAACGCCGCTCTTGCAGACGTCCGCCGTGGTGCACTCGTTGCCGTCGCTACAGGTCGCGGCGATAGGCAAGTTCAGGCAATTGCCTTGCTGGCACGCGTCGTTGGTGCAGAGATTGCCGTCGTCGCAGCCCAGGGCCTTGCCCAAGCAGGCGCCCATGCTGCAGCTGTCGGACTGGGTGCACGCATCGCCGTCGCTGCAGCTCGCCGCGTTGGGGAGGCTGACGCAGCCCTTTGCTTTGTCGCAGCTATCGTCGGTGCACGGGTTGGCATCGTCGCAGGTCAGCGCGCCGCCGCCCAGGCACTTGCCGCCTAGGCACTGGTCGCCCAGGGTGCACGCGTCGCCGTCGCTGCAGCCGCCCAACAATGGGGCGTGGTTGCAGGTGCCGCTGGCGGTGTTGCAGCTGTCCTGGGTGCAGGCGTTGCCGTCGTCGCACTCTGGGCCCAAGCCAGACAAGCACGCGCCTTCTTTGCAGAAATCGCCGCTGGTGCAGGCGTTGCCGTCGTCGCAGGGGCCGGTCAGTTGGGGGTGGCCGCAGACGCCTTGGCTGTCGCACACGTCGCCGGTGCAGGGGTTGCCGTCGTAGCAGAATCCTTCATCGGTGCTGCCGTTGCAGTCGTCGTCCAGGCCGTTGCAGATTTCCGCTTTGGGCAGGCACGGCGGCTTGGGCACGCACACTTGCAGCGCGGGATTGCCACTGGCGGCGGTGCAAATCTCGCCCTCTGGGCACAGGCCTTCAGCGCAGGGCAGGGCGCAAGTTCCCTTGCCGTCTGCAGAAATCAGACATTGGCCTGAGGCGCAATCGGCGTCGCTGCTACAGGGGCACGCCTCGCCGCTCGCACAGGCAGAAGTCGCGTCTTCCGGCACATCGGCGGCCGTAGCGTCTTCGCTGCCGTCTACGGCCAGCGAATCCTCTGACGCGGTGGCGTCCAAGGCCGCATCGACGTCCGAGCTGGCGTCGCCGATCACCAGGTCCGCTTGGACGTCCCCCGCGGATTCTTCAACACTTCCTAAGAGGACATCCTCAGCGCAGCCGGCCGTTAGCGCCATTGCTGCAACAAGAGCAAGCCAAAGAAAGGCCCAACGCGACGTTGGACGACAAGACGCATGGTGCAATTTAGCCCAGTGGCGCATCGCGATTCCTCCCCTTGACCTTGGACCTGCCGACAACCCACCTAACATCCGGAAATCTTGCCGGGCGAGGCGAATCGGCGGGCGGCACCCTTACAAACCTGCAAAGATAGCACGCGTGTCGCTGCTGCAAAAGCCATATTCTTGACGGCGCGCAATTTTGTGCTAGCCGCGGTAGCATGGACACCCCAGCGCAACAGGCGCGCAGCCGCGGCCCAAGAGCGCAGGAGGCGCAGCAACGCGCACAGCGTGGCAATCTACCCCGGGGGGCAGCGATGGTTCCGCAGAAGACGCCTGACTTTGAGCCGAGTTGGATGGCGGTGATGGGCGACGTTTTTGACGAGCCCTGGATGCACCAGCTGCGCGCCCATCTGCTGGAGGAAAGGCGGCGAGGCGAGTCTATCTATCCGCAGGGCAAGGATATTTTCAACGCCTTTAAGTACACGCCGTTTGACAAGGTCAAGGTCGTGATTCTGGGTCAGGATCCCTACCACGGCGCCGGCCAGGCCCACGGACTGTGTTTCTCCGTTCAGCCCGGCGTGCCCGCGCCGCCTAGCCTTCAGAATATCTTTAAGGAACTCAACGCGGATCTGGGGTGTCCCCGCCCGGATCACGGCTGTTTGGTGCACTGGGCCCGCCAAGGCGTGCTGATGCTCAACGATGTGTTGACGGTTCGCGCAGGTCAGCCGCAGAGCCACGCGGGCCGCGGGTGGGAGCAGTTCACGGCCCGGGCCATCGCCGAGCTGAATCGCCGCCGCGAGCATTTGGTGTTTCTCCTGTGGGGGCGCAACGCCCAGGTCAAGGCGGGGCAGGTCGACCGCACGCGCCACTTGGTGCTGACCGCGCCGCATCCGAGCCCCCTGTCCGCCCACTCTGGGTTCCTGGGTTGCCGGCATTTCTCCAAAGCAAACAAGTACCTGACCGATCACGGTGAGGTGCCGATCGAGTGGAGCCTGCCGAGCCTGCACACGCCCTTTGGGTGACGCTTTTGGGGCAATTGACCAGCGGGGGCGGCGCTTGCCTCTGCGGAATCTCCGGCGTACATTCGGCGCCTCTGGGTGCCCCTTCTGGCAATGTCGCCGCGTGCTTTGCTGCGTTTGCCGGTCGACCATGGGGGCAGCCCGCGACTGGAGGACCGATGGCCGACCGACGCACCCAACTGCCGCCCCAGCGTTCTGAGGGCATTTTCACTGACTACAAGCCGGCCTATACGCCGCAACAGGCGGTGGTTGAGGCCACCCGTTGTCTGTACTGCTCCGACGCGCCGTGCATGTTGGCCTGCCCGACTCACATCGATGTGCCGCAGTTCATTCGCAAAATCGCCACGCAGAATGACCACGGCTCGGCCCGCAGCATTTTTGACGCCAACATCTTGGGCATGTCGTGCGCGCGGGTCTGCCCGGTGGAGACGCTCTGCGCTGGCGCCTGTGTTTACAATCAGTTGGGTCATCCGCCCATTCAGATTGGCCGGTTGCAGCGCTACGCCACCGACCGCGCTTTTGCCGAGGGCTGGCGCTTTTTTGAAGCCGGGCCGGACAGCGGCAAGAAAGTCGCGCTCATCGGCGCCGGGCCCGCGAGCCTGGCCTGCGCCCACGAGCTGCGCCGCCAAGGCCACGCTGCGGTGATTTTTGAGAAGCGCCAGGAGATCGGCGGCCTCAATACCACCGGCGTCGCGCCACACAAGATGAAGGCGGACAAGGGCTTGGAAGAGGCCGAGTGGGTGCTGGGCATCGGCGGGATCGAAGTGCGCAGCGGCGTGGAGGTGGGCAAGGACATCTCTTTGGATCAGCTGGAGCGGGACTTTGACGCGGTGTTTGTCGGCTTGGGCCTGGGCCCCGATACGCCCTTGGCGGTGCCGGGTGAGGACCTGCCGGGCGTAGTCGGCGCGGTGCAGTGGATCGAGCAGTTCAAGCTCGGTCAGGTCGATTTGTCGGGCGTGCGCTCTTGCCTAGTCATCGGCGGCGGCAACACCGCGCTCGACGTGGTGCGCGAGGCGATCACCCTGGGAATTCCCAACGTGACGATGGTCTACCGCGGCAGCGAGACCGCCATGCCCGGCTACGCCCACGAGTGGAAGGCCGCCCAGGTCAAAGGCGCCAAGGCCGAGTGGCAGGCCGTGCCGCTGGCTTTTGAGGGCGCCGGCAAAGTGCAAAGGGCGGTGCTGCAGCGGCTCGATGCGAACAAAAAGCCCATCGCTGGGGCGACCTTTGGCGTCGACGCTGAGCTGGTGCTGATGGCCATCGGCCAGGCGCGCATCGGCGGGTTGGTCGGCGATCTGGCGGGCATTGAAGTGCAGCGCGGCGTCATCGTCACCGACGCCCACGGCGCAACGGGTCGGCCGGGCTGGTATGCGGGCGGCGACTGTCGCAACGGCGGCAAGGAAGTCGTCAATGCCGCGGCCGAGGGCAAGGCGGCGGCCATCGCCATCGACCAGTACCTCAAGATCAAGGGCTAGGTTCTACAAGCGTCTCGCGCTGCTGTGTGGCAGATCGAGATCCATTCGCTGACTAGATGAGGATGACATGCCGAGCTTGTGGACCAATTGTGCGGGAATTCAGTCGCCCAACCCCTTCTGGCTGGCCTCTGCGCCGCCGACCAACTCCGGCGATCAGATCCAGCGGGCCTTTGACGCTGGCTGGGGCGGCGCGGTGTGGAAGACCCTGGGCCAGCCGATCCAGAACGTGTCGAGTCGCTTTGGCGGCCACACGATTGGCGGGGTGCGCGGCGCGGGCTTCAACAACATCGAGCTCATCACCGACCGGCCGCTGGCGGTCAATTTTGCAGAGATGGCCGAGGTCAAGAAGAAGTACCCCAAGCACGCGGTGATCGCCTCGCTCATGGTCGAGACGGAGCAGGAGTGGGAAGACATCATCGCCCGCTCGGTTGACGCCGGTGCGGACGGTCTGGAGCTCAATTTTGGCTGCCCCCACGGCATGTGCGAGCGCGGCATGGGCTCGGCGGTGGGGCAAGAGCCGCTGGTCAATGAGCGAATCACCGGTTGGGCCAAGAAGTACGCGGAAAAATACCGTCCCGGCCTGCCGGTGCTGATCAAGCTGACGCCCAATGTGTCCGACATCGTGCCGCACGGTCTGGCGGCTCAGCGCGGCGGCGCGGACGGCGTGTCGCTTATCAACACCATCAAGTCGATCGTCAGCGTCGACATCGACCGCTTTGTGCCGGAGCCGCGCGTCGGCAACCTCTCTACCAACGGCGGCTATTGCGGCGCGGCGGTCAAGCCGATCGCCCTGCACATGCTGGCGTCGCTGGCGCGGGACCCGCGTTTCTCTTTGCCCATCAGCGGTATTGGCGGCGTGACCAACTGGCGCGATGCGGTTGAGTTCATCCTGCTTGGCGCAACGAGCGTGCAGGTGTGCACGGAGGTCATGCTCAAGGGCTACCGGATCGTCGAGGACATGATCCAGGGGCTCGAGCAGTACATGGTCGGCAAGGGCTTTGAGACGATCGACCAGATGGTCGGCAAGGCCATCCCGCAGTACGAGCACTGGGGGGACCTGGACCTCAACTACGAGATCGTCGCCAAAATCGACGCCAGCAAGTGCATCGGCTGCCAGCTCTGCGTGGTCGCGTGCATGGACGGCGCCCACCAGTGCATCCACCCGCAGCCCGAGGCCAATACCCGGGTGCCGCGGGTCGATGAAGACGAGTGCGTCGGCTGCAACCTGTGCCAGATCGTCTGCCCTGTGCCCGACTGCATCACCATGACCCAGGTCGACAACGGCTTTGCCCCGGCGACGTGGAACGAGCACCTGTTCCAGGGCAAGCCGATTCGCCACCGCAAGGGCTCGCACGGCTGGTAGCGCAGACGTCTGAGAAGAATCTCAGTTTCCCACGGCTGGCTGCGGGCCGGCCCCAATAGGAGCGATCGGATGAATGCCAAGTTGATTCGCGGCGGAACCGTGGTCACCGCTGAGGGCGAGCAGCGCGCCGACGTACTGGTGGTAGGCGAGAAAGTCGCCGCGGTAGCCGAGCATTTGCGGGCGATCGACGGCTGCGAAGTCATTGAGGCCGACGGCGCCTACGTGATCCCCGGCGGCATCGACCCGCACACGCACATGCAGCTGCCGTTCATGGGCACGGTGACCACAGAGGATTTCTACTCGGGCACGGCGGCGGCGGTGGCGGGCGGGACGACCACCATCATCGATTTCGCCATCCCCAGCAAGGGTCAGAGCCTCCTGGAGGCCTACAAGACCTGGCGCCAGTGGGCCGAAAAGTCGGTGGCCGATTACTCGCTGCACGTGGCGGTCACCTGGTGGGACCAGAGCGTCCACGACGAGATGGGCACGCTGTGCCGCGATCACGGCGTCAATAGTTTCAAGCACTTCATGGCCTACAAGGGCGCCATGATGGCCGACGACGAGATTCTGGTCAGCTCCTTTCTGCGCGCCAAAGAGCTAGGGGCGCTGTGCACGGTCCACGCAGAGAACGGCGAGCTGGTGTCGCGTCTGCAGAAGATCGTGTTTGACAAGGGAATTGCCGGGCCAGAAGGCCATCCGCTGAGTCGACCGCCAGAGGTGGAGGCGGAAGCGGCCAACCGCGCCTGTCGCATCGCCGAGCTGCTTGGCGCGCCGCTGTACCTGGTGCACACCTCGTGCTCGGATGCGTTGGATGTGATTGCCCGGGCGCGCATGGAAGGCCAGCGGGTGTTTGGCGAAGTGCTGGCCCAGCACCTGGTGATCGACGATTCCGTGTACCGCAACCCAGACTGGTATCAGGCCGCCGCCCACGTGATGAGCCCGCCGTTCCGCGCCAAAGAGCACCAGACGGCGCTGTGGAAGGGCCTGCAGGCCGGGCTGCTGCAGACCACCGCCACCGACCACTGCTGCTTCTGCGAAGACCAAAAGCGCATGGGCGACACGGATTTTCGCAAGATCCCCAACGGCACGGGCGGCGTAGAAGACCGCATGACCGTGCTGTGGACCCACGGCGTGCGCACCGGCAAGCTGACGCCGTCTGAGTTTGTCGCGGTGACCAGCGCCAATACGGCCAAGATTTTCAACATGTATCCGCAGAAGGGCACCATCGCCGTGGGCAGCGACGCGGACATCGTTGTGTGGGATCCGCAAAAGCGCCGCACGTTGTCCAAGAAGACCCAGCATTCGAACATCGATATCAACATCTATGAGGGCATGGAGACCATCGGCAACCCGGCGGTGACGCTGTCGCGCGGCAAGATCGTGTGGCAGAACGATATGTTGAGTGTCGAGCGCGGCTGGGGCAAGTACGTCGACCGGCCGTGCAATGCGCCGTATTGGTCGGCGATCCGCATGGCCAATGAGCTGGCCGAGCCGACGGCGGTCAAGAGATAGGGAAATTGCCTGCGGCGGCTTATTTGCTGGCGCGGCATCTTGGCGCCCTCCGGGCGGGGGTGGTCAAGGGGTAATTGCCTGCGGCGGCTGGTTTGCTGGCGCGGCAAATTGGCGCCCTCCGGGCGAGGGTGCGATTGAGCCTGCAGAATTGAGTTTTGCAGGGGAGGAACCAGAGGCCTCGAGGGGCGTGCCGCCCCTTCAGTCCTACAGTTTCCTCCCCTGCACCCCTCCTCCTTTACCTTTCTACCCCTGCCCGGACGGGCGGGTCATGGCGAGAGGCAAAGCAGGCGGGCAAAGGTGGAGAGAATTATGATGAACTCAAAGGAAATGGTTGATCTGTGCAAGCAGCACAGTCTCTTTTCGTGGTCGGCGACGGCGAAAGTGGATCCGCTGCCGATTGAGCGGGCCGAAGGGCTGTACCTCTACGGGCCAGAGGGGCAGAAGTGGTTGGATTTCAATAGCCAGCTGATGTCGGTCAATATTGGCCACGGTCATCCCAAGGTGATTCAGGCGATCAAGGACCAGCTCGACCAGCTGATCTTTGTCTATCCGGGCATGGCGACCGAGGTCAGGGCGCGGCTTTCGCAGCGGCTGGCTGAGCTGGTTCCCGGTGATATCAATACGTTTTTCTATACACTGGGCGGCGCTGAGGCCAATGAGAACGCCATCAAGGCGGCGCGGCTGTTTACCGGTCGCCACAAGATCATGGTGCGTTACCGCAGCTACCACGGCGCGACCCACGGCGCGATGACGCTGACGGGCGATCCGCGGCGCTGGCCCAATGAGCCGGGGATGGCCGGGGTGGTGCGGGTGATGGATCCCGTGCCGTGGGACTACAGTTTTGGCGGCACGGACGAGGAGATCGTCGCCAAAAACCTGCAGTATCTGGAGGAAGTGATCCAGTTTGAGGGCCCGCACACGATTGCCGGCATGTTCATTGAGACGGTGACGGGCACCAACGGCATCCTGATTCCGCCCAAGGGATACCTGAAGGGTCTCAAGGCGTTGCTGAGCAAGTACGGCATCTTGCTGATTTGCGACGAAGTGATGTGCGGTTGGGGGCGAACCGGCAAGCTGATGGCCTTTGAGCACGGCGATATCGTTCCGGATCTCGTGACGATGGCCAAGGGCGTGACCAGCAGCTACCTGCCGCTGGGCGTCGTCGGGTTTAGCGATCGGATCGCAGACCACTTTCGCGACAACGTGTTCTACGGCGGCCTGACCTACAGCGGCCACCCGGTCTGTCTCGCGTCGGCGCTGGCGGCGATCAACGTGATGGTGGAAGAGGGGATGGTTGAGAATGCGGCGCGCATGGAGTCGGTGATGCACGACCACATGGCGCGGCTCAAGGCCAAGCACAAGAGCGTGCGGACCCACCGCAATATCGGCCTGTTTGGCCTGATCGAGCTGCAGAAGAACAGCCGCGGCGAGCGCTTGGTGCCGTACGCGGGCAGCCACCCGGCGATGGCGCAAGTGGCCAAGTTCTTTAAGGACAACGGCCTGTTTACCATGATCCAGTGGGGCACGATCATGACCAACCCGCCGCTGTGCATTGACGAAGCGACGATGGCCGAAGGCTTTGAGATCATCGACCGGGCGCTGGACCTGGTTGACGCCCACGTGGAGGACTAGTTGGACGGCGCTACGGGCTCCACCTTCATCGATCTGCGCAGCGATACCGTCACGCGGCCCACCGCGGCCATGCGCGAGGCGATGCGGGTGGCGCCCGTGGGGGACGACGTTTTTGGCGACGATCCCACGGTGATCGCCCTGGAAAGGCGCGTGGCGACGCTGCTGGGCAAAGAGGCGGCGCTGTACGTGCCCAGCGGAACCATGGCCAATCAGCTGGCCGTGCGCGTGCATTGCCGGCCGGGGGATGAGGCGATCGTCCACCGCGGCTGCCATATCCTCAACCACGAAGGTGGGGCAGCGGCGGCGCTCTCCGGGGTGACCTTGCGGACCCTGGATTCGGCGGATGGCAGTCTGGAGCCAGAGGCTGTGCAAGCGGCGCTCCAGCTCGACGACGACCCGCATCACTCGCCCACAGCCCTGGTGGCGCTGGAGAATACCCACAACGCGTGCGGCGGCGTGGTGGTGCCCCAGGCCAACGCCATCGCGCTTGCGGCGCTGCTGAGGCCCCTGGGCGTCAAGCTGCACTTGGACGGTGCGCGGCTGGCCAACGCCGCTATGGCCAGCGGTTTGTCCCTGGCCGAGCTGGCGCAACCCTATGACAGCGCTACCTTGTGCCTGTCTAAGGGCCTGGGGGCGCCGATGGGCAGCTTGGTCAGTGGCTCTGCGGAGTTCATTGCTCAGGTGCGGCGCTGGCGCAAGCGCTTTGGCGGCGGCATGCGCCAGGTCGGCATTGTCGCAGCGGCGGGGCTTTACGCCCTGGACCACCATGTGGAGAGGCTGGCCGACGACCACCGGCGGGCCCGGCGCTTGGCGGAGGCGATTGCCAGGCACCCGCATCTGAGCATCGACCTGGCCAAAGTGCAGACCAACCTGGTGTATTTTGACGTGGCCCGCGGCAATTCATCAGGTGCGGAGCTGGCTTTGCGCAGGGTCACCCTGGTGGCGCAGCTGCGCGAGCTGGGGGTGCTCATCATGGGCGGGCCGAGTCGCCTGCGCGCAGTGACCCACCTCGACATCGACGACGCGGCCATCGACCGCACGATCGAGGCGTTTGCCCGCATTGCGCCTTAGCTTTTGCCTTAGCTTTTCTCACTTCAGCCCGTGCCCAAGCCGACGCTAGGAGGCCCCATGGACCGCTTTGTCACTTCGCGCCACCTCTCTTGGTTCCAGCGCCGCGACGTGCTGTATCTGTATCACGATTTGTATGGCTTTCTGCTGGAGATGTCCGCGGACCTCAAGTCGCTGGTCGATTTCTTTGGCGACGCGCAGACGGCAGAAGAGGCGGCGCAGGCCTATTCCGAGCTGTGGAACCGCGATCAAATCGGCCAGTTTATGGGCGTGTTCTTGCAGCACAAGGTGCTGGTGCCAGAGAATGTCAAAGAGATCGATGGGTTGGCCGATGTTGTGCCGATCAAAGGGCCGTGGATCCTGGCCCACCGCTTGGACGACGGAACTATCCAGACCGTGACAAGTCGCGGTTTTGGCAGCGAACCCTGGGCCAAGCCGGTGCTGGAGAAGTGGGACGCCTGGGCTTCCGAGCTGTGGCGGTCGATCGACGGCGAGCGGCCCCTGCGGCGGCTGGCGATGGCGATGACAGAGGCCTATGATGGCGATCTGCAAGAAGATTTGCAGCATGCTCAGGAATTGATCGCCGCGTGGACCCACAGCAAGCGCCAGCTGACCCGCACGCTGCCGGCGCCTCGCAGCCAAATGCAGCGCGTGCCGCCGTACGCCTCCAGCACCATGCCCTATGCTCCCTATGGATACACGGGGTTGGCCTATGACGACAGCGCCGGCGGGCCGCACTCCCGCGATCTGAAGACCTATCATCAACAGACGATTCAGGACGCGGAGGCGCAGTTTGAGGAGCTGGAGACGACGCTGTCCCACCTGCTCAGCGATCCGCATCCGGCGCTGAACAACCGCAGCTACGGCCAGAAATTCGCAGGTGTGGCGCTGAGTCACGGCTGGTTGGGGGCAGGGCGGCCGACGCCCGCGGATGGTTGGCAGGTGGCCGAAGTCGGCGGCGGCACCGGGCGGTTTGCCGCGGCGATGGTCGCAGAACTGGCCAAGGAGCTGAGCGATCTGCACTACACGGTGGTCGATCTCTCGCCGGCCCTGCACGCGGCCCAGACCCAGCGGCTGAGCGACGCCGGGCTTTTGGGGCCCGGGCTGCCCGCGGCGACGCTTATCGGCGATGCCCAGCAATTGCCCTTTGGCGATGCGGCCATCGACTTCCTGGTGAGCAATGAGGTCATCGCCGACTTGCCGATGGGCATGATCACCCGCGCGTCGATTGCCGCAGGGCAGGTGGACGGCGAGTCGGACGCGACGGCCCTGGAAATCTTTAGGCGTTACGCGCTTTCCGCTGAGCGCGCGCCGGAGCCGGTGCCGATTCAGGTGGGGGCGACGCGCTTTGTCGAGGAGATTGCCCGGGTGTTGCGCCCTGGCGGCACCGCGGTGGTCACCGAATTTGGCGATGAGAAGCAGTTCCCCATTGAATCCACGCATTTGGATCATGGAGAGTGGTCTGTTCACTTTGGTCATCTGGCGCAAGTTGCGGAGAAGAATGGACTTCGCGCCAGTCTTGTGCCGGTGCCCGAGCTGATCAGCCTGGATCCAAGCGTGTGGGTGTTGGCGAGTAATCGCACGCAGTTTAGGAACTTGCGCTACCTATTGCGAAGTGTCGGTTGCGATTTGCCCAAGCGAGCCCTGACGCCAGAACAGTTTTCTGTGGCGTGTGGCGGGAGTCTGAGGGCAGACCGGTTGGAGGGCCTGCAGTTCCGGCCGATCGGCGAGCGGGTGATGGGCATCGTGCCAAGTGAATTCAAGGCGCTGGTGCTGCAGAAGGCGGGGTGAGGCTCCAAGCGAGGGCATCGGCAATCAGCGCCGGCTTTGGCTCCACAGCGCCTGCAGGCCGTGCGCCAACCCATCGGCGACGAGCCGGAGCAATGGCAGCCGCAGTACTGTATCGCTGGGCAAATCCCGAGGCTATTCAACGATCAGGCAATTGCATAAGTGCAGTCTAGGGATTCGTGTAGGCCTAACTCGACAAGGCCTCGCGCGGGGCGGTGCGGCGAATCCGATAGGGGGTGCGCAATTGCGAACCACCCAGCAGGCAAATGGGGCCGGGGAAAATCGACTAGATTTTTTATGGGCTCCTAGGAGCCGAACACGCAGATGTTGACCTGGCCGGGGACTTGGGGCCAAACGGACAGGTTGACGGCTTTGCAGTGCGCGTTGCCGGGGCAGTCGGCGTCCACCTGGCAGCGGCCCGTGCAGCCCCACTTCTTTCCGGCGCTGCCGCACGGCGAATTGGGTGGGCAAGCGAGGCGGCTGCACACGCCGCCACCGCACAGCGCGGTCAGGTGGTGCTCGCCCAGGCCCGGCTCCAGAATCCACACTTGGGGCGAGTTTAGCGCGTCGCACGGCGTGCCGAAGTCGCTCAGCGGGCCCCCGGGCTGGGCAACGCACTTGTGGACGACCGGGTCGCACACGGCGATCACCGGCGCCGCCGCACCTGGTGCCAGCTGGACCTTGCTGGGCATGCAGTCCGCTGTGGCCGTGCACGGCAGGTCGAGGGCTTTGAGTTCGCCTTCGCGACACGCCTGGAGGGCGCTGCCAAAAACCTCGATGTAGCCAGCCTTTGGCGCGCAGCCCAGCGCGCAAGTGCCCAGCTGCCCGGTGGGGCAGTACTTGATATCGGTGTAGCACGGCACGGGGACGGCCAGAGTCGAGGTCACGACGCCCTGGCTGCAGAATGCCCCGCCAAAGCAGTCCAAGTGGCAATAGGGATCGCTGTCGACGTCCTCAGCGTCCTTCGCTAGTCCGGTATCGCCCGAGGTTTCGGCGATGACTTCGGGCCCGGCGACAACTTCCGCCGCACCGCCGCTGTCAAAGTCCTTGGGGACATCGGGCTGTGCGCCGCTGTCTGCCGAGTCGCTGCTGGCCGTGTCCGGCTTCGGCGGCTCGGCAGGCGGTAGATAACACCCGGTGGCTGTAATTAGCCAAACTGCAGCCCAGCTTGCGGCTGTGTGGCCTCGTCGCGGCTTTGCCCAATGGCGGCTGTCGTGTGGCTGTGTCACGTTGCCTCCTCGCGGAATTGGCTTCCCCATGGGATCGTCTGGCTGAACCATCGAAGCATGGATGCCACGGGCTAGCGCGTCATCCGAGTCCGGCGTGTACGCGGTCGCCCAAGAGCAGCATGCACAACCCGTGCGATGACCGCCAGAGAACCCAATGCGAGTATCGGGCTTTGGCCATCAAAGTCCCTCCACCGCGGCGCGGCGCTTTCGCTTGTCTTCTTCATCTGGCAGAAGGTCTTGATGGGGAGGGTATTTGAGACCCTCCAGCTTCTTGGCGACCGGAGATCGACTAGGTCCCGGGGGCAAGAAAACCACCCCGGAAAACCTAACCCTGCTCCCGGGCTTGCGCTGGGCGAAATACGGCTCAGGCGACTGCGCGGGCTCGAGAAGGTC
>JBIKTV010000505.1:0-4239 GCA_044347905.1 Myxococcota bacterium
CGGTTCCGGCCTATGCGGGACCTTTGTGGCAGTTTAGCTCAACAAAACGAGGGTTTCCCAGGGCTCAGCCGAGTTTTTCACGGCTCTTTGGGGCATGCGCGCTGGACTCGTTCGATGCCGCTGCGGTAGCGACCGTCGCTGCTGAGGCTGCCGTCGGCCCAGGCGGAGTCGCCGATCCAAGCCAGCGACACCAGACCTTGCCACGCGGGGGCGGCGCCGAGCCACGGATGCAATTCCAGCGTGCCACCAGCGAGTTTGACGTGGCGCACCGCGGTTGGTCCCTTGCCCGGCGGCGGCACCACCATGATCAGCCGGTCCTTGAGGCCGGGGCTGCCGATCCACACCACCCGGCCATCTGGGGCGGTGGCATCGCTGGCGGCGAGGCTCCAGACGGCGTTGGCGCTGACCTGCATCGACCAAACCTTTAGGCCGCCGCTGGATTGGGCGACGATCAAGCGGTTGTCCTGGGCGTCATAGGTCAAGGCGGTGCCGGGGATCCACTGCGGTCCGGGGCCTTGTTTGGAGCTCCAGATGGTGGCTTTGCCCTTGTTCCAGTCCAACCGCCACAGCTCAGCGCCGCCGGGCGAACCAGAGGGGGCGAGGCCGTACCACAAGCCGGGATCCAAGGTGGCGGCAATGGCCGAATCCGATTGGTTGGACGGTAGTTGCTGCTGCACGGCACTAGAAGGCGTCGTCCACTGCGGCCCCTGCCAATCCAGAGCCAGGTTCTGCACCGCGGGCAACAGGTTGCCGGGGTTGAGCAATTGCTTGACCTGCAGCGACGGCGTGCCGCCCCAGAACAGCACCTGCCCGCCGCCGGGGCCCAGCAGCGCTGAAGCCAGGCCGCGACCCGCAGTGCCTTCCGGCAGGGGGATGCTCTGCCAACCGCTGCCCGCCAGCCAGCGCCAGGCCTGGCGCGATGCCACCAGCTGATGGCCGCGGGGCTCAAAGCCGCCCAGACGCACCGCACCGCCGGGGATGGCCTGCCAGGACGCCGCCACCACGGTCTCTGGCTCGCGATCGAGGGGCTGCCAGCCGGCGGGAGCGCGAATAAATGCGTGGGATTGAGCGAGGTTGTCCGAGTCCTGGCCGAGGGCGAGCACCAAGCCAGTGTCGGTGTACAGCGCCAGCGGGTCGATGAGGGCGGGGGCGGTCGCTTCAGCCGCGCTGAGCCATTTCTGCTGGGAAATCTGGTAGCGCAGGGTTGGCGCAGGGCCCGCAGCGGTCGCGGCGCCGACCCACCAGAGCTCCGCGGCCGCGGTGTGGCACACCAACCGGCCTGGACGCAGCAGGGCCGTGGCCACCTCCGGAGGGGCGGTCAGGGGCTGCCAGCCGGGGCTACCTGGTGTCACCGAGGCCAAAGAGCTGTTGCCCGCCGCGTCCAGGCCCAGCGCATAGATCACCCCCGCGCTGGCACAGGCGGCAAAGCCCACCGGCTTGCTCGGCGGCAGCGGCCAAGGGGCAATCCAGGCCTGGGTCTGCACATCAAAGCGCTGGACGGCGCCGCCCTGGCCGTCTAGCCGGGTGCCCAACAGCCACCACTCACCGGCCACCTGGACGGCCGCCGCGTCGGTCACATTGTACATCGGGGGAGGCAGTGGCAACTCGCTGACTGTGCTGGAGTAATCCAAGATCTTCGCCGCAGCTGCGAGGCCATCTCCGCCGGTGCCGCCCAGCAGCGCCACGCGGGTCGCAGGACCGCCAGGACCGTCGATCACCAGCATCGCGGCGCGCTGCCGCTGAAGGCTCGGATGGCTCGCCAAGCGCTGCCAGCGGCCCTGCTGTGGGCCCGGTTGGGTATGCAGCCGCCACAGTTCGGGGCTGAGCAATTCCTGGCCGCTGAGGTTGGGCTCCAGGCCGCCGCTGATGTAGGCCCGGCCCAAGTTGTCGCTGGCGGCGGCAAAACCGCGGCGGGCTACGGGCCGACCGTCGTCCCAGGCGCTGGTGGCGGTCCACTCGATCGCCAAGCCCTCATCGGTGGCGCCGTCGCAGTCATTGTCCGCGCCGTCGCAGCTCATTTCAGTTGGCTGATAGCCAGGTTGGCCGCTGTAGTCGCAGCTCCACTGGCCGGCCTTGCAGTCAATGGCGGGCTGTAGCGAGGCGCACACGCCGGGCGCCGCGCAGGGAACGGATTCTGGAAGGGCGGCGCCCTCATCGGTCACGCCGTCGCAGTCGTCGTCCAGGTTGTTGCACTGTTCGGCCAAGGCCTGGGAGGCTGGACCGTCGGGATTGGTTGAACAGGTGGTCGCGCCGCCGCTGCCGCACACGACTTTGCCGGGACCGCAGCTGCCCGTCCCGTCGCAGGTGGCCCCCAGATCGAGGCCGGACCACTTGAGTTGTTCGTCGGTCTTGCCGTCGCAGTCGTCGTCTTTGCCGTTGCACAGCTCTGGGCCGCTCTGGCTTGCCGGACCGTCTGGCAGGGTGGAGCAAGTGGCGACGCCGGCCGAGCTGCACGCCACGCTGCCCTTGCCGCAGACTCCTACGCCGCTGCAGGGGGATCCAAGCGCTTGGCCGCCAAAGGAGAATCCTTCATCGGTGACACCGTCGCAGTCGTCGTCCAGGCCGTTGCACGCTTCGGCGCTGGCGGGGGATCCCGGCTGGCCGGGGGAAGTGGAGCACACCGGCTGGCCCTGGGCACTGCACGCGACGACGCCGGTGCCGCACACCCCCAGCTGGCCGCACGCCGCGCCCAAGGCCTGGCCGCCCAGGACCATGCCTTCATCGGTCTGGCCGTCGCAGTCGTCGTCGCGGTCATTGCAGCTCTCTGCGGTGGCTTTGCTGTGGGGGCCGCTGGGGTCGGCGGAGCAGATCGGCTGGCCCTGCAGGCACATGACAACGCCGATGCCGCACTCGCCCTGGCCCAGGCACGGCGCGCCTACCGTCAGGCTGCCAAGGCCAAAATCCTCATCGGTTTCACCGTCGCAGTCGTCGTCTTTGCCGTTGCAGGCTTCCGCGGTGGAGCGCGGCTGACTGCCGTCCGGGTTGGTCGAGCAGGTCGCCTTGCCCGCGGCGCACACGACCACGCCCTTGCCGCATTCACCTGTACCTGAGCAGGTTTGGCCGATGGCCGCGCCCTGGTAGACAAAGCCCTCATCGGTCTGGCCGTCGCAGTCGTTGTCCACACCGTCGCAGGCCTCCACCGCCTGCCAGCCCGGCACCGCCGCATAGTTGCACACCAGCGAGGCCTGCACGCAACTGGCGGTGATGGCGGCAGGCGTCAGGCTGCACACCCCCGTGCGCGAACACGCAAGTTCGCTGAGCTTTTTGTTGTCTGCGAGCATCTTGAGGTCGTCGGAGTCGGCCTCATCGGCCAGGCAGTCGCCGTCGAGATCGCCCAGGGCTGATTCGACGATGTCGGGCTTGCCGTCGCCGTCGCCGTCGTGTGCGGCGCTGGCCGGGCCCCACTCCAGGCTGTCCGGCTTGCCGTCTCGGTCGCTGTCGGCCTGCAGGGGGTGGGCGCCCACGGCGTGTTCGCTTTTGTTCAGCACGCCGTCGCCGTCGTCGTCGCCGCTGGGCTCCAGGCACACGTTGGCGTAGCAGAAATTGCTCAGGCACTGCGTGGCCGCGGTGCAGCGGCTGCCGGTTTTTGCGCCTTCTTCCATGCAGCCTGCGAACAGCAGGGCGGCGGCCAGCCACAGGGCCCAGGCGAGCGCCGGGGCGGCGGACGGGCGGGCGGCGGGGAGGTGGACGGGCGGGACCATGGGCTGCACGGTAGCGATCTCCGCGGGCGGTGACAAGGCGGGCGGCAAAACACCTCCCCCCCTTACGTTAAGTCCAAGCTGCGGCGATGGAATTTGGCAGAAGCGCTGCACGAACCTCCCGTGGGGGCGCCGCCGGCCGTCCCGCCGCTCCAACGTGACCCCCCCTTACGTTAAATGCCGTTGAGGGCTAGGGAAATCTGCAAAAAGTCGCTGTTAGCTGTCGCGCTGGCCGCCGGGCCTTCCGCGGCGCGGCTGGTCCTCAATTTCCTTGACGGCAGCGCCTATGGAGCAGGCGAGCTCCGAGGCGAGGCCGGCGCGGGTGCCCGCATCGCGGCGCAAGAGGGCCCCGGCGCGGCTGTGGAGCCAGACCCCCAGGCATGCGGCCTCAAAGGGCGCCACGCCCTGGGCGAGCAGGCCGCCGATGGTCCCCGCCAAGACGTCGCCGCTGCCGCCGCGGGCCAGGGCCGCGTTGGGCTGGTTGCATAGGGCCCAGCGGCCGTCCGGGGCGGCGATCAGGCTCCGGTGGCCTTTGAGCACC
>JBIKTV010000506.1:0-4226 GCA_044347905.1 Myxococcota bacterium
GCTGTCGGCCGGCATCCAGCGCGGCGAGGTGTCGGAGCTGGTGGCGAGCCAGCGCAAGGGGCTCTCGATCTTCTTTTCGGATATCGAAGGCTTTACCAGCCGCACCGAGCGGCTGGGCGCCGAAGACATGACGGTGCTGCTCAACGCCTACTTTGCGCAGATGACGCGGATCGTGCGCAAGTACGGCGGCACGCTCGACAAGTACATCGGCGACGCCATGCTGGTGTTCTTTGGCGATCCGGTGTCGCACGGTCCAGCGGCCGACGCGCTGGCTTGCGTACAGATGGCGCTCGAGATTCAGGAGCAGTTGCCTCTGCTAAATTCCGCTTGGCGCGCCCACGGTTTGACCGACGACTTGGCGGTGCGCATCGGCATCACCACCGGGCCCTGTACGGTGGGTAACTTTGGCAGCCAAGATCAGATGTCGTACACGGTGCTCGGCACGCCGGTAAACGCCGCGGCCCGGCTGCAGAGCCACTGCCCGCCGGGGCAGGTGCTGGTCGCCGAGCAGACGATGGAGCTGGTGCGCGAACACTTTACCTGGCAAGCGCAGTCGCCGCTGGCGCTCAAGGGGCTGACAGAGTCCTTGCGAACTTATATTGCCACTTCGCCGGCTGCAGAGCCGCCAGGGCTTGCGGCGCCGGCGGCGGCTGCTACCTTCGTCAGGTAGCTCTCCGGTGCCCAAGGCCGGCCACTATCCACGCAAATTGACAGCACAATTGCGCGCGCTGCCACGCCTATGCCGCGACGACGTGTCGCATCGCCTGGTGTTCTGTGAACCCGTTACGCCATGTAGCCCTCTGGTTGGTAGGCGCCGCCCTCTTGGTCACGCTTTGCATTGTCGCCGCACTGAGCGGCTTTGCCCAAATCGAGTCGACGGCGGCTGCCGGCCGGCACTCCCGCAGGGTGGCCACAGCGGCCGCGGACCTGCTATCTGCGGTGCGGGATGCCGAGACCGGCCAGCGCGGCTACCTGCTCACAGGCAACAGCCATTACCTAGAGCCCTATCTGCGGGTTCACAGCCAAATCCGCGGTCAGCTCGGGTAATTGCGCCAGCTGGCAGCGAACAGCGAGGCCATCGGGCACCTGGACGCGGCGGTGCCGTTGGTCGAGGCCAAGCTGGCCGATCTGGAGCAGAGCATCGAAGCCCGGCGAATCCAAGGGATGCAGGGGACCTCGTTGATGCTGAATGGCGGGCAAGGCAAAGAGATTATGGACCAGCTGCGCCAAGAGCTGAGTGCGTTTGATGCCAGCGAAGAAGCGGCCAGTGTGTACTTTGAAGGCAAGTTCTTGTGGAGCATGTCGCTATTTTTTGCCATGATCGCCATCGCCGGGGTGCTCGCAGTGCTGGCGGCAGGGCTGTTCTCATGGCTCATGGTGCGCGACAGCCGCAGCCGCATCGCCCAGCAGCAAGCGGCCGAGACGCAGCGCACCCTGACCGCACAGCAGGACCAAAACCTGCAACTGGTGGCGGTCAATTCCGCACTGCAGGTCAGCGAAGAGCGGCTGGCCGTCACCCTCAACTCGATCGGCGACGGCGTGGTGGCGACCGACGCCCAAGGCCTGATTACAGTTCTGAACCCGCTCGCCGAGCGGCTGACGGGCTGGTCGCGCGAGCAGGCCAAGGGCCAGCCCATCGACAAGGTTTTTCGCATCATCCACGAGACGACGCGCGAGCTGGCGCCGATACCCGTGACGGCGACGCTGGCGCTTGGGACATCGCAGGCTCTGGCCAACCACACGCTGCTCATCGCGCTAGACGGCAGCGAGTGTCCAATCGACGATAGCTGCGCGGCAATTCGCGATCGCGAAGGTCATGTCCTGGGCGCCGTGCTGGTGTTCCGCGACGTGACGGCTGAGCACGCCAATCAGGCGGCCTTGCACGAGGAGCAGCTCTACACGCGCTCGCTGATTGAGGCGAGTCTTGATGCGCTGGCGGCCACCGACCCGCAAGGCGTCATCACCGACGCCAACCGGCAGATGGAGTTGCTGACCGGCCGCAGCCGCGCCCAGCTCATCGGCGCGCCGTTTCGCGACCAGTTTAGCGACCCCGATCGAGCGCAGGCGGGCGTGGAATTGGTGCTGCGCGAGCGGCGCGTGGCCGACTACGACCTGGTGGCCCGCGCTGAAGACGGCACCGAGACGGCCGTTTCGTACAACGCCACCACGTTTTACGACCGCGACGGCCTGTTGCGAGGTGTGTTCGCCGCCGCCCGCGACATCACGGAGCGCAAACGCTACGACCAGGTGCTCAGCCAACGCGCCGAAGAGCTGAGCATGGCCAAGGCCGCGGCCGAACAGGCAAACCTCGCCAAGTCCGACTTCTTGTCGAACATGAGCCACGAGATCCGCACGCCGATGAACGCCATCTTGGGCATGTCGCACCTGGCGATGAAGACCGAGCTGACGCCGCACCAGCGCGACTACATGGTCAAGATCCAGAGCTCGGGGCGGCACTTGCTGGGCGTCATCAACGACATCCTCGACTTCTCCAAGGTGGAGTCGGGCCGGCTGTCGATCGAGCACACCGAGTTCTCGCTTGAGAACGTGCTCAACAACGTGGCGAACCTGGTGGCCGAAAAAGCCGCCGCCAAGGGCATTGAGCTAGTCTTTGACGTGGATCGCAACGTGCCGCCGCGGCTTATTGGCGACCCGCTGCGCATTGGGCAGATCCTGATCAATTACTGCAACAATGCCGTCAAGTTCACTGCCCATGGCGAGATCGCCGTGGCGGTGCGCGCCGCAGAACAGCCGGACCGGAGCGTGGAATTGCACTGCAGCGTGCGCGACACCGGCGCAGGGCTGACGCCGGAGCAGATCTCGCGGCTGTTTGTGCGCTTTTCGCAGGGCGATACCTCCACGACGCGCGAGTTTGGCGGCACCGGCCTAGGCCTGGCGATCTCAAAGAAGCTGGCCGAGCTGATGGGCGGCGAGGTTGGCGTAACGAGCGAACCGGGTCGCGGCAGCACGTTTTGGTTTACCGCGCGCTTGGGCCGCGCCGCGAGCGTTCAGCGCAAGCTCGCGCTGTCGAGCGACCTGCAGGGCCGCCGCGTGCTGGTGGTCGACGACAACGAAAGTGCCCGGCTCGTGCTGAGCAGCCTGCTGACGGGCATGTCGTTTGACGTGGCGCAAGAAGACTCGGGCACGGGCGCGCTTGCCGCCGTGACGCGTGCCGACCGCGCCGGCCAGCCCTACGACGTGGTGTTCTTGGACTGGCAGATGCCCGTGCTCGACGGCATGGAAACGGCCAGGCAAATCAAGGTGCTGCCGCTGACCCACGCGCCTCACCTGATGATGATCACCGCGTTTGGCCGCGAGGAGGTCCTGGCTGGCGCCGAGCAGATCGGCATTGAGGGGGTGCTGATCAAGCCCGTGAGCGCGTCGATGCTGTTTGATGGCGTGGTGCGGATGTTGGGCGGAGGGAGCACCCGCGCACAGCAGTTCCCTGCGCCCCAGCAAGACAGTTTTGCCCAGCTCACTTCGATTGCCGGCGCCCACATTCTGGTGGTCGAAGACAACGACTTTAACCAAGAAGTGGCGGTCGAGCTGCTGCAAGGCGCCGGCTTTGTGGTCGACTTGGCCGAGAATGGCTTGGTGGCGCTGGCGATGATTGGCACCGCGGCCTACGACATGGTGCTGATGGACATGCAAATGCCGGTGATGGACGGGCTTACCGCCACGCGCGAGCTCCGCAATAATCCCGCGTACAAAGACCTGCCGATCGTCGCCATGACGGCCAACGCCATGCTGGCCGACCGCGACCGCTGCTTGGCTGCCGGCATGAATGACCACGTGGCCAAGCCCATTGAACCCGAGGATCTTTGGCGGGCCCTCCTCACCTGGATCCGGCCGCGGCAGTCGCTGGGTGGGGCTGCGCTGCGAGCGCCCGCGCCGTTGCCGGCGGTGGATCCGTGGGACCTTGTCGACGGGCTCGACTCCAGCAACGGGCTGCGGCGGGTGCTAGACAAGAAGCCTTTGTATTTGTCCATGCTGCGTCGCTTCATGGCGGGCCAGCGCTGCGCCGCCGAGGCCGTGACCGCCGCACTGGACAACGACGATCGCGCCGGAGCCGAGCGCATGGCGCACACCCTCAAAGGCGTGGCCGGCAACATTGGCGCCAACCAACTCCAGGCCGAGGCGCACCGGCTTGAAGACGCGATTCGCGACCAGCGGCCGCGCGCTGAAATAGACCGGCAAATTCAGGAGATGCGCGTTCAGCTGGTTGG
>JBIKTV010000116.1:0-13790 GCA_044347905.1 Myxococcota bacterium
TGCTGCTCGTCGAAGTCAGCCTGGTGCCCGGCAAGGGCCGCATGACCGTGACCGGCAAGCTCGGCGACGTGATGAAGGAGTCGGTCGAAGCGGCGATGACCTACGTGCGCTCGCGCGCGCACTTGCTGGGGCTCAATAAGGAATTCGCCCAGAAGATCGACGTCCACGTGCACTTCCCAGAAGGGGCAATCCCCAAGGACGGGCCGTCGGCCGGCATCGCCATCGCCACGGCGCTGTGCAGCGCGCTGACGCTGATTCCAGTGCGCCACGACGTGGCGATGACCGGAGAAATTACCCTGCGCGGCAGGGTCTTGCCGATCGGCGGCCTGAAGGAGAAGGTCATCGCTGCCCATCGGGCCGGGGTCACCCGCGTGGTGATTCCGCGGGAAAACGAGCGGGATTTGCCCGAAATCCCAGCAGAGGTGCTCAAGGACATTGAGATTATCGCGGTCGACCACGCGGATCAGGTCCTCCAAGCGGTTTTGAGGCTCGACGAGCCGACAAGGTTCTTGGCGAATCCAACGGCGTTGGGCCGCGATGACCTGGGGATCCATGAGCCCGAGGTGAGCATTACCCATTAGGGTTTTTCTGGCGAAGCCAATTCCGCGCTCCGCGCGAGGGGGGTTTTGCCTCTCCAGGCGGGTGATGTAGGGGAAGGAACCATAGGGAACGTGGGGGCTTCGCAGCCCCCTACTACCCTAACGTTTCCTTCCCCTACAACCCCTTCCTCCCTTACCCTCCTACCCCCGCGCAATCCACACTGAGGGGACGTCCGTTAGCCGCGAGCGAAGCAATGCGGCGGCGAGATCCGTCCTAACCCTGCGTTAGTCAAGGCCAAGACCCAGCCGCGAGCGAAGCAATGCGGCGGTGGGAGCCGCCCTAACCCCGCGTTAGTCAAGGCCAAGACCCAGCCGCGAGCGAAGCAATGCGGCGGTGGGAGCCGCCCTAACCCTGCGTTAGTCAAGACCAAGACCCAGCCGCGAGCGAAGCAAGGCGGCGGTGGGAGCCGCCACAACCCATTGATAGCCACGACTAAACTCCAGCCCCAACCCAATCGCCACCGAGATCGCCCCGCCCCCCCGACCCGTTGAATCCATGGCCCCAAGCGAGGCTCTCAAGAAGGAGCCGCCCCCGAGATGGGTCTTGGTGTGGGCTGGCGGCCAGGAGAAGCATGAAAGCAGCGCAGTGGATGGGCAACGCGGCCGCAGTGGTCGGGTTGATGGCCGTGGTGGGTGTCAGCGGTTGCGAAAAGAACGCCGCGGCGGAGCCTGACTTCCGGCCCACGGCGGGCGTGGCGGCGTCGACGGGGGCCGCCAAAGCAGCCGGGGTGCAGCACCTAGGGGCGGCGGAATGGAAGGCGGCGCTTGATCAAAAGAAGGGTCTGGTGGTCGATGTGCGGACGGCGGGCGAGTACGGCCGCGCCCACTTGGCCGGGTCCAGCCTCGTCGATATCAGCGACCCCAAGTTCGTGCAAAAGCTCGACAAGATGCAAAAAAGCCGGCCCGTGTTTGTGTACTGCGCCACGGGGTCGCGCAGCGCTGCGGCGGCCAAGCAGATGGCGCGCATGGGCTTTGCTGAGGTCTACAACATGCAGGGCGGCATCATGACCTGGCTGCAGGCCGGTCTGCCGGTGGAGCGCGGCGCGGCGACCAACGCCGATTCTACCGCGGGTCTGGAGCCGGCGGCGCTGGATGCCCTCTTGGCCAAAGAGGCCAAGGTCCTTGTGGACTATCAGACCCCTTGGTGTGCGCCGTGCAAAGCGATGGCGCCGGTGGTCGACCAACTGACCGCCGACTGGAAAGGCAAGGCGGTGGTGATGCGCGTCGATGTCGACCAGAGCGAGGCCCTGGCGGCACGCGAAAAAATCCAGGGTGTGCCCGTGTTTGTGCTGTACGTGGCCGGCAAAGAGAAGTGGCGCCACGCCGGCGAAATCAGCAAGGCCGATCTCGAAGCCCAGCTCGCGCAGTAGAGACGCCAGCCGCGGACTGCAGTCCGCCTGGGTGCTGGGGCTTTGGCATGCACCCGTCAACCGCACCACTCCATAAAGCCCGAAGCGCCTGCGGTTTTCGACAATAGGCACGGCCCAATCCCCCTGATCACTCGGTCGGTCGGTGCCGAGCACAGCTCTGCCCGGACCGCAGCTTGGACTTGCCGGCGAGCGGGGGGTCAGGCATCCTGCGCGCCCCGCGGCGCCCCGGGTATGCTGCGCCGCGGGCAGGACAACCATGCGAAACTCCAATGTAGCCTTGGCGATGTGGACCGCGGCGATTGCGCTGTCGGCGGCCTGCAACCCTGCAAAACCCAAGCCTCTGGCGCCTCTGCCTGCCGTGGAAGCGCCTGTGAAGGCCCCGGCGGCCGTTGCCCCGGCGGTTGAGGTGCCCGCGGCTGCCAGCGCGGTCGCGGCGATCGAGGCCCCTGCAGACCCAGCGAAAATCTATCAACAATACTGCTCCCTGTGCCATGGACAGCAGCGAGAAGGCTATGCGGCGGACAATGCCCCGAGCCTAAAGAGCCCGACATTTCTCGCTACGGCGGCGCCGCAATTCCTGCGCGACAGCATCGCCCGCGGCCGGCCAGGCACGGCGATGGCGGCGTATGGCCGCGAATTTGGCGGACCGCTGGGGCCAATGGAGCTGGAGGCGCTGACCTCCTGGCTGCGTCAGGACGCGCCGGCGCTGTTGCCGCTAGATGGCACGCTGGCCGTGGGCGATCCCAGCCAGGGCCAATTGGTTTTTGGCGAGCACTGCGCCGATTGCCACGGTTCGCCGAACCAGCGCGACAGCGCCGTCCACTTGTTCAATCAGGTGTTTCTGGGTCTGGCTTCAGACGGGTTCCTGCGCCACGCCATCGTCTATGGCCGCCCGGGGACGGACATGGTGGCCTGGGGCACGGCGCTCAAACCCAAGCAAATTGAGGATGTGATTGCCTATTTGCGCTCGTTGGCCATCGCCGGGGCTGCCCAACCGCCGCCGCCGCCCGCGGGGCCGCCCGCCGAGCCGTGGGTGGCTTCGCCGGTGATCAACCCCACGGGCAAGCAAGCCGAATTCACCCTGAAAGACGGGCGCTTGGTGACCCCAGAAGCCGTCAACGAGGCCCTGACGCAGAAGCGCCGCATCGTTATCGCCGATGCCCGCGCGCCATCGGACTGGTCGCGGCTGCGGATCCCCGGGGCCGTTTCTCTGCCGTACTACGATCTCCGCAATATCGACAAGATCCCCAACGACGGCACCTGGGTCATCGCCTACTGCGCCTGCCCGCACCACGCCTCGGGTGTTGTGGTGGACGAGCTTCGCAAGCGCGGCTACAAGCACACCGCGGTGATGGACGACGGAATCTTTGCTTTCCAGCACAAGGGGTTTGAGGTGATTGCCAGCGATGGAGGCGTGCCAACTCCGGCTCCGCCGCCGCATGACCAGCCCCACCTGCACGCGCCTGGGCAGGGTCACAAGCACTGACGCCTCTAGGCAATGGCGGCAGCGGAGCGCTTGCCCAGGCCCCCCACTCGCGCAGAGTCTTATGAACACAGCCTTTTTGCCACAGCCTAGCCTGCGCGAGCGCCACGCGGGGCTGTGGATGCTGCTGCGCCTGGCTTTGGTGCTGCCCTGGCTGGTGCTGCAGGTGTTGGGGCGGCGGCTGGCTGGCCGACTGCCGCGGCGCTGGTCCCTGGTCTTTGCAGTGGCCGTGGAGGTGCTGCGATTTCTGGTGGGCGCCATGCTCGCGCCGCTGATGCGCGGCCAGAAGCTGAACCTGCCCTCGCCGCCCCTGCGCGGCCGTCTGGGGCGCACGACGCTGCAGCGCAAGGGTCAGCTGGCGGGTCGCGAGGTCGAGTGGCTGGAGCCCAAGGGCAGCGCATCCCGCCGGTGTGTCCTGTATTTGCACGGCGGCGCCTTTGTCACGGGTTCGATTGGCACGCACCGGGCGCTCATGGCGCGGCTAGCCCACGCGGCGGACGCCCGGGTGGTGGGTTTGGACTACCGCCTGGCGCCGGAGCACCGCTACCCAGCCGGCTTAGAGGACTGCGTGGCCGCCTGCGTAGGGCTACTTGAGAGCGGTGAGGTCACAGAAAACCTGATCATCGCTGGCGATTCTGCGGGTGGCGGCCTGGCGATCTCTACGCTCCTGAGCCTGCGCGACCGCGGCTTGCCCTTGCCTGCGGCCGCGTGGCTGCTATCGCCTGCGGTTGACTTGGCCGACGAGCGCGCCTCCTGGCGAGAGAATTTGCCCTTCGACTACCTGTCCCCCCTCGCCTACCACCGCGACCTCTTTGCGCCTACTTACCTCGGCGAACACGGAAGTCCTCTAGATCCGCTGGTTTCGCCGGTGCGGGCCGACCTTCAGGGCCTGCCGCCTCTGCTGATCCAGGTGGGCGAAAAAGAGATTCTGCGCGACCAAGTCGTTGAATTCGCCAGCCAAGCCCGGGCCGCCGGTGTTGAGGTGGTGCTGGAGGTCGCGGCCGACATGGTCCACGTCTACCCGGCCTTTGCCGGCCTGACGCCCCAAGCGGACCAAGCCTTTGAGCAAGCGGGCGGGTTTATGCGAGCGCGGACAACCGGTTAGACCAGCCTTTGCGCCCTGCGCGCCTCCGGCCCAGCGCGGCCAACACGCTGAGGGCAAGGAGCCCGCTCAGGCCACCCAAGCCCCGTCCAGCCGGTCCAGCGCTGCAGCCCTCCGCTTCCGTGCCGTCCACGACCACGGGCTTGGGGGCTGGCGGGTCGGGCAGACCGCAGACGCTGCCCTTGACCACCTGCCCGGTGGCACAAACATGCACAGTAACAGTGGTTTTGGCGCTATGGCCGGCCAAGTCGGTGGCGGTGAATTGCACGCTGTAAGTGCCCGGGCCAGGGAGTTCGCTTTGCCACTGGATCGGGTAGTCGGTGCCAAGCCAGGGCCACTGGACGGCGCTCAGCGGCGCAGTGCTGGCGGAAGAATTGTCGCGCAACTCCGCGCGGACATGGGACAACCTCGTGCGATCGTAGGCGTGACCGCTGATCCCCACGGCGGTTCCGGGGAGCACGGCGCAAGCGGGCTGGCACGGCAGGTCGCTAAACCAGGGCGGCGATGCGTCGACGATCGCGACGCCGTCCGACCAGGTCTCGCTAGAGAACGACGCGTCTGCGCCCTGCGAGGCGTGGGAGGCCACCGCCCAGCGGTAGGTGTGGCCGGGCTGCAGATACAGGTCTTGCACCCGCAGGGCCGGCTCGCTCGAGGCGGTGGCTGGCACGAGCTGCGCGCCGTTGTCATCGACCAAGCGCGCTACATAGCCCTGGGCATTGGCGACTGGGGTCCAGCGCGCGGCAATCACCGTGGTCTCCTCCTGCAGATCGATATCGACGGCAGGCGGATTGGCCTGGGTCGGGTCTACGTCAAGCGCGGCGGCCGGGGCTGTGGCGACGTTGCCGTCCAGCGCGACCAATTCACCCGTTGGCATGGCTACCAAGAGCTCCAGGGCGCCGTCGCCGTCGACATCGGCGGGCACTAGGCTGCTGACCGCGCCAAAGGTCTCTAGGGTCCACAGCACGCTGCCATCGCTGACCTTGAGCGCGTACAGCAGACCTTCGCTCGAACTGACGATGGCCACGGGGTCGCCCGGGCCGCTGAGGCCGCCCATCACCGCCAGACGCTGCACGGAAACGGTGTGCTGCGGCGCAGACTCCACCGGCCACGCCTGTTTGCCCAGAAGGACCCGCGCCCACAGCAGCTTGCCGGTCGCTGCGTCGCGGGCTTGCACTTCAGCCGCGGCCCCCGCCAACTGCACGCTTACGGGCTTGCCAAGCGAATCGACCAAGGCCGCCGCAAAGCCGCCCACGCGCTTGTCGTCCACGCTCCAGAGCTGCGCAAGCGTCTGACCGTCCAAGGCCTGCATCACCAGGGCCGGCCCGCCCAGGACAAATTCTGCAGGCGCTGCGCCGTTCAGCTCCGCTACCATGGGCACGCCGTAGCCGCCGGCCTGGTTCTGGCTGCCAGTCACCAGTTGGCCCGTGAGCGCGTCACAGCTGATCCGCGACGTATAGGGCGCAGCGACGGCCCGCGGCGGCTGGGTGGACAGGTCCAGAGACATGTGGGTGTCCGTCAGGCCGGCGCAAGAACCGGTCCACAGCAAAGTGCGGGTCTTGCCGCTCCACAGCGATGTCCGCAGCACCGTGTCGGCGCCGGGCAGTTGGGTCGCCATGCGGACCAGCAGGTCCTCCGCACCGTCGGCGTCGACATCGTGAGCCAGCAGCCCCGGAGCGGCAAAATTCCACGCCATCAGCGGCGGCGGCGGGCTCCATTGGAACAGCGCATCGCCAGCGCTTGAAATCGCCCGCAACTGCACGGTTTGCCCAACGGGTTGCAGGCCAGCCATCGCCTCGCGCGTTCCGTCGCCGTCGCTGTCGAGCAGGTTTAGCGTCTGGACGGTCGCCGGGTAAAACCGCCGCCACGTCTCTGCGGGCGGTTTGCCCGGACCGGCAGCGGCCAGCGAATACGCAGCCACCTGGGGCCCTACGGCCATGACCAGGCTCGGAGAGGCATCCGTGGCCTTCCAGCGGCCCACCAGCGGATACACTTGGCCGGCGGCAAAGCGCATCAGATCGGCCTTGCCATCGCCGTTTGCGTCGTTGACGAGCTGGAGCTGATGGTCCCAGGCCGCCACTTGGCCGTCTGCGCCAGCCAGCACCAGCCGAATTCCACCCGCGGCCGAAGCCACCTGAATCGGCAGGGCATTGGCCGGCAGCGCCTGGCTTTTGAGCACCTGCAAGCCCCCTGCGGTCCACAGCAGCCTCTCCAGCTGGTCCATGGCGCCGTCTTTGTTCTTGTCTCGCAACACGATCAATTCCGGCGACTCTTGCCCTGTCTGCAAGCTCAGCAGCGAGATCAGCGGCGTGTTCCATCCGGCAATTCCGTCGTCTAGCGCGGGGCGGTTGCCCGGCCACCAGCGGCCCTCGCCAAGGTCGGCCAGCTGCACGAACCCAGTCTTGCGACTCCAACTGACCAGTCGCAGCGGCGGTTGCTGAGCGGCCGTGCGGTCTACCTGCAGCTGCACCACCAGGAATGACGCCCCCGCGTGGCGAAACGCGCCCACGAGCACCGGCCCCTGTTCGCCGGGCTGGCCCGTTCCGGCGGCAAAATCGGCCCCCGTGCTAGTGGTCAATGTCTGTCCGGTGGGCAAATCCCACGCCTGCAGGCGCCATTGGCCGCCAGAGAAGCGGCTGGCAATCAGCTCGCCTTGGCCATCGCCATCAAGGTCGCCGCCGCTGCCGCTGACCACGGACACCGCTTCGCTGGCGGGATCCGCCGCCTGGTATTGCCAGCGGATGGCCAGTTCCGCGCCCTGTTTTTGCATCACGTACCAACCGACCTGCCGCTGCGTCCCGCCACCGCCGGGATTGCTCGCCGGCCACACCACCCAGGGCGCCTCTTGACTCGCCTTGGGCCTCCAGCGCTGCACCGGCATGAACACAAACAGGTTGGGGAGCTGCGGAGTTATCGCCAGCAATTCTCCAGTTTTGCCGCTGAACGCCCCCAGGCGCTGCACCCCAGGGACAAGCAAGTCCACGACGTCATCGCCGTCGACATCGACGACCTGCTGGTTGCCGCCGTACGGAAAGAGGTTGTCCGGGCCGGGCATCGCCGTCGTCGCGACCACCGTCGCCGTGGCCTCGGCAAAGGACCAGATCGCCGCCGCCGGCTTCTCTTGCGCGGAGGGCCCAGAGGAGCTGGCGATCGCCAAATCGACCTTGCCGTCGCCGGTAAAGTCCGCCAATGCAGCTAGACCCAGCGATTTGTAGGCTCCAGCCGGAGAGGACCACAGGATTTCGCCGCTCGCGAGCCGCAGCACGTGGACCGCGTGGGCCGCCGCGGCGATCACTTCGGGCGCGCCGTCGCCGTCCATGTCCGCAAGGCCAATGACCGAGTTGACGCCCAAACTCGCCGTCTGCCACAGGATTTTGCCCAGCAGCGTCGACGCCGCGAGCCGCCCCGCGTTGACGGTCAGGAGGTCCTGGTGGCCGTCCAGGTCGACATCGACCGCGATCGCCGCCGCCAATTGGCTGGGGATCGGGATCCGCCATCGCACGGCTGGCTGTGCCAAGTTTGCATATTCTGGGGCATAAGCCGTCTGGCGCACGTTGTGCCGCGGCATCAGCCACTCACCGGCTTGGGGGCCTAGCGCTGTGGCCAGACCGGGCAAGACCGTCGCTACAGACGCGAGTGCCACCAGCGCCAAGCGAGCCAGCAAGACCGATGAATGCCGTGAGAACCCTTGCCTGCGCTCTGCCAGCTTTGGAGTCATCGCCTCCTCCTGCGCGGCCCGCCGCGACGGTCCATTGTCCAACTTGTTTTGTTGCGGGGGAACAGCAAAAGGTTCAGCGCCCGCGGCGTCTGCTGCGCCGACTGCGGCTAAACGGCCAATTCTGCTGAGATCTTCCACAGCCCATGGACCTGCCGATTGCGGTAGTCCGGGGGGATGCTGCGCTCGGTCCAATCCTCCACGCGATAGCCGGGGAGATCGCCGAGGTCCGGCTCAAAACGCTGGTGATTACAGGAAAACCACAGCACGCCGCCGGGCGCGAGCACCTGCAGACACTGCTCGACCAGGGCTCGGTGGTCGCGCTGCACCTCAAACACGGGGGCATCCGGTCGCTGCGAAAAGCTGGGCGGATCGCAGACAATCACGTCCCAATGCCGGCGGTTGCGCACGGCGAGGCGCAGAAAATCCCGGGCGTCGCCGCGCCAGGTCTCGTGCTGCTGCAGGTGGGCCTGCTGATCAAAACCGTTGGCCACTAGGTTGTCCCTGAGCCACTGCAGATAGCGGCCAGAGGCATCGACGCTGGTGGTCTGGCGCGCCCCTGCGACCGCCGCCGCCGCGGTGAAGGCGCCGGTATAGCAGAAAAGATTCAGGAAATCGCCACCGGGGATCTCTGCCGCCAGCCACTTGCGCGTCAGTCGATGGTCGCTGAACAGCCCGGTGTCCAGATAGTCGTCCAGGTTGACCCACAGGCGGATCGGCCCCTCGCGCACCAGCAGGCGCTGGTCGGTGCGGTCGAGTCGCTCATAGCGCTCACCGCGATCGCCCGTGCGGCGCACCTTGCAGTGGCGATGCTCCGCCGGCACCCCCAGGGCCTCGCCCACCGCGTCGGTCATCGCGGGCAGCCACTCGGGCCACTGTTCGGTCAGCGTGCGGCTATATTCGCCCACGACCACGTGACCCGCATACCAATCGACCACCGCGCGAATTTCTGGAATATCGCGATCGTAGAGCCGAAAACAATCGACCGCCCCCCGGGACATGACTCCCTTGAGGCGGTCGAAGGTTTTCTTGACCCGGTGGCCGAGCATCTCAGCTTGGCGCGCTAGCGCCTGGGGCGTCGGCTCGGTGCGGGACATTTTTGCTCTCTTTTTACCCGGGCTTACGCCTGAGCCATGCGCTCGACTTCGGCGACAAAGTCGTCGGCTTTCTTCTCAATGCCCTCGCCCAGCTCAAAGCGCACAAAGCGGCGGACGACGATATTCTCGCCGATTTTGCCGATCTTCTCGCTCAGCAGCTTGCCGATGGTCAGCTTGTCATCCTTGACGTACACCTGGTCGAGGAGGCAGACGTCCGCGTACCAGTTGTTCATCTTGCCTTCGGCGATCTTGGCACGGATGGCTTCCGGCTTCTTGCCTTCCTTGTCCATCTCAGCGACCTGGGCTTCAAAGATCGAGCGCTGCTGGGCGACGATGTCGGCCGGCACGTCCTCTTTCTTGACCCAGCGCGGACCCATCGCGGCGATCTGCAGGCAGATCGAGTTGACGAGCTCCTTGAAATCGTCGGTCTTGGCGACGAAATCCGACTCGGAGTTGACTTCAATCAGCACGCCGGTCTTGCCGTCGTGGTGCACGTACGAGCCCACGCGGCCTTCTGCGGCGACGCGGCCCGACTTCTTGGCGGCCGAAGCCAGCGACTTCTTCTGCAAGAATTCGATGGACTTGGCGATATCGCCGTTGTTTTCTTCGAGCGCCTTCTTGCAGTCGCCCATCGGCGCGCCAGTGCGCTCGCGCAGGTCCTTGATCTGGGAAGCAGAAACGGCCATGACATCCTCCATCGCTGCCGCTGCGTGGCGACAGGACTGGTCTGGACTGGGTGGGGAAGCCCCAAACAGTGGATAGGAAAGAGGAAATACTGGGCAGCGTCAGGGGCCCGCTGCCCCAAGGGGCTTAGACCTCTTCTTCGATCTCGTCGGCGACCACATCGACGTGGCGCGGCTTGACGATCACTTCGACGCGGTCCGAGGCGCTGGCGCTGGTGGTGCCGCCCTCAAAGTCGCGGCCCATGTTCTCGCGGCTCATCGCAGCGCCGGCCAAGCAGGCGTCCGCGGCGGCCTTGACGAACAAGCGGATCGAGCGCATCGCGTCGTCGTTGGCCGGGATGATGTAGTCCACGACGTCCGGATCGGCGTTGGTGTCGCACAGGGCGATGATCGGGATGCCCTTGCGGCGCGCTTCGGCGATGGCGATGTGCTCCTCCACCGGATCGACCACGAAAATCGCGCCCGGCATCGCCGGCATGGTGCGCAGACCGCCGATGTTGCGGACGAGCTTGTCTCGCTGCTTGGCGAGGAAGCTGAGCTCCTTCTTGGGCAGACGGCCAGCCATTTCAGGGCTGAGCATGCGCTCGATCTCGGCGAGCTTCTCGATCGAGGTCTTGAGCGTGCGGAAGTTGGTCAGCGTGCCGCCGAGCCAGCGGTGGGCGACCACGGGCTGCTTGGCGCGACCCGCCTCTTCGCGAACGATGTCGCGAGCTTGGCGCTTGGTGGCCACGAACAGCACCTGCTCGCCGCGGGCGGTGATGCGCGAAAGGAAGTTCTGCGCATCCTTGAGCAGCTTGGCGGTGCGGCCGAGGTTGAGGATGTAAATGCCGTTGCGGGCGCCGTAGATGTACGGCTTCATCTTGGGGTTCCAGCGGCGGGTCTGGTGACCGTAGTGGGCGCCGGCCTCGAGCATGTCTTTGACTTGAATGGTTTCCACGATCTCTCCGTTGTAGCTCCGCCCCCAGTTGCACTGCACCTCAGGCCAATTGACCTGTCGATTCAGCACGGAGGGCGCGTTGGGCCGCTGGGCCACGGCTTGGGCCGTGATCAGCAGGATCCGACGCGGTCAGGGCGGCCGATGAACGAGAAGTACTAGCCTTCTCTTGGGTTTTCCCTCTGCCGCACGCCCCCGAACACCGGGAACGCCGCAAAAGGCGCGCAATTCTAAGCTCTGCCGGGCGATTGCGCAAGGGCGAAGCAAAATTCTGCGGCGCCGGCCGCCCGCCTTGACTTCTGAAAGTGAATATCATATTCATGTTCATGGCTGCGCGCCGCCAGCATTCGGCTGGTCGCCGGCCCTCGGGTCCGCAGCGCGGTCAAGGCCAGCAGGAGACGCTCGCATGTATATCTGCATCTGCAAAGCGATTTCTGACAGCGACATCCAACAGATGGTCCACAGCGGCGCGCAGTCCGCGGACGACATCGAGCAGCGCTGCGGCGCGGGCAGCGACTGCGGCAGCTGCCGAGATGAGATCGGCGATCTGGTGCGCGCCCACCTGCGCAATGCCGCGCCCAGCCGGCCCCAGCGGGTCAGCGTGCAGAACCTTTCCCTGGCGGCATAGGGACTCCGACGCTGTCCGCTCGACACGGACGCCTGGGCCTGCGACTATCCGCGGCTGCCAACCACCCCAGGAGTCCGCCGTGAAGGGAAATCCCGAAATTATCGAGCTGCTCAACGAAGTGCTGACCGCTGAACTCACCGCGATCAATCAGTATTTCATCCACGCCAAGATGTGCCGCAATTGGGGCTATGACTCGCTGGCCGCCTATGTGCGCCACGAATCCATCGACGAAATGAAGCACGCCGATCAGATCATCGACCGCATTCTGTACCTGGAGGGCCTGCCCAACCTGCAGCGCTACTGGAAGCTGCAGATCGGCCAGAGCGTGCCGGAGCAGTTTGCCGCCGATCGCAACCTGGAGGTCGAGGCGATCGCCCGGCTCAACCGCGCCGTGGCCGCGTGCGTGGCCCTGGGCGACAACGGCACGCGCGAGCTGCTCGCCGGCATTTTGGTGTCGGAAGAAGAGCACCTGGACTGGCTGGAGACTCAGATCTCGCTCATCGATCAGGTGGGCGCGCAGAACTACCTGGCGCAGCACATCCGCAAGTAAGGGCCCGTGAAAAATCTAGTCGATTTTCCCCGGTCCCATTTGCCTGCTGGGTGGGTCGCAAGTGCGCGCCCCCTATCGGGTTCGTCGCACCGCTCCGCGAGAGGTCTTGTCAAGTTATCTTTACACAGGCCCTAACGCTGGCCGCAGCGCTGGCGAGCCCGGTCGATGGGGATCGCCAAGCTGGTCAAGGCGGGGACCGCGATTAGTCTGCTGAAATTACTCAGGCTGCAGCGTCAAGGTCACCGCCTGGCCGATGACGTGGCATTCGCCGGCGACGACCTCAATGCCGGTCACGGTCGCGGGCAGGTAGCCCTTTTGCTTGGCGGTCGCAGTCCACTTGCCCGTCCGCTCGTAAGCTCCTGAATACTGGCACGGATGGCCGATCGCCTGCAGGGTCTCTGTGACCGTGCCGTCGGTGATGGTGACCGCCGCGACACAGGATTGTTCGCCGCCATCGCCGAGGCGGACCGTCACGGTGATGCCTGCAGCGGCCGAGGTGTCGCAGCCGACCCCGCTCATCATGTCTTCGCAAGCAGACGCGACCATCATCAAGCCCAACCAGGCGGCGAACCGGGCGGCTGAGCGGCGGCAGGCGTTCGCACAGTCATCACATTTCTTCACAGTTCAATCTCCTCACCTTCTCGCGAGGCGACGATCGGGATGTGGGCGACGGCGCCGAGGCGTTCCACCATCTCGTCCAAGCGGGCATCGGTGGTGCGCGGCCCGTAGTGGCTGAGACACAAGCGTTTTGCCTGGGCGCCGTGGGCCACCGCCAGGGCCTTGTGCGACGCGGCGCCGCCCCAACGGCTCGACCATTCGTCCGGATCGCGCCAAGAGGCGATGTGGATCAGCAGGTCGGCGTCGCGGGCGATGGCCAGCACGCTCTCTGCCAGGGGGCCGTCGGGATGATCGACCGCGGTCAGCACCGCCAGGACCTTGCCGTCCGCCTCAATGCGCCAGCCCACCCCCGTGTCGCGGCCATGGGGCACACGCCGGCCGGTGACGGTAAAATCAGCAATCCCAATCGGCTCTTGCGGCACATCGTGGATGCCGACGCTCGCCGCAAGGTTGTCGACGTTGGAGATAGGGCAAACGTGCGGGTCAAAAAGCGCGTCCAGCATGTGGCGAAGGCCTCTGGGCGCCGCGCCGTACAGATCCAAGCGGTTGCCGGGCACAAAAGCCGGCGTGAAGAACGGCAAGCCGCCGGTGTGATCCAGGTGGGTGTCGGTCAGGAGAATCGGCAGTTGGCCCAAGCCGCGGCCCAGATCGCCCGCCATCAGCGCCCGGCCCAGCGCCACGGCGCCGGTGCCGACGTCCACCAGCAAGGTCTCGCCCGCGTCGCTGGTCACTTCATAAGCCGCGGTGTTGCCGCCGTACTTGGAGAATTCTTCCCCCGGGGTCGGGTAGAAGCCGCGCACGCCCCAGAAGCGCACTCTCACGGCTGGCCTCGGCCCAGCACCTCAGGATGCAGTTCAGGCAGATTCAGCGCGGGGACCCGGTCGCGCACGGGCAGGTTCAGGCCTTCGCGCGCCGTGATGACCTCCATGCCGAGCCGGGCGCCAGCTTCCTGGTAATGTGCTGAAATCTGGTCCATCTGCTCGTCAGTGTGGTTGGGCGCGTGGTGAAAAAGCA
>JBIKTV010000507.1:0-4214 GCA_044347905.1 Myxococcota bacterium
GCCTGCACCTTGACCGTGGTCGAAACGCTTTTGGGCGCCGGCAGTTCGCTGCCCGACACCGTGGCGGTATTGACGATCGACGTGCCCGTGGCCACCAGCGGGCCCACCTTGGCTTGGAAGCTCAGCACCGCCTGACCGCCCGCGGCGATCGCCGGAATATTCCAAGTGATCTGCTTGCTCCCCGCGTCAAACTGGCCGCCGCCGCTGATGGATCCCACGTCGGTCAGGTTGGCGTCGATCGGGTCGACCACCTGCAGCGCGCCGCTGGCCACTTTGCCGGAGTTGATAAACGTCAAGGTGTACTGCACGGTATCGCCTGGCTCCAGGTCGCCGCCGTTCAAGTCCTGAACAATCTTGCTAGACGTGGCCAGATCCGGCCCACCCTGCACAGTCTGGCTCGGCGTCTGAATGACCACCGGCGCGCCGCCATCGCCCGGAGAGAGCGTCGCCACGTTGACAAAAGTCGCCCCCGGCGGCGTCTGCAGCTTGATCTGCGCAGTAAAGCTCAGGATTTTGGTCTCGCCCGCCGCCACGCTCAGGTTCGCCGCCTGCACGGTGTTGCCCACCAGCACCAGCTCGGGCGACTGGCTGTTGATAAACGTCAACTCGCTTGGCAGCGGATCGGTGATGGTCACGCTGCCGGCCACTTGACCGTTGTTGACAATTGTCAAGTCAAAGCGCACCTGGTCGCCCGGCAACAGCGGCGTAGACGGCGACAGATCCGTCGCGCTTTTGCTCGAGGTCACAAAGCTGGTCAGGGCCGCCAAGGTCAGCTTGGTCGGGTCATTGGCCCCCGGCTGGGCCGGATCGTCGCTGGCCACCGCCTTGCCGTCGATGTTCAACTGCGCCTGGCTATTGACGATATGTCCGTTGATCGGGCTGATTCCCTTGGCCGTCAGCTCCGCGCCGGACAGCACCTTGGCCTGCCAAGTACACGTCACCGTCTTGCCCGCGCCAATCTGCACGTTGCTCGCCGTGATCAGCCCGGTGCCGTTGGGCCCGCCGGTCGCGTCGACCTTGAGCTGGGTGGTCGGCAGCAGCGCGTCCAAGGTGCAGTCGAGCTTGTTGGCCAGCAGCACCTCTTTGGGCGCCTCCCAGGTCCAGCCGGCAAAAGCCGCGCCGCTCGCCACGTTCTGCAGGGTCAGCGCGTAGCTCACCGTGTCGCCCGGCTTGGCGCTCCCGGGCGTGACCGTCAGGGTCGGCGTGGCCACTTTGGGGGCGATCACCTTGACGGTCGTGGTGTTGCCCACAAACTGGTCGTTGTACACCACGGTCGAGCCCTTGGTGCCCACGTAGCTGTAGTCCAGAGTTGAATAGGCGCTGACCTCATTGACCCCGGGGTTCGCCTTGATCTTGAGCTTAAATGAGACCTTGCGCGCGCTATTGCCCCCTGCCGGATTGGTGATGCTGCCCAGGTTCAGGCCGGCCTGCAGCGGCGACAGCGGGCCCACGTCGGGCACGGTCTTGCCGTCCAGCACCGTCGAGCCCGGCACATACTCGGTCCCCGCCGGCGGCCAGGCCGACAGCTTGAGCAGGCTGTTGTCCGCGTCCAGCTGGCCGTTGTTCAGCAAATCCACGGTATAGGTCAGCACTTCGCCCGGCGCCGCCTCGGTGGCATTGACGGTGAGTTTACTGATAATATTCTTGAAATTCGGAGCTTTGCGGTTGATCTGCAGCAGCGTGTAGTTGTAGAAGAACAGCTCGCCCGCGCCCGCCTGCACCACCTGCGGGTTGTTGTTGTCCGTCAGCAGGCCGTTGCCAGACGAAACCAAGAAGGTCGCGGTGGTGTCGCCCGTCTTGATCAGCGGCGAAATATCAAAGGTGTCCAGATCCACGCCGGGTTCTGGCGTAGAATTCATGATGTTGTCCGCGTCATTGTTGCCCGCGCCGCCCGTGAGCTTGGTGCCGTTGAACTGCACAAAGTCAAAGCAGGTCGCGCACGGCGGGCTGTCGGCGGTGCCGGGCGGATCCTGAGCCGGGTTGCCCAGGTGCGGATCGCCTTCCATCGCGTAGAAGCTCAGCTGGGCTTCCGGTGGGTCGGCCACCAAGAAGTTCTTGATCGTAAAGAAGATCTGTCCCGTCGAGTTTTGCTTCTCGTCGAGCATGACAAAGCCGTCGTACAAAAACACGTCGCGCTGGGTGGTGTCGCTGAACTTGGTGTCGTAGACCATCACCAGAGACCACGAGGCGTGGCGGCCCTGGCAGTAGACATCCGTCGGCTGGCAGCACACTTGGTCTTCTACGCCGGACCAATTCTGCGGGCAGGTCCCCGGCGGATCCGCTGGGCCTTTGACTTTGATCGCCGCGACTTTGGCGTCGACTCCGCCCAATGAATACGTGCCGTTCCAAGTCTGCGCCCCGGGGTGGGCGGCGATCAGCGCGGTGACGTCTTTCTTGCACAAGAAGTGCGGCCCGGTGCCGCCGGGATCGGAGCGGGTGTCGCAGACGTCTGCGGTGACTTGCGAAGAAAACCCATCGGCGGCGGTGAATTGCGCCGTGTCGTCCGGCCCCGCGTTCTGCGCCGAGCCGCCCCAATACAGGTACGCCGCCACGACCACCGCGTCTTCGGGCAGCTTCTGGGCGATCTTGACAGAGTCCGAGCTCTGCGGCAGCAGCTTGTCGTTAAAGCGATAGTCGGTGAAGTTGGTCACCAGCGATGCGCCCAACTGCACGGATTTGCCGTATACCTTCCAGGCCTTGGGCGTCGTCGGGTAGGTGCCGATGACCGTGGCCGCAGCCGGAGCCGCGCCAAAAGGGCTGAGCCCCGGGGCCAGGGCCCACAGCAGCGCTAACGCCACCAGCACTGCCAGACCCCGCGAAAACCGCCGGGCGCGCTGCGCCGAATTCCTGATGCCAAAGCCCTGCGGGTGGTGCACGAAAGCCCCCAAAATCGGCGCCCCGTTCCGGGCTGCGACAAGGGAGCAAGTATGCCGTGATTCTGCGCTGGATGCGAGCCGATCGCGCGATTGCCCAGCCGCCGCCCAAACCGGCGATCGCGGCTAAATTGGCGTTGCGGCAAAGGGGCTTAGAACGGGGACCACACCGACATGGCGTTCTGCCCGACCAATCCTTCTTGGCCGGTGCCGACACCGCCCGTGAGCAAGACGTGGCCGGTGTTCAGCGGCGTCACGGTGCCCAGGGTGCGATTGCCGCCGGGCATGTCGTTCTCCACCGGGGCAATCTCGATCGTCGGCACGGCCACGCCGGTGCTCTTGTCGACCTTGACGTAGATCAGCTCCGCGCTGGCCAGGTGAATGCTCTCCGTGGTGCTGCCGCCGGCGATGAGCACTTGGCCCTCATTGGGGCCGCCCTGGACGGCCGCGACCATCGGCGCGCCGCGGGGGAACTGCATCGGGTAGCCCTGCGTGCTCAAGTAAGCGCCGGAATTGACGTCAAACACTTGAACATTGCCGATCGCCTTGGTGTGCTCTTTGTCAGAAAAACCGCCCACGATGTAGACATGGCGGTAGTCCAAGATCGGCGAGTTGCGCGGGACGGCCACATAGGTCGCCGCGGCCATCGTGCGGGCCTGGGGCAGGGTCTGGGTCAAGGGCCGCCAGAAGAAGGAACTGTTGCCGCAATCGCCAAAACCCTGAACATTGGGGTCGCATTCGGCGTCGGCGCGCGAGATCATCCCGCCGCCCAAAGTGGTGAACTGCACGACCTCAAAGTCTTGGCGCACCCCCGCCTCGCTCTCACCGCCAATCAGCATGACGTAGCCGCCCGCCACCCCCGGCAAGCGCACCGCAGCCTGGTTCCAACGCGGCGCATTGAGTCGACCCTGGGCCTTGTTGCCTTCGGTCGGGTGCCACAATTCCCAGGTGTTGCCGGCGCAATTGAGCTGGCGGTTGCACACCTTGGCCACACACGTGTCGCCGTTGCCGCACTCCGAGTCCAGCTCGCAGGCGGTCTTGGCTTCAATCGGCTCAAAGCACGGCGTCTCACCCTTACCGCCTAGAATCAGGAAGTAATTGCTGTTGGCAAAAAGCTGCACCACCGTTGCCCCGGCGCGGGCAAAGGCCAAGGGCGCGCCCTCCTTGATCTTGCCCTGGGCGTCGATGAACTCTACGGAATTGGTCAGTTTGATCGCGCCGCCGTCGTTCACATAGCCGCCGACCACCGCCACCACGCCGTTGCCGACCGCGGAAGAGTGAAAAGCCCGGCCCTTGGTCAGGCGGTATTCCGGCCCTGCGTCGCTGATCATCTGCACGGAG
>JBIKTV010000117.1:0-13754 GCA_044347905.1 Myxococcota bacterium
CTCTACCCGCAGCACAGGAAAGTTGCCCATCGGCGTCTTGAGGATGCCGTAAGCGCTGACCTTCATGTCGATTTGTTCCGTCCACGCGGTGATGACGCCGTTGAGCGTGCCCGAAGCGGTCGACTTGGCCGTCCACTGCGTGGTCTGGGTCATGGGGAATTTCAGGGTCGGCACCGGTGGATCGTAGCTCACCCGGGTCGCGAGCAGACTGTCCTTCTCGGACGCGGCCCCGAGCAACACCAGCGCATCGTCGGTGAGCTTGAATACGCCGATCAGGTCGCTGGAATCGCTGAGGCGCACGGCGTAGGTCGCGTCGGGGAAGTACTTGCCAAACCACAGGGTTTTGACGTCCAGGGTGTTGACCTTGCTCGGGGTATCGCCGGCAAAGCCTTTGGCGAAGTCCCACACAGGCTTGCCGTCGGCGTCCTGGCTGCCCACCAGATCGACGGTCACGTCTTTGGCGACCAAGAACGGCGCCGACAGGCCCGCGGCCAAGGCGACTTCCGATCGCGACACCGTGCCGTCGTGGTTGGGGGTGCACACGCCGGGATTGCTGGGGGTATCGGTGACCGAAGCGTCCGTGGTGCCGCTGTCGACGCTTGAGACGTCCGGGCCGGCAGTGTCGGGATTGGCGGTGTCGGGATTGGCAGCACCGTCCTGGCTGGCAGAAGTATCAGTCCCGCCAATGGAATCCGCTGCAAGCGTGTCCTTGGTCTGGCCGTCCGCGCCGGCCACATCAAAGGCGGCCGAGCCGTCGCCGCCGCTCGCGTCTTTGGTCGCGGCACAAGTGCCGTCGCTGTTGCAGATGCCCGAGGCGCAGTCGGCGCCCACCCGGCAGTCTGGGTCGGCGTCACTGCCACAGGCGCTGAGGGCGATTGCAAGCGATACAGCCGCAAACACTCTCCACGCGGTGCGCTTTTGAATCGGCTGGGCGGCAGAAGGGCAGGTCAAGCGAGGCATCGGGGCTCCGGCGCGCGGGGGCTGAGTGCTCTGTGAGAGGACCTGAGAGAGGCCCGCCCCGCGGATGGAATGATTACGCACCTGCACAAACAAATCAAGGGCGGTGTCGAGGTCGACGGCGGGTGCGAATGCGAGCATACTTGGGCTTCCAGCAAGGGCTTGGGCGCGATCCGCGGCCGCAGGATAGCGGTTGGTTCCGCCTGCGTATCACAGCGAGGTCATAGATGCCGGCCGGTCGCAAAAAGGGCCGGCGCAAATGGGGTTTAGAATGCTGCTCAAGAAGTACGCCAACCGCCGCCTGTATGACACCGGGGCTAGCAAGTACGTGACTTTGGAAGAAGTGGCCGAGCGGATTCGCACCGGCGAAGAGGCCCTGGTGATCGATGCCGCCACGGGCGCCGATCTGACCCAGGCGACGCTGACGCAGATCATCTTGGAGAGCCGCGGCGCTTCCAAGCTGCTGCCTGTGCCGCTGCTGCACCATCTGGTGCGCCTGGGTGACGATGCCCTGGGCGACTTTTTTGGCCGCTGGATCTCGTGGGCCCTGGAGGTCTACGTCAGCGGCAAGCAGGCTAACCAATGGGCTGCACATTGGAATCCTCTGCTGGGCATGTTGCAGGGTGCCTCGCCGGGTTGGCCGTGGTCAAGTAACCCTCAGGCCAGTGCGTATGGTCAAAGCAGTCCGTACGGCACTGCTCAACCCTATGGCGGCTTGGGCCCCCAGGGCGGGGCGTCGCCGTTTGGCGGGGGTTTCCCCAGCGGCTGGACGCAGAGTAATGCTGTTCCGGGCCAGGCAGTTAGCCAGTCTGCGCCGCCGCCACCCCCCTCCTCGTCTCAGGGCCAGCAGAGTCCGCCCGCGGGCCCAGGCAGCGAGGAGATCGCCCGGTTGCAGCGCGAGCTAGAGACGCTGCGCAGCGGCTTGGCTGGCCGCAAGCGCGGGCCGCGCAAGAAGGACGCGGCGAGCTGATCGTCGGCGGGACAAACATCTGCGATATCAAATAGTTGTGCTGCCCTGCCGGCCCTCCTGCCTGGCATTCTCCATCGAAGCGCATGGAGGGCTTCAGCGCCGGCGGTGTTGCGGCGGCGTCAGGGTCGCCCGTCTAGCTTTTCGCCCCTGCAACATTCCAGGGCTTGACGGAGCCAAACGTTGGGCTAGGATGTTTGTGCGGGTGCGAACAACTCGACCCGCAGCACGCGCAAGCTGAGCCTTGCCCGGCGTCATGCCCGACCAGCTGCTGAGGGGTTCCGATGTTTCCTTCGATCCTGCCCGCCTTTGATCCCGCCAATAAGCCCAAGCTGATGCCCACCGACCGCGACACGGTGTTTGCGGACAACGCCGCACTGCTCTACCGCTTCCGCAACAAGCAGGGCCACCACGGCAAAGGTCCCGTGGCGCTGCTGGTGCCGTCGATGATTAACCGCTGGTACGTCATGGACTTGCGTGAGGGCGCCAGCTTGATCGAGGCGCTGGTCGCTTCCGACCTGGACGTGTACTGCATCGACTGGGGCAACGTGGAGGGCGAAGACCGCTACTTCACCTGGCAGGACGTGCAGAACCGCCTGCAGCGGATGATCCGCGCGACCAAGCGGGTCTCTGGCCAGCCGACGCTGGGCATCCTGGGCTATTGCATGGGCGCGACCCTGGCGTCGATCGGCGTGGCTCTCAAGCCAGAGGGCATCACCTCGTTTGTCAACTTGGCGGGCCCCATCGACTTTTCTAAGGCGGGTGTGCTGGGCGAGATGGTCGACCCGCGCTGGTTTGACCCGCACGCTCTGGCTGCGCCGGGCAACATCACCCCCAAGCAGATGCAGGACGGCTTCACCTCCATGCGGCCAACTCTGCAAATTGGCAAGTGGATTGGCTTTGCCGACCGCTCCCACGACCCCAAGAGCGTGGAAGCCTTTGTGGCGATGGAAGCTTGGGCGAATGACAACGTCGAGTTCCCAGCCGCGGCGTACACCACGTACATTTCTGAACTGTATCAAGGCAATAAGCTGGTGCAGGGCAGCCACCGGGTCGGCGGTGAGCGCGTGGACCTCAAGAATCTGACCTGCCCAGTGCTGGTGGTCTGCGCGGCCCGCGACACCATCTGCCCGCCGCCAGCGGCAACGGCTCTCATCGACCATTGTGGCGCCAAAGACACCAAGGTCCTTGAAGTTCCAGGCGGGCACGTGGGTGCGGTGATCGGCAGCCGGGCTTCGCGCGAGCTGTACCCGGCCATCGCAGCGTGGTTCCGCAAGCACGGTGAGGCGGCCCAGCAGGCGTAGAGTCCTCAGGCGACAACGGAGTCATCGCGCGGCTCCCGTTCCATCCCTGCTGCGGCGATTTGCCCAGCGGCGATGGTCGGGAGCCGCGGCATTTTTTGCCCGCTGGGACCGGCAAATGGGACCGGCAAAAACGCGAGAGGCGCCCCCCGGTGCAGCGCACAACGCGACCGCCCGGGAGACGCCTCTAGCTCTGTACTTGGCTGGAACCCTAGGCCTTCTTGGCCCAAGAATCGCAGAAGCCGGTCGGCGCAACGGAAGAGCTGGCAAAGAGGGTGCACTTGCCGCAAGGAGCGCCGCCCTCAGCTGCAACGTACAGGGCGCAGTTCGAGCACGACTTGTCAGCGTGAGGGCTCTTGTCTTTGTAGTGCAGCGAGTCGCGCTGGGCCTTGCTGGCGCCTGTGGCGTCCGTGCAGGTCGCGCCAGCGTCGCCGCCACCCGACTTGCCGCAGGCGGCCAGGGCCGACACGCCGCCCACTACCAGGGCGCCGACGCCCAGCTTGGTCAGGAACTCGCGACGCGAGAAGTTGCTGCTCATGCATTCTCCTATTCTTGGTCCGGCTGGCGGGCCATTGGGATCTGGACTGCTCCCCCACGGAAGCGCGCCGCAAGGGTACGCGTCTGGGCTGCGCAGCGCAATTTGCGGGGATCTGACAGCCTCGGAAAACTGTCACACCTTCGTCATCACGCGGTGGCGCCGTGGCCGCCCTTGCCGCGGCAAATCGGAGTCAAAGACCTATCGCTGCTGAGGATTCTCTTCGACCGTGTCGCCGATCACCACCAGCTGAACGCGGCTGTTCAGGCTGAGGGGGTCGCCGTCATAAACCGCCAGATTGGCCGTCTGGCCCACGGTGAGCGTTGCTGTCCCCGCCGGAAGGCGCAGGACCTCTGCGGCTACGCGGGTGACGCCGTCCAGGGCTTGCTGCCAGGGCAGGCCGTGGGCGACGGCGTAACCGGCTTCCCAGCGGAGATTGCGGGCATTGTGGCTGTCGCCGCTGGCCAGGACCAGGTTTACCCCGGCGCGGGCGAGCAGCGCAGCAGCGCCATCATTGGCGCGCAAAGTCTGAAAATCATAAGGCTTTACCCGCACTTGCAGCAGGACGGCGACTCCTTGCTTGGCCAACTGATCGGCGACCACGTGCGCCTCTGCGCCACCGGCGATCACCATGGCCAGGCCGAGTTCTTTTTGCAGGCGCAAAGCCGCGGAGATGTCCTCTGCGCGGTGGGCGTGGACCACCAGGGGTTGCCGGCCCAGCGCCACCGGCCCCAGGGCCTGTTGCCCGGGATCCTCCCGCAAACGGGCCAGAATTTCGCCTTCGGCACCCGCGGGGAGCTTCTTGGGGCTCTCCGCCAAGCGCTTGGCGCGGGTCAGCAGGTCGCGCAGCGCCGCCATTTGCCCAGAGCGCGAGCCGACCAGCGGTTCATCGCGCTTGGCCTCTTGCCCCAGCTGCACGTGGACGGCGACGCTCGCGGCGATCAGCGCCTGGTCCACCCGGGTACTCAAGGTGTGGAAAGCCACCGATTGCCCAGTGATCAGGGCGTTCCCTTGGGGGCGCACCACGGCAATGCCTACGCCGCCCTTGCGCGTGGCCGCCACCGCCCGTGAACCAAGCGCCACGCCGTCCAGGGCCCGCACCGCTGCGTTGTTGCTTTGGCGGGCCGCGGTGCCGTCATGCGAATGCTCTTCGGCGTCGATCTCGTAGAGACCTAGGCGGCCAAGACTCTCCACAAGACCTGGAATAAGCACACCTTTGCCGGCGTAGTCCAAGGTCTTTGCCCCCGGCGCTGGCGGGCAGGTGGCCGATCCAGCCGGGCCCTGGCGCAGGCCGACACAGCGGATCACGCCGCCCACGATGCTCACCGCACCGTCGTCCAAGCGCGGCCGGCCAGGCACCTGGGGGTGGACTTGCACGCCCGTGATGTACAGCGGCTCCGCGGCGAGCTCCGGCGCCAGCATCGCCAAGGCGGCCAGCATCGCCATCGACCAAAGGGGGCGCTTCATGGACCACATCCGCAGACATTGCCGGTGGGGTGGGCGTCGCCGCTCCAGCGCGCTTGCAGGTTTTCACCATCGCCCACTACTTGGAGACCATTGATAAATACCCGCTGGGGCCGGGCGCCGAGCTGCAGCGGATTGCCCGGCCAGAGCGCCACATCGGCGTCCTTGCCAAGCTCCAGGGTGCCGAGTCGATCGATCAGGCCCAACGCAATCGCGGGGTTGCGCGTAACCAGCTGCAGCGCCTGCTGCTCAGGCACGCCGTAGTGGTGGCTCTTTGCGGCTTCGCCCATGAGGTCGCGCGCGTCGATGACCGGGTGGTCCGACTTGAGGGCGACGTTGACCCCGGCCTGCAGCAACAGCCGCGGAGCATGAACGCTGGCGTCATAGGCCTCGTGCTTAAAGCCCCACAGGTCAGAGAACAGCGCCACGGAAACCCGGCGATCCCGCAGGAGATCCGGGACCTTCCATGCCTCCAGGGCGTGGTGGATCGCCGTCACTTGAATGTGAAATTCATTTGCAATTCGCAGCAGCGTCTCAATGTCGTGGCGCTCGTAGCAGTGGACATGCAGTTGTACTTCGCGGCGCAGCAGCCCCACCAGCGCTTCCAGATCCTGGCGCTGAGGCCGCGGTCCCTGGGGCTCGCGATCCCATTTGTCCTGCGAATCCTTAAAGTCCTTGGCTTCCTGAAGCTTTTGGCGGATCAGCCAGGCGTGGCCCATCCGCGACATCGGCATCTGGCCGCGGCTGCCGTAGTAGCGCTTGGGGTTTTCGCCCATCGCCCACTTTAGCGCCCTCGGCGCCCCGGGCAGCTGCATGTCGGCGGTGCTTTGGCCAAACAGCTTGATGAATAAACCTTGGCCGCCCATGATGTTGCCGCTACCTGGCAGCACCAGCGCGGTGGTGACGCCGCCGGAGACGGCCCGGGCGATCGCCGCATCCTCTGGGTCAAAGCCGTCGATCGCCCGCACCATCGGCGTGGTCGGCGCGGTCATCTCATTGCCGTCGCCGTGGGCCCGCGAATTGGGCACGGCGTAGAGCCCCAAGTGCGAATGCATGTCGACAAGGCCGGGGGTGGCGATGCGGCCGCGGGCGTCGATCTCGCGGGTTTTGCCTGGAACGCTGAGGTTCTTGCCCACCGCGGCGATTTTGCCATGCACCATCAACAGGTCGGTGTCGACCAAGACTGCCCCGGTCCCCGTCCACAGCGTCGCGCCGCGCAAGACGATCGCGTCGTCGCCTGCACTGGGGCTGGACTTCTGCGGCGGTTCAACGGCAAATGCCGGGGCCCAAAGCGCGCAGGACAGGGTCCACACCACGGCAGCGCCAAGCCATCCGCGCAGGTGTGTGGGCCAACAGGTTGGAATTACGCTGGTTCTCATGTCGGCCCGCAGTGCAAGCCGCCAGTGTGCCACGAAGCCGGGCTCCCGCGCAAAAGCTCTGCACCGGCGCGCGATGCCTGCGGCTCGGTCAGCGGGACGCCTACAGGTTGGGCGTGTCGATCTCGTCGTCGTCGCGGTCGGGGGAGTCGTCGCCGGGGACGCGATCGAGCAGCTCGCGCACCATCATGCTGTGGTGGGCCTCCTCGTCGCGCAGTTCCGTGAACAGGGCGCGGACCTCTTCGTCTTCCACGCTCTTGAGGGCCTCGTCAAAGAAGCTCCAGGCCTTCATCTCCGCTTCCAGAGCCACTTCAAGAGCTTGGCGGGTGCCCATGTAGTTGCGGGCTACGCGGTGGTCGGGCGCTTCGATGTCAGCGACGTCATCGACCTCTACCCGCGCCGGCACGGTGCCAAAAATGGCGTGGCGGCGGTGCAACAGCGCGATGCGGTGCTTCTCTTCATTGACCACCATCGACTCAAAGAACTCAGCGGCGTCACCGTGGTAGCGGTCCCCGATCAGGTCAGCGAATTCGCGATAGCGTTCGCGGGCTTCTTCTTCAATGGCGATGGCCAGATCCAGAGCGTCCAGCAGCGACAGGTGCTTGAGATCGATGTTCTTGGCGAGCGTCATGAGGGCCTCCGCGCAGGGGAACTGTTGAAAGCCCCGGCCGCGATTGCGGAGGTGGGGGCGCGGCGGCAGCTTATCGGCGCGCGCTTGGGGCGTCCAGGGCCGCAGGCAGGGGCGAATTGGCTGTGTCCGCGGCTCAAATGCTCGGGTCACCGCAAAGGCTTTGACAACGGCGACCGGCAGTTTCAGCATGCGCCGCGGTAGAGCGGCCCCCTGCAGTGCAGCGGCAAGCCGGTCCTCGCCTCCCTGCGCCTTGTCAAGCGTTTGTCACCGCGATGCCATCCCCCGGCTCGCAGGCCAGACGCCGGCGCAAATCCTGCGCAACGACCGAGGTTTTTATGATCATCGACAGAAATCAGGGCAGGGCAGCGCGCGGCGCAGTGGGCCTGCAGGGCGCGGGACGCTGGGCAGTCATCGCGGCGGCGTGGTTGGTGGCCCTCGGCTCGGCCGCATGCTCAGATGACACTGGCCAGGGCGGCAACAGCCCGTCGCAAGACGTCTTTTTTGGCAATTTGCCTGACGTGAGCGGCAGCGACGCCTTGAGTTCTGCCGACTCGGGCAAAATCGACGCGCAGACAGACAGCAGCGCTGACACGACAGACGTCAAGGCCAACACGTGCCCCGGCGGGGGCGGCTGCAGCTGTGCCAGCAACGCGGGCTGCGACACCGGCCTGTGCCTGGATACGCCGGACGGCAAACAGTGCGCGCAAAAATGCTCAGGCAGCGGCTGTCCTTTGGGGCTGACCTGCGCCGAAGTCACTGCGGGCACCGACATCCTCCAGGTCTGCGTGCCAGCCGCCGGGCGCTACTGCAACCCCTGCCTGACCTCTGCGGACTGCACCGCGCTGGCCATCCCCGGGGCGGCCTGCGTCGACTACGGCGATGCCGGAAAATTCTGCGGAATTCCCTGCAAGGCCAAGCAAGACTGCCCCGCAAGCGCCGAGTGCAGCGACGCCACCACCGCGGAAGGCACGCCGACCAAGCAATGCACCGCGGCGGCCACGTCTGGCAAAACCGGCTTTGGCGTCTGCCCTTGCTCCAAGGCCGCTCAGGCGGCGTCGCTCGCCACCACCTGCAGCAAGCCCGCTCTCGACAGCCAAGGCGCAGAGAAGGCCAAGTGCAGCGGCAGCCGCATTTGCGGGCCCAGCGGCCTGACAGAATGCGCACTTAAGGCCACGGCCAAAGACAGCTGCAACGGCATCGACGACGACTGCGACGGCACCGTAGACAACCCGACCACCGCGACATGTGACGGCGGCCAGAGCTGCGTCGCAGGCAAGTGCACCGCGCAGTGTTCGCCCGTCGATGGCGGTTGGACCGCGTGGGGCGAGTCGGCCTGCTCCAAGGAATGCGGCGGCGGCACCAAGACCCTGACGCGCAGCTGCAGCAACCCGGCCCCCAGCTGTGGCGGGCAGAATTGCCAAGGCGAGAGCAGCAAAACCGAGGCGTGCAACACCCAGTCGTGCCAGACGTGCACCCCAGTCAACGGCGGCTGGAGCGCTTGGACCGCGGGCGCTTGCTCCAAGACGTGCGGCGGCGGGTCCATGGTGTCCACGCGCACTTGCACAAGCCCTGCGCCCTCGTGCGGCGGGGCCGATTGCAGCGGCGAGCCCAGCAAGACCGAGGTGTGCAACCCGGAGCCGTGCAGCGGCGGCGCCTTGCCCCTGGGCACCAGCGTCTATGCCGACGGCGGAACCGTGATCAAGGGCACCGTGCCAAGCGGAATCACCAAGATGATCGTGCAGTTGTGGGGCGGCGGCGGCGGCGGCGGTGCTCCAGGCCTGGGCGGCGGCGCCGGTTGGGTCCACGCGTCGGTGCCGGTCAAGGCAGGCGACCAGGTTGAACTGCGCGTAGCCTCTGGCGGTTTTGCCCCGGGCGGCGGCGGCGGTGCCAGCTATGTGATCGTCAATGGCTCGCCGTTGGTAGTCGCGGCGGGCGGCGGCGGCGCGGGATCGGACGGCAACAGCGGCTCGGAAAAGGCTTCTAGCATCGCTTCTGGCGGTTCGGGCGGCGGTGCCGGTGGCGCAGGCTCGGCTGGGGCGGCAGATGACAAGTACAGCACCAATTCGGGCGGCGGCGGCGGCGGAAGCCAAACGGCGGGCGGCGCGGGCGGCATCAGCAACAACATCGGGCCCTACAAGGCCTCTTGCACGGCCCAAGGGCTGCCCGGCGCGGAACACACCGGCGGCGAGGCGACCCAATCGGTCAATTCCTGTGGCAGCGTCAACAAATACGACCCCGCCTCTTGGCACCTAGGCGGCAAGGCGGCGGGCAACGGCGCAGGCGGCGGCGGCGGCGCGGGCTGGTTTGGCGGCGGCAGCGGCGGCAGCACCTGGACTTACACGGGCGGCGGCGGCGGCGGCGGTTCGTCGTGGGCCAACGCCACGGTGACGGTGGTGGCCAGCGCGGGTGGCAGCGGTCAAGCGGCGGGTGGCCTCGCGTCCAGCGGTTATGGCGGCGAGGCCGGACGCGGCGGCGATCGTCTGCAGTCCAATCCGGGCGGCCCCAACACGCCGGCTCAGCCGGGCAACAGCGGTCGCATCGTGCTGACCCTATAGACCACCCGGTGGTGATCGATCGAAGCCCAGTGGGCAGCGCGTCTTGCCATAATGAGGGCAAGGGCCGCCGAGACGGGCCATGCCGCGGAGGCCGAGTGCGCTACAACCCATCGCCAATTGCCCGTGCCGTTTACGCAATCGCCGTCCTGGCCAGCGCTGCAGCGTTGCACGGATGCACACCGGAGCCGACGCTGATTCCGCCGGACAGTTCCGCGCTGGGCCAGGACGGAAATGGGCTTGGCGATAGCGGGGATAGCAGCGGATTGCCGGGCGACGCCAGTGAGACCGGCCAAGCGCAGGATGCCGCTTCAGACCTTGGCGATGACACCACGGCGGCCGCTGACGCCGCCTCTTCCTGCAGCGGCGACGGCGATTGCTCGGCATCTGGGGCGCTCACCAGTTGCGAATACGCCCGCTGCATCTCTGGAAAATGCCAGACCTTCAAGGCTTTGGACGGAAAGCCCTGTGGCGACGCGGAGTGTTTGAGCGAAGGGGCGCTGCTGACGCTCAAGGCGCGGGTTTGCACGGCGGGCGTGTGCGGCGCGCAGATCGTCAGCAATTCCTGCGATGACGGCGATGCCTGCACCCAAGAGCTCTGCAATGCCAGCGCGGGCTGCGGCCACACGCCGGTTGCGTGCAGTGACGGCGACTCCTGCACCCAGGACACCTGCAGCAAAACCATAGGTTGTGTGTACTTGCCGCTGGACGGCAGCCCTTGCGATGACGGCAACGCCTGCACCAGCGCAGACCTGTGTACCTCCGGCAAATGCAGTCCAGGCCAGGAGAAAGCCTGCCCCAGCGCCAATGCCTGCGTCGTCCCCAAGTGCGAGCCGGCCTCTGGGGCGTGCTTGGCCGTCAACGTTGCGGATGGCAGCGGTTGCGACGACGGCAATCCGTGCAGCGCCAGCGACGCGTGCCAAACAGGCGTGTGCACAGGCAAAGACAACCCGTGCGATGACGCGAACCCCTGCACCTTTGACGGCTGTTCCGGCGGCAATTGCCAGCACATCGCCGCGCCGGGGCCCTGCGACCTGGACGGCAGCAAATGCAGCGCCGACGCCTGCGACAACGGCACCTGCAAGGCCGGCGCCAGCTTGGACTGCAACGACGGCAACCCGTGCAGCGTGGACGCTTGTTCGGCCAAGGGCGGCTGCACCCACGCCCCGGCAGTCTTTGCCAGCCCCTGCGAGGCCAACAAGTGGTGTGGCCAGGGGGCCCAAGCCAGCAGCTGTGTCCCGGTGAGCGTGCCGGCCGGCATGGCCTGGGTCAACGGCGGGCCCGTCACCTTGGGCTGCGCCGCGGGGGATAGCCAGTGCAACCCCGATGAGAAGCCAGCTCACTCCGTGCAAGTCTCTAGCTTCTTTATCGATTTGCGCGAGGTCACTGTCGAACAGTACCAAAAATGCGTCAGCGGCGGCGCGTGCACCCAGCCCGGCAGCGGCGTTGGGGCCACCTGGGGCGCCGCAGGAAAGACCAAGCATCCCGTCAACTACCTGACCTGGAGCCAGGCGTCGGCCTACTGCCTGTGGTCGGGATCCGGCCGCCTCTGCACGGAAGCGGAGTGGGAAATGGCCGCCCGCGGGGCCGACCAGCGCCGCTACCCGTGGGGCAACAGCGCCGGCAACATCTGCGAATTCGCCAACTGGGGCGGCAATTGCGGCGGCATCCAGCCCGTGGGTCAGTTCCCCAAGGGCGATAGCCCCTGCGGCGCGCAGGACATGGCCGGCAACCTGCGCGAGTGGACCGCAGACTGGTACGGCGCCAGCTACTACGCGGATCTGGCCGCGCAGAGCACCCTGAGTGTCGCCCCCAGCGGCCCCCAGAGCGGCCCCGGGCGGGTGGTTCGCGGCGGCTACTTCTTGGACAACGCGCCGGAGATCCGCACCAGCGCTCGGGCATTTGCCCCACCGGCCAGCAGCGCCCAGGGCATTGGCGCTCGCTGTTGCCGCAGCCCCAAATAGGCGAAGGGCCATTGCCCAACGGCGGGGAGGCGAGCATGCGATTTCTTGTGGCGATTCTGGCTCTTGTTGGCACTGCGGCCCCGCAACTGCTGGTTGCTGAAGAGGTTCCACCGCCGCCGCCGCTAGCCGGGCAAGACGCCGCTATCGACGCGCCCTCGCCCCCTGAGCCGGCCGCGCCGCCCTTGCCTCCGCGCCTGGCTGCGCCGGGCACTGCGAGGGGTGATCAGCCGAAGCGCTGTCCGCCGCCGCCGAGCCAGAGCGATCCGCCGGAAACTGCACAGCGCAAGGCGTTTTTGCTGGAGCAGCGCGGCGATTTTGACGCGGCCGGCAAGCTGTGGTCGCGGCAGCTGGCCGACGCCACGGGCGAGACGCGCATTGCCCTAGAGAGGCGCGTCAACGCTTTGGCTCAGCTAGAAGTCACCCTGGCCGAGCTGACGACCGCCAAGGCCAAGGCCGATCTCCGCAGCCTGGAGAAGGCCCGCTTTGACCTGTTGGCGATGGCAAAACCACCGCTGCGTTGGCCATTTCCGGCTGCTGCGGCGGTCGTGCTGGCGCGCGCCGGGTTGGGGGTGGACACGGCGCAGGAGGTGGCTGGGTCGCCGTGGTGGCAGGAGCGGGCCCGCGCGGGCTCAGCGGCCGGCCTCAAAGTGCTGGTTGAACGGCGCATGGGCGGGCCAGAGGACGAAAAGCCAAGCGCTGTAGCATGGTTGGCCGACGGCAGTGCGGTGACTTTGGCGGCGGTCGATCTGGGCCCTGCCGGCCTCAAGCTGCGCGCCTGGGGCACTGACGCCACGGGGCGGCCGCGCTGGAACCTGACCTGGGCCGCGGGAGGCCAGGGGGGCAGGGACGACGTGATCGCCACAGCCGCGCCCTTGGCCGATGGCACCTGGATGGCTGGCGGCTATGTCCAACACCGCGGCATGGAGAGCGCCTGGATTCTGCGTGGCGATGCCCGGGGCAAAGTGCTGACAGACAAGCTGCTTTCCGTTCCCGGGCGGGTGGTGTCGCTCTTGCCGCAGGCCGACGGCAGTGTGTGGGCGGGGGTCGAACAAGGCCCATCTGCGCGCGTGGTCGCCGTGTCGATCGTGGGGCAAGAGCTTTGGTCGGTCGCGTTGAAGGGCACTTCGGCAAAGCTGCTTGCCGGCCCCAAAGGCATGGCGTTCGTCGCCGACCTGCCGCCCCAGCGCGTCCGAGGGGGGGCCGGCCAGGGCGCGGTGGATGTCGTCATCGGCAAGGATCTCAAGCTGTTCAGTAAGCTCACCGCCAAGCCAGCAGGGCTGTTGCTGCGCACCGATGCCGCGGGAGCCACGGTTGTTTCCAAGCGCGGTTCGCTGCGGGTCGCGGGTAGCGCGCCGTGGCAGCTGGTGCCCCTGGGCGCCAAGCAGTGGCTGATCATGGGCGCGGTGAGCGAAGGCAGTTGCCACCGCGATATCACTTGGATACGCCTACTGGAAACCAAGTAGCGGCAAGGAGTTTTCATGGGTTGGATTCAGACCTACACCGGCCGGCAGTTCTGGCCGCTTCAGCCGCAGGCGGATCACGTCGACATCCGCGACATCGCTCACTCTTTGGCGCTGCAGTGTCGCTTTAACGGCCATTGCCGCGGCTTTTACTCGGTGGCCCAGCACAGTGTCCTGGTCTCCCAAGTCGTGCCGCCGCAGGACGCGCTGTGGGGCCTGCTGCACGATGCCGCGGAGGCCTACATCAGCGATCTCCCCCGGCCGCTCAAGAAGACCGCCCCCGAATTTCGCGACGCAGAAGAGCGGCTGTTGGCGGTGATTATGGCCGCCTTTGGCCTGCAGGCGGAGATGCCGGCCGCTGTGGCCTGGGCCGATGACGCGCTTTTGGCTACGGAAATGCGCGATTTGATGCTGCCTCCGCCGGCCTCCTGGGGCCTGCCGGTCGAACCGCTGGCGCTGCTGATCGAGCCCATTGCGCCGGATCGGGCCGAAGCGCTGTTTCTGGCGAGGTTTGAAGAGCTTCTGGCGCTCCGCTGACCGCTGCGGC
>JBIKTV010000508.1:0-4195 GCA_044347905.1 Myxococcota bacterium
GTGGCCCAGCAGCACGCCCTGCCCTTGCCAGTGGCTCGAAGCGTCGGGACCGCGCGGCGCCAACGCCTGCAGACCTGCCTGCAGCCAGGCCATCGCCGGCTCTGTGTTGGCCCAAGCCCCTGCGACACCGATGATTCCGCACATGCAATGACTCCACACCGGCGCGACCGGCCGGCGCCGTGGCAAATCGCCAGGGCCGGCCCGAAGGCGCGCAAGTCTGCGCCAGACGGCTGCGAGCGTCAACGCCGAGGATCGCAGACCATAAGCAATATCTATATAATTGCAGTGATTTCTGACTCCCAACTGGAGACTGGCTCTCTGCGACCGCGGGCAATTGGCTGGGGCGCGGTTCCAATTCAGGGGTCATTCTATTGAGCCCGGAATTGGAGCCGCGGCCATGGCCTGGTTGGCCCTTGTCGAGCCGCGGCCCCTGGGCAATACTGCCGGAGCGGGGCTAGGCCGCACCGCGCACCGCAAGGACTTGTGCCGATGCAGGATTCAGAAACGCAGCGCGATTCTGCCGAGCTGGCTGCGTCTGGCGATCCTCAGGCGCCCGCGCCGCACCACCCCCCGGAGCAGCGCTACTGCCCGCAATGCCGGCTGGCCACGCCAGAGGTGATGTGCCCGGTCGACGGCACGACCACCTTTGTGTTTGCCGCGGTAGACACGGCCAGGGTGTCGCAGCTGCCGCCTGGCACGGTGATTGCCGGCCGCTACCGCATCCTCAAGCGCTTGGGGCGCGGCGGATTTGGCGCGGTCTATGAGGCCCAGCACAACGCCAGCGGCCAAAAGCTTGCGCTCAAGTTGCTGGCTCTGGAGAGCGAAGACGGCGCAGAAGAGGTCTACTTTAGGTTCTTTCAAGAAGCCCGGGCCACCGCGGGCCTGCGCCATCCCAATACCGTGCGCTTGTACGACTTTGGCCAAACGGAAGACGGCATCCTCTTTATGGCGATGGAGCTGCTGCACGGGCCGACCTTGCACGGCTATATGCGCAGTATGGCCAAGGAAAATCAGGTTCTGACCGAGGGCGAGACGCTGACGATTGCCGTGCAAGTGCTCAAGGCCTTGCAGGAGGCCCACGCCGCGGGCTTGGTTCACCGCGACCTCAAGCCAGAGAATATTATGCTGGCCGATGTCGGCGAAGAGAGCCCGGTGGTCAAGGTGCTGGACTTTGGCATCGCCCGGCAGATCGACAACGGCATGACCGTGGGCGGCCGGCTGCTGGGCACGCCAAAGTACATGAGTCCAGAGCAATGTTGCGGCTCGCTGGACTTGGATGCGCGCTCTGACCTGTATTCGCTCGGGGTGATTCTGTACCAGTGCGTGACTGGCAAGACCCCGTTTTCCGGGGATATGTTTGCCCTCTTGAGCGCGCACATTAGCACGCCGCTGCCGCCCTTGACGGAGCACACCCGCACGCCGCTGTCGCAGGCCTTTGTCGGCGCGCTAGAAAAAGCCTTGGCCAAAGAGCCCGCGGACCGCTGGAGCGACAGCCGCGAGATGCGCCGGGCTCTTGACGAAATCTCTAACAGCCAAGGAATGTTGCGCAGGCTTGAGGTGCTCCCGGCCGCCCAGATGGGCTCGCCCTTGGCGCTGACGCCCTCTGGGCTGCGCGAGCAAGCGCCAGTACCAGCCCCCGCCGCAGCAGAGGCTGGCCCCGCGACTCGCCACGCCAAGCCCGCAGCCGCCAAAGCTGCGCCGCAAGCGCTGGTCACCGCCCAGTCAGGTGTGGACGGCGCGGCGGAGGCGGCGACCATGGCCCTGGCGATGCCGGAGAAAGCCGCTGGATCCCAGGTGAATTCGCCGCTCTCCCCGGCCCTAGCGCCGGCGGCCAAACGCCCCGCAGGCATTTGGATCGGCGTGGCCATCGCCGCGATTGCCGGCACCGCGGTGGCGTGGGCCCTGGTCAAAGGCCCGAGCAGCGGAGCTCCGGAAGCTGCGCCGGTTGCCAACGCTTCGCCAGTTGCCAACGTCGCGCCGCTTGCCAACGTCGCGCCCGCGGCCCTTGCTCCGGCCCAACGGGCCGCCCCACCCGCCAGCCCCGCGCCAGTGCCCCAAGCTGCGGCGGCCCCTGCCCCGCCCGTCGCCCAGGCTCCTGTGCCTGCGCCAGCCCCGGCGCCGACACCCGCTCCGACACCTGCTCCGACAGGCGCTCAAGCCCCGGCCCCAGCCGCGGCCGCACCACCGGCAGCCGCACCGCCGCCCGTGGCTGGCCCAGCCAAAGCCAAGGCCAAATCCCCAAAGCCCGCAGCAGCGGCGGAGAAAAATGGCGCAGCGCCAATACAATACCTGGATTAGGCTCCCGGCCGCCCTGGTGACCCTCGGCTTGGTGCTTGGCGCGCCGTTGCCCAGCTTGGCGGCCGCCGCGCCGAACAAGACCGTGCAAGTGCTTCTGGCTGCAGCGCAAAAGCAGGTCGATGCCGGCAACCTGGAGCGCGGCGCGGAGCTCTACTTGGAGATTTGGCGCCTGGACCACAGTGTGCACCCCGCGCTCTACAACGCGGCGAGGCTGTATCAGCTGGCGGGAAACCTGGATAAAGCGGAGCAATTATTTCGGGAACTGCTGCAGCAGTCCGATCTAGCGGCCGACGCGCGCGGCAAAGCCCAGACCAAGTTGGCCGAGGTCCAGCAGCGGCGCGCCGAGAGGCGAAGTGAAGAAGCCGCCCGGGCTGAAAGCAACGGTCAATACGCTATCGCCGCGGATTTATGGGCAGAAGCCGTGGCCATGGACGGCACGCGGAGCGAGTGGCTGCGGCGCTGGGGCCGGGCGCTGCATTTGGCCAACAAGCCCGCCCAGGCGCGCAGTGTCTACGATCGCTACCTCGCCCAGGCTGGGGCGGCGCCAGAGCGGGCTCAGGTAGAGGCATGGAGGTCGGAACTGCCTGATAAAGTTGAACAGCCCTCGCTATTGGACAGCGCTGAGGCCCAACTGGCCGCCGGCAACCTGAACCAGGGCGAACGGACCCTGCGGCTGATGCTCGCCGATCCGACGCTAAGTGCCGACCAGCGCGCCCGTGCCTTGGCCATGCTGGAGCGGGTGCAACGGCTGCGCGCGGAGAGTGCGGCGGAGGCCGCGGCAAAAGCCCAGGGAGAAGAACAGTATCCGCAGGCGGCAGAGCTGTGGAGCGAGGCGATTGCCCTGGACCCAAGCCAGCCGGACTGGCTGAGGCGCTGGGGTCGCTGTCTGCAGTTGGCCGGTCGCCCCGCCCAAGCCCTGGCGGTGTATGACAAATACTTGGCGATGTTTGTCGGCGCGACCCCGGAGCGGGCCCAGGCGGAGGCTTGGCGCAAACAAGTGGCCGCGGAGTTGGCCGCGGTGGTGGACGGCAGTGACACGCGAAAGCCTGCGGTATCCAAGGTGATTGTCCCGGAGCTGGTGGAGAGAAGCTCGCTGCCGCCGCCGCCAGAGGTCAGCACCGCGGGTCCAAAAGTGCTGACGTTGGCGTCGCTGGGCGTCGCAGCGGCCGGCGGCATCGCGCTGTGGCTGGCCCAGCAAGACAAGGCCCGGCTCGACAGCGACACCTGGGGGGCGGTCAAAGCCGGGCGTGAGATTGAGCTTTCTTACGCCGATGCGCAGAGCCGGGCCAATTCCATCGCCCAGCAGCGCAACATTGGCCTGGGTCTGGCGAGCGGCGGCGGCGCGCTGGCCTTGATCGGTGCGCTGTGGTGGGGCGTGCGGGCCTCGTCTCAGCCGGCAGTGCGGGTGACTGGGGCGATCAGCGATGGGGGCCGGCAGCTGGCCGTGCAGGTGAACTGGTGATGCGGTTTTTGCTGATGCCCCTTGCGCTTTTGGCCATGGCCTGTGAGCCGCAGCCCTTGCCACCCCAAGGCTATTTTGCCGGTGGCGACACGGCCGCTTGGGCCGACACGGGCGATGGCGGCGCGAGCGCTGACGCCGTTGGCGATGGGCTGGTCGCCGCCGATGGCTCCGATGCGGCGGTGGACTCAAGCGCAGACGCCGATGCATTCGCTGACGCCGGGGTCGACACCGCGGATGTCACCGATATTCAAGGTGATGTCCCGGTCGACGCCCTGAGCGACGCTTCCGCGGACAGCTCGCTCGACACCGCAGCGGACACTTTGGCCGACGCGCTCGTCGATGCTTCCGGCGACTCCGCGGCGAACCCCGAGGTCGACGCAACCCTTGACGCCGACGCTGAAACTGCGGATCTGGCCAGCGACGCGACCCCCGGCT
>JBIKTV010000118.1:0-13670 GCA_044347905.1 Myxococcota bacterium
TCGCGCAGGGCCAGCAGCCGGTCATAGTGGGCGCGGCGCGCGGGGTCGCTGAGCTCGGTCCAGGCGCCAGAGATCAGCTGAAAACAGTTGGTGGCGTGCGGAGATCCGCCGTGGCGATCCGGGTGGTAGACCCGCGACAGCTTGCGATAGGCCTCGCGCAGCGCCGCGGCATCGGCCTGAAACGGCACGCCGAGGACGCGGTAGTGGTCGGGCTGGTAGGTCTGCATGGGTGGCAAAGGCGAGGAGGGGCCGTTCGGCGGTGCGGTTGGGGCGGCGCGGCTCAGGCAAAGTCCTTGTACATCACTTCGGTGATACGAAAGGCCGACTTTTCAAGGTCTTTGAGCACCTGCTGGATGCGGAACAAGTCCGCGGAGTCCATCGCCCGCCGGGCATTTTCCAGGTCGGCGCGGATTTGGCCCAGCTCAGTTTCCGTCAGGTAGTTGGCTGACTCGGCCAGCGAGCGCTCGGTCGTATAGACCAACCCTTGAATACGCCTGCGAATTTCCGCCAGCTCGACATTGACACGGTCGGCGTCCTGGTACTGCTCCGCTTCGGCCAACATGCGCTCGATCGCCGACTCCGTCAGGCCAGAAGTCGCCCGCACGCGCATCTGCTGTTCGCGCTTGGTCCCGAGATCGCGGGCCGCGACGGAGAGAATGCCGTTGGCGTCAATGCTAAACGTGACCTCGATCTTGGGCACGCCGCGCAGCGCCGGGGGAATGCCGACGAGCTCAAACCGCGCCAGGCTGGTGTTGTCCGCAGCCAAGGGACGCTCGCCCTGCAGCACGTGGAGGTTGACCAGCGGCTGATAGTCTTCGGCCGTGGTGAAAATCTCCGTGAGCGTGCAGGGCACCGTCGCATTGCGCGGGATGAGCTTGGTCATCATGCCGCCCGATGTCTCGATGCCCAGGGACAGCGGCACCACGTCGAGCAGCAGCACTTCGCCGACATCGCCCGCCAGAATACCGCCTTGGATCGCCGCACCGACCGCGACCGCTTCATCCGGATTGACCGAGCGGTTGGGCTGGCGCTGAAAAAACCGCGCGACTTCGCGCTGCACCATCGGCATTTTGGTCATGCCACCCACGAGCAGCACGTCGGTGATCTGCTGGGGCTGCAGGCCCGCGGCGGTCATCGCGTCCTGGCAGTGGCCAATGGTGGCTTCGATCAAATCCTGGCAGATCGACTCCAGCTCCGCGCGGGTCAGGCGGCGGCGCAAGTGGCGCGGGCCAGAGGCGTCGGCGGTCAAGAAAGGCAGTGATATTTCAGTCTCTTCTACGGCTGACAGCTCCACCTTGGCGCGTTCGGCGGCGTCTTTGAGGCGCTGCAGGGCCACCGGGTCGGCGTGCAGGTCGATGCCGGTCTCCTGGCCAAAGCCATCGATCAGCATGTCCATCAGGCGAATGTCGACATCTTCGCCGCCTAGAAAAGTGTCGCCGTGGGTGGCCTTGACCTGAAAAACCCCCTGAGAATACTCAAGGATCGAAATATCGAAGGTGCCGCCGCCCAAGTCGTATACGGCGATCGTGCCCGCAGCATCCGCGCCGATGCCGTAGGCCAGGGCCGCAGCGGTCGGTTCGTTGATGATCCGCAGCACGTTGAGCCCGGCGAGTCGGCCGGCATCGCGGGTCGCTTGGCGCTGGGCGTCGTCAAAGTAGGCGGGGACCGTGATCACCGCTTCTTTGATGCCCTGCTCCAAGTATTCCTGAGCCGACTCGCGCAATTGCCGCAGCACAAACGAGCCAATTTCTTGCGGGGTATAGCGGCGCCCGTGCACGACCACGCAGGCGTCGCCGTTGTCGGCCGCAGCGATCTTGTACGGCGCGGTCATCTGCATCCGCTCGACTTCTGGCGACTTGAACTTGCGGCCGATCATCCGCTTGGTGGCAAACACCGTGCTGGCCGGATTGGCGATCGCTTGGCGTTTGGCGATGTTGCCCACCAATCGCTGGCCGTCCGGAGTGAAAGCCACCATAGAAGGCGTGGTCCGCGACCCTTCTGGATTGGGAATCACCTGGGCGACGCCGCCTTCAAAGATAGCCAGGCACGAATTGGTGGTGCCCAGGTCGATGCCGATAACCTTGTCCATACAGACTCCAACCTTCTGCCGCGACAGGCCTAGGCTTGCGGGGCAGCCTCGCTGAGGGCGCCCGGCACGTTGAGCTTATCATCGGGCGCTCGGCGCAAAGCATCGCCCAGCGGGGGGCTGTTGGTCAACGCCCGCCCAAGGAGCCGACGCCAAAACCCCTGAACGAGGCTCAAATCGGCCGACAACTTCTGCGCCCTAGCTCTTGCCCGCCGGCGCGTCGCCTTCGCCGCTGTCGTCGCCCTGGTCCGGGTCGCGGCGATAGCGGTAGCGGTAGCGGTAGCGATACCCATAGCGCTGATCGTCGCCGTCACCGCCATAAGCCTTGCCGCCGTAATAGTAATTGTAGCCGCCCGTCAGGTGGGTCGAGCGAGAGAGCACCACGCCCAAGATCTCAGCGCCGACGCTCTTGAGCGCGCCCAAAGTGTTGCGAAGCGACTCGCGGCGGGTCTGGTCGGCGTGCGCCACCACCACGACGCCGTCGCACATGGACGCCAGCACCAGCGGATCGGTGACCAAGCCCACCGGCGATGAATCGAACAGCACCACTTCGTATTTGGCCGTCAGCTCTTCTTTGAGGGTCAAGAAGCGATCGGAGTGCATCAGCTCGGCCGGATTGGGCGGCAGCGGCCCGCAGGGCATGAAGTCCAAACCGGGCACGTCGGTCTTGCAGATGAACTCGTCGACCGGCGAGTGGCTCAGCAGGTAGCTGGTTAGGCCGCCCTGGCCACCGGGCACGCCAAACAGCTTGTGGAGACGCGGCTTGCGCAGGTCTGTGTCCACCAAGATCGTCCGCCCGGTCGAGGCCGCCAGGGTAATGGCCAAGGTGGCTGAGGTCGACGACTTGCCTTCGCGCGGCGAGCCCGAGGTAATCAGGATCGAGCGAGCGGGGTTGTCGGGGCGCATAAACAGCAGGTTCGTGCGCACCGCCCGCGCCGCTTCCGCAGCTAGAGAGTTGGGCCGGTAGTGCACATAGAGATCGATGCGATCCTCTGGAACCGGCAGACCTTCCTTGGGATTGATCGCCTGAAAGGTCGGGATCGACCCCAGCCACGGCACATGCAGCAGCCCCTCCACGTCTTCACGATTCTTCACCGTGTTGTCGAGGGCATCGACGCCAAAGGCCACCGCCACCCCTACGAGCAGCGCCAAAAGCCCACCTAGAATCAGACTTAAGCGCACGTTGGGCCGCACGGGCGCCTTGGGCGTCACCGCGAGATCGAGGATGTTGATGTTGTTGACGCCAATGTCGCGCAGCAGATCGGTCTCCGTAATGCGCTTGGCGACCTTTTCATAGAACATCTTGTCTTCTTCGCTGCGGGCGCGGAGGCTGTCGTGCTCGATCTTGGCCTGGCGCACCTGGCGGTCTTCGTCCTGGGCTGCCTGCAATTGCTGGTGAATATCGCGCTCTTCCGCTTCTGCTGCCCGGTACTGTTGGGCGGCGGCGTCGTAAACGGCGGTCACGTGGCGGGCGGCCAGGGTCAGTAACTGATCGGACTGCTGGTCCAGCGCTTGGATGCGCGGGTGGCTGTCCAGGTAGGTCACCGCCAGCTCTTTGCGCTTGGTCGACACGTCGAGGTAGCGGCGCTTGAGCTCACCCACAAGGCCATCGCGGAGCAGCGCGGGCGCAGAGACGCTGAAGACATCCTTGGAACCGCGGAACTTCTTGAGCTGAGTCATCTCTTGCTGGGCGCGCAGCTTGACGGTGCGCACTTCGCGCTCGGCCCGCGAGAGGGCCAAGATGCGGTCGGCCAGGTTCGTGCGGCGGGTCTCAGAAAAGTCGTTCTCTTTCTCAAACTTGAACAGCTCATTCTGACTTTGGTTTTTTTCGCCCTCTAGCCGCTTAAAGATCGCGTTGAGGTCGGAGGAGGCCTCTTTGACCACCCGCTTCTTCACATCGATGTTGCGGTCGCGGTAGGCCTTGAGCACCGCGTTGACGATGTCGCGGGCGTATTCGGGGTCGGCATCCTCGACGGAGAGCTTGACCACGCCGGAGTCGTCCGCGGCGTCGACAATGATCCGCCCCGCCAGCATGCCCACGACGTCCGCAGAAGCCATGATCGCGTCTTTCTGGGCCTGCGTGAGCGGCTTTTCGGCGCGATCAAAGCCCAAGAACTTGGGATCGCGGGCTAAACCCAAGCGGTTGGCGACGATGGCGGCCAAGTCGCGCGACTGCAGAATCTGCCGCTGGGCGGTATAGAACGCCCGGGTCGCAGAGACGGTGGTCGCCCCCAGCGGCGCGATCTCCGTCTCCGCGCCAAACACCCGCGGCGCGGAGATCTCCACAGTCATGGTGCCGGTAGCGCGGTAGATCGGCACTTGGCGGCGCACGGCGACGACGGCAAGGGTCATCACCAGCAAAAAGGTCGTCAGCAACCACCAGCGGCGGGCGCTCAGGACCTGCAGCACATGCTTGAGCGCGTCGTCGGTGGCCGACTGCGGCTGCTGGCTAGTGCGCAAGGGCAGGAGAGAGTTGGACATCAAGGCCTACAGGATGGTCTCGGGCACATAGACGATGTCGCCGGGCTGCAAAAGGAAATTCGCCGCGAGCCCCTGCATGATCTTTTCGACCGGCACAGGGATGCGCTGCGTACCGCCCGCTTCGGAGCGGGTGACGATGACATAGTTGCGCTCGGCCAGACTATTGAAGCCGCCGGCTAAGGTCACGGCATCGACGATACTCAGCCGTTCTGCGTAGTTGAAGCGCCCCGGCGACTTCACTTCGCCGAGCACGAGCACCTTCTTGGAGTTGAGGGTGCGGAACTGCACGGCGACAAAGGGGTTGCGCAGGTATTTCTCGGCGAGCCGCGCGCGGATCATCGCCGCCGCTTGCGAGGCCAACAGACCTTCTACCGTCAGGGTGCCGAGCAGCGGAAAATCGATGGTCCCGGCCTGCGAAATAACCCAAACGCCAGAGAGCGAAGGCTCTTCGTGGACGCGGATTTCGATCTCATCGCCGGGCCCCAGGGCAGACGCCTGAGCGCTGGCGCGCTGATCGAGCTGAACGGACGCATAGCCCACCGGTGCGGACGACGGACAGCCGACGAGCGGCAGCAGAAGCGCTGCCAGCACCAGCAGCGTCACCCCGCGATGACCAGCCATTCGCCCCGCAGGGCCCACGCCACGCGCCTGATCTCGGTGCGAGCTGGGGCGGCGCAAATGGCGCGGGTCAAGGCTGGAACAGGGCTGAATCATGCGCTTGGTCGACTCGCTTGGGCCGTATTCCCGGCGCTCAGGGCTGCACAGGTCGCCTGATGCCTCAAACCGGCGGACCGGCTGCACCCGCCCCTGGGGAGCGACGGCGCGGCGGCCTCAGCGATGCCTGCAAAACTGCCCATGGCGATCGGTAGGCCTTCACCCTCGGCAGGGCGGACGCGAAGGAAGCACGCGGCTCAGTAGCGGAGGTTGACGGACGCGAAGATCTCATGGCCGGTGAAAGCACCGGTGTCCAAGATGGTCTTCTTGTCATTGCCGACCACCTTGAAGTTGGTGATCACCGAACGCATTTGCCAGCCGATGTTGAGGCCGATCAGCCGGGCGACGTCAAAGTTGGCCGAGAGGCCGCCGTCCAGACCGGTGTCGCGGCGGCAATTGCACGATGGGTCAAGGGCCACCAAACCGCCGATTGGGGTAAAGGAGCCGTACTCCATAAAGCGCGTGCCAAAGCGCGCCGTGACGTCCATGACCTGGCCAAAGCGCTGCTTGAGATTAAAGCCCAAGGCGTGGAAAGTGGCGTAGTTGCCCAGGAACGAGTCGATGAAGTTGCGGTCGTAGCCCAGGTAGATGCGAGTGCTCTCTGAGGCCCGCAGACCGATGCCCGCTCCGGCGAGGAAGCCGTTGAACGATGCACCCTTGGCGTGAGTCGACAGGCCCCAGCCGCCCAGCGCGCTAGCAGTAATGCGCTTGGTGAGGGCGCCGTTGACGCCCACGCGCACGCGGAACGGCTGCGAGTCCGCCGCCAGATTCTGCAGGGACAGGGTGTTGTTGTCGTAGGAGCGAAAGTCCCACGTGGCGTCCAGCACCGCCGCCGTCTTGGGCAAGAAGCGCCAGGAGGCCGTCATCTTGGTGCGGATGGTCGTGGTGTCGCCCGCCTGAAAGAAGTCGAACATGTCCTTGCCCCAGGACGCGGCGACGGCCAGGTTGAACGGCCGCCGCTCCGGAATGTCGCCGGGATGGAACTCGACGCGCGCGCCAACGTCATTGGAGACGCGGTCTAACGTCGAGGTCAGCTCCCAGTTGGGGGCGCGCAGGGCGCGGGAAAATGTGTCGAACAGCGTTAGGGAAAAGGAGCGGCGCTGGCCAAAGGTCACGCTGAGACCCATGCCGCCGCCGACGCCATCCTGTTCGGCGACATTCTTGTTATCGCTGAGGAACAACCGGATATCGCCGCTGCCGGTAAACGAGAACGCCACGTTGCTGTTGGGGTCGTTGCTCAGGGACAGGCGCGGGGCAAACCGCACGGACGTCGCCCCTACCGGCTTGTTCGCCTCGGTGTTGTTGCCGTTGAACAAGTTGGTGTCGTGGTGGCCGATCACCCCAAAGGCCGGAAACAGCGTGAACTCGCCGGTGCGAACGCCGCGCTCCTGCACGATCGCCGGAAGCGGCATCTCTGCGGTCTGCGCCAGCGCAGTCGACGCCCCGGTGGTGGAGGCGACCGCAAAGCACGAGGCCGCCGCAAACAAGGAGACGGCCAATGCCCTGACGGCACGCGGGCGCGCATGGGTCGTCGGTCGGTCGGGCTGGGTAACGGAATTCATGCACACCCTCATGGGTAGAACGCCTGCCATTTTGCGACGTCCACCCGAGTCAGCGGGGCTTCTAGTTGCCAGTGAAGGTGTAGAACGGGCTGGCCGAAGGAGGATTCTCCAACTGCGGCGACATGTCGTTCAAACCTAGGGTCGGGTCGAGGTCGGGCGTATCGCCGACGTTCTTCTCGATCACCGGCCGCCCATCAATGGCGCCGTCGACGGCGGGACCGCCGCAGCCCTTGAGCTGGCCGTCAAGTTCCTCGGTCTTGTTGAACGCGATGGAAATCTTGACAAATTCGTGGTTCGTGCACGCCGCATCGTTGCGCGACACGCATTCCTGCATGACCAGGAGGTTGCCCTCGGACAGGCGCAGCAGCCCTTTCATCGTGCTCACCGCCTCGCCGACGCAGTTGACGCGCGAGACGTTCTGGGCCTTGCGGGCCTCTTCCAACTCATTGAAAGCGCCACCGATCAGCGAACCCATGCGCGCCACAAAGGCCCGGGCCTGCTCCAGCTGCTTGGCCACCTGAGCGGGATCGCCAGCCGGCTTTGCTTCCTGAGCGGAGACAAACAGCGCGACGAAAAGGCAGGCCACCCCAAAGGCAACCGCCACCATGAGCCGCACGCCGCGGCCACCCAAGCTCTCCGACTTGAGCGCCCGATCGGCAAACACCGAGCGGCCTGAGAAAGGAACCGGAGACGCCATCAGCGCGCCGGCATGTCCAATCTGGTGATTCTCTTGCATTCCGTTCGTCCTCACTGCCCGTCGAGTGTGTTGCCGTCGCGGCGGCTGTGCCTTTGATTCCGCGGGATTAGGACCCGCAGAGACTGTCGTTGGCACCGGCTCTCTCACCGCGGCGGCCACCCCAAAGGGCGACCGCTATCTGCGTCCTGGACCTGCGGCTCCCTGCACTCCCTGCGGCCCCCGGGGGTTCCGCGGCCGCCTTCGGCCTTGAAGCGCAAGAGGTTATCGACTGACGTGCCGCCGCGGATGGCTCCGGGTGGCGATTGCTCAATCGGTCAAACTATAGGCGTCCAGGGGGGCAAATGTCAACCTGATGGACCTTCCAACAAGGTGCAGCGGCCCCCGCGGACCGCCTTTTGCGGCCTTCTGGGGACTGCTCTACAAGATAGGTTGCCGGTGGCTGGCCAAAGGTTCACGCCAAAAGAAAACTTGCGCAGGGTGCAAAAAGGACGCTCGCGGCGGTGGTCACGCCGGCCAATCTGGCTAGGACAACGTTGCAATTGCTTGCGATTCGCTGCTTGGCGCCGTCCAGACCGTCAGGAGAGGGGCCATGCCGTCCGCGCTGGGCAAACGCAGAATCTGCTCTTGGCCGCAAAAAATGCTGAGGCCCCCGGGGTCGGCGGAGAGGCCGTCGCCCCGATCGAGCCATGGCGACAAATGCGCAGCGAGGAGGCCTTGAATAGCCCGGGCCACAGGGTCAGCAAAGGCGTTGAAACGGAAGTGTTGGTAGCGCACGATGGGCGAACCGGCGGCGGTGAAGTCGGCCGGGTGGGCCTGGGGCGGCGAGGGCTGGAGCACGGCAAAAAAGGGCATCCGCCACCAGAGCACGGGCCGGGGCAGGCGAAGGGTGGCCATGCGGGCATGGACGGGATCGCTCGCCTGGAGGGCGGACCACACCCCGGCGGCGCGGGCTAGGCTGGGCGCACAACCAAGACTGCAGGGATAGTAGCCAAGCAATTCGCTGTCTGAAAGCGGATTTAGCTGCCATGGACCGGGCGAGGTGGCGTTGGCCTGCGCCAGGAGGCGACGGGTGGCGTCGTCATTGAGCGCGTCCTGATCCGCCCGCGAGGCAGCAAAGTCGGCGGCAAAGGCGCTTGCACAACAGTCTGGAATGGCGAGAATTTTTCCGGCGGCAACGGCGTCTTCGCGGGCGTCTGCTTCAGCCCCGCGCAATGCGGCGATCGCCTCTGCAGCCCCGGCGTATACGCAGACCAGCGCCTGGGCATCGCCGGGTGAACACGGCTGCGAGCGCAACAGCAGATAGTCCTTGCGATAAGCTTTGCCCAGGCCAAACGCCGCACCGCAACCAGACCAAGAGGATGGCGAGGAAGGATCGCGCGCTTGCAGCTGCAGCCAGGCGCGGGCCTCCGCAAGGGGAATGTCCTCCATCTTGACCACGGGCTTGAGGCCGGTGCGCCACATCGCCAGCTCGGCGGGTTTGAAGCCGCGGTAGGACAGCTGGCGCACGGTGCGGTGGGCCAGGGCGAGGGCAATCTCCGGCTGGCCTGGGCGGCCGGGCAGCTCACAACCCAAGGCTTGGCCGAGCAATTCACTGGCGCGTGGCCAATCGCCAGCGAGGGCGGCGCGGCGCAGACTGGCGTAGATCGTCCCAAGCTGGTAGCGTGCGAGCACGTGGCGCCTCCAGAGGCAAGGATGACCCAGGTGCAGCGCAACCGCCAGATGACCCCCGACGGCGCCGCGAGGCCCCAGGCGACTCCCATCGAACCGCATCCGCAAAAACCCAAGGCCCAGGCGGCCAAACCCCAGGCGGCCAAAGGGCCAAAGGGGCAGAGCTATGCTCCGGGGCCCAAGAATTCGCCGGCCAAGGGCCAGAGCCCGGCACCCGCAGCCAAAGTCGCCGCCGTTCCGCACCATTCAGGTCCGCACCATCCAGGCCCGCACCATCCAGGCCCGCACGATTCAGGTCCGCGTGATCCAGGTCCGCTGAATCCCGTGCTGGCCCCTGCCCGCCCGCTGACGCCGGCCCGGGAAGCGATCGAGGTCACGGAAGACGGCCAGCCGGTGCAGGTGGTGGTGGGCGAGTGGCCGGCGCTGGTGCGGTTGTTTGAGCGGGCCAGCCCGGTGTCAATGAGCCACTGGAACCCCTTGACTGGGCAGACTTTTGAGTTGCCGCGCGGCAAACAGAGGCGGGCCACGGGCGAGCGGTTTGAGCAAAAGCTGATGCGCGAAGACGACGACGGCGCGGCCTGGGCGGAGATCCCGTACGAAGAGAGCGACACGGAATACAAGCGCGCCGTGGCCTTTGCTGAGGGGCTGCGGCCTGGCACGGGGCGGGCGGAGTTGCTGGCGGCGCTCAATGGACCCAAGCCTTTTCGCGGGTTTCGGACTGTGCTGGGGCACCATCCGGGGTTGGAGCGGCGCTGGACGAGCGTGTCGACGCAGGCGGCGGAAGAGCGCTTGGCGGAGTTTTGCCTGGCCCAAGGCTGGCGGCTGGCCGATGATCGCTTTGAGGTCGCGGTAGAGCGCTGGCTGGAGGCCCAAGAGAAGGCCGATGGCGAGGGCGGCGATGAGGAATTCGCTGCGCCGCGCCTAGTGGCCCGCAGCACCCAGCAGCTATCTCTGGGGCGGCGCGGCAGCGGTGAAGATCAGTAGAATTGCCATGGTGATGCGGATCGCCGCCCTGAGGGTTCGGCGGGCTGCGCGGCGGACGTTGGGTCTCGGCCCAGCCGCAGCTCTGGGGCTGGCTATCTTAGGCTGCACTGCAGTTGAACCCCCTGCTCTCCTTACGGAATTGACTGCACCTGCCCTGTGGCGCGTGGGGACTCCGCTGCAGGTAGAGGGCCGAGGCTTGGCGGGGCGGACGCTGCGGATCGACGGCGTCGCGGCGAAAATCCCCTTGCAGTGGGCCGGTTCACGCAGCGACGGCCTGGAGCTGGCTTGGGGCCATTTGCCGGTTGCTGCCAGTTGGCGCGACGGTCAGGAGATCAGGCAAATCTGTTTGGACGCCGCCGATCTGGCTGGCTGGGAGGCGTGCTTGGCGACCGATGCGCGGTTTGTCAGCGCCTGGCATCCGCAGCTGGACAGTCTGCAGGCCCAGGCGCCTTGGCAGTGGGGACAACGGGCCGAGGTACGCGGCGCGGACCTGCTGCTGCCGGGAGAAGGCGAGCAATTTCTTGAGGTAGAGAGCGGCGGTCAGGTGCGTGCAGCGGCCCTGACGACGCGCTTGGGCCAAGGGCGGACCCGGGGCGAACTGGCGATCGCGCCGCACTGGCTGGGCGCGCAACCCGGCGATCGCCAGTGGCGCATTCGCCTGGTGGGGACGGCCAGGCGAGGCGACGGCAGCGCGGTGTCGGCGGCCACAGCGTGGAGCATTTGGCAGACTTCTTATGTACAAGCTCCTGAATTAAGACGCACTCCCACCATGCCGGGCTGGCGGCGAGGTGACTGGAGCCCCGCAGAGGCGCAGGGCGTGGCGGACGACGGCAGTTGGCAGCTTCAGTGGAGCGGGAATTGGCATTGGCGGTCGGCAGTTGTTCCGATGGCGGCGACGCTGCCTGGGGGGCTCGCGGGCCACAGCGCAGCGACCAGCCATTGGTGGAGCGCGGCGCTGCCTTGGGCGATCGCGCCGGAGCGCTTTGACGGTCAGGTGCGGCTGGTGGTGACGGCTGGAGACGACCAGTGGACCAGCGCGCCCCTTGGCGTGGCGGTGCCGCTCTTGCCGACGCTTCAGCGCGTGGAGGTGGAGGCGGGCCCGGCGTGGCGGGCGGCGTTGGCGCGGCTGGGGCTGCAGGCCCACTCGGCGGCGGTTGAAGGGGCGCTTCTGCAGCGGCTTCGCCAGCTATTTGCCCAGTACGCGGTGGAGATCACCCTGGTGGCGGCGCCGCAAGCCGATGGCCGCGAGAAGCTGCGGCTGCGCCTGGGCGACCTGGACGGCAACGGCCTACACCTTCTGGGCGCTGAGTCGGGCTTGGCCAAAGATGTGGGCAACTTGAAGCTGGATGAGCAATTGGCCGGCTTTGATCCCGCGGCGTGGCAGAACGGGCAGGCCGCGGTTTCCGGCGTATTCGCTGGAGAATTGCTGGGCTTCTCCGCCCGGCTCCACCCCGATCGTCCCAGCGCCAGTGCCGCGTTTGACGAGGTGTTTGCCCCGTGGTGCGGGCAGTTGGGCGGCACCGCGGCGAAGGCAGGCCAAGCGGCGGCGGCGCAGGCGGCGATTCGCCAAATGGCGTGGGCTGTAGCTGAGGTGTGCGCCCACGAAATCGGCCACGCGCTGGGCCTTGCGGCAGGCGGCGATGAAGCGCATCACCTGGGCGATCACCCCGGGTGGATCATGGACAGCGGCGACGCCCGGCCGTGGGCAGAGCGGGCCGGCCTAGCTGGGGCGCCGGCCTCGCAGTGGGGGCCGGTGGATGCCAGCTATTTGCAGGAGATTTTGCCCAAGGGGCGGCGCTGAGAAAGGGAGCCGGAGCCTTGCGCGGCGATCGCTCCGGCACCACAATCAGCGGCGCACAATGGCGTTGGCTCGAGCGGGCGCGGTGAGGGCAAAGCGATGCAGAGATGGCTCAACGGATCGAGAATTTGCGCGGCCGGCCTGTTGATCGCGGTTTGGGCGGGCTGCACGCGCCCCCCTGCGGCCGGCGGGGTCTCAGCGCCAATTTCTGATCGCGCACCCGCCGCGGCGAACCCGGTCGCTGAGCCCGGGAGCGCACCGCCGCAGCCGGCGCCGGCGGAGAAGAAGCCAGAGCAACGCCATCTTGGCCAGCAGGCCCCCGAGGACGCCCTGCCAAGGCTGCGCGGCCGCGGCGAGGTGAGGATCGGCGACGCCGAGGCGCCCGTGCTGCGCGTAGAGCTGGCGCGAACCGCCGAAGAGAGGGCTCAGGGGCTGATGTACCGCCGCCACCTGGCCGACGAAGCCGGGATGGTCTTTGACATGGAGAGCACCGGCGACTGGTCCTTCTGGATGAAGAACACCCTGATTCCACTCGACATCATCTTCATTGACGCCCAGTGGCGGGTGGTCTGCGTGGTCGCCAATGCCGCGCCGGAGACCCTGCAGTCGCGGGGCTGCGGCAAGCCTTCGCGCTGGGTGCTTGAGCTGAGCGCCGGCAACGCCGCCCGCTACGGCTTGACGGACGGCACCCCGCTGCGTTGGCGGCCCCTGCCCGACGCCGCCGCGGCTCCGCAGGCCACCCCATGAGCGAAACGCTAGACGCGAGCCCTGTGCCCGGTCCAGCGGAGCTCCCGCCCCCGACCTCGGCTGACCAGTGGCGTCAGCTGTTGGCGCTTGATGTGGAGCGTTTGGGCCAGCTGTCGCGGGACCCGCGGATCGACAAAGCCCTGCGCGCCGAGCTGCGGCCTTTGCTCTGGCAGGTCTGGCAAACCCTCTCACCGCCTACAGAAACCGAGGACGAGGGCCAAGAGGAGCTTGGTCAGGCCGGCGAGGCGGGCGAAGCAGATGCAGCGGCGGGCTCAGAAGCCACGGCAGAGGCCCCTGAGGCGTTGCCCCCCAGTGCCAGTGAACTCCGCGTGTTGGCTGAACAGTGTGCCGAAGCCCTGCGCCGGTGCGGCGACGATCGCGGCGCAGGGGCGAGGCCGATCGGCCAGGTGCGCATCCACCGCCCCTTTGCCGACCGCGTGGTGGTGCCGCCCTCTGCCCGCCAGACCGACCAGTTGGCCAGGAGGGTGGCCCGGCACTTTAAGGCGCGGTTGGCCCTGACCGAGGCCCGGCTCAAGTGGTTTGAGGATCGCGCCAACAGCCAAGCGCCGACCTCTGTGGCCCAAGTGCGCCAGCCAGACGGCGACAAGGATCGCCTGGGGCTCGAGCTACTGCGGAAGCGCGGAACATCCCGCTACTCATAAGGCTATTAGATCGGCACAGAGAGTGGTTGCCGCCGCGGGCCAGCGGGGCTATGCTGGACGGCTTGCACTGCGAATCGCATGGGGAGGCGGGGATGAAGCGTTTGAAGTGGGTAATTGGCATCGCGGCGACAGCGGCTTGGCTGACGACAGCGGGCTGCGGCAGTGACGACACGCCGACCAAGACCGGCAGCGACGCGAATTCACCTGCGGATACCTCGGCGACCGACCTCTCCACGGCGGACACGGGCACGGTGGACAGCGGCAGCGCGGA
>JBIKTV010000509.1:0-4177 GCA_044347905.1 Myxococcota bacterium
ACCCAGTATTCCACGGTGTAATCGGCGTTCTGGTTGCCCCAATTGAAGGTTGGGCCGCCGTCGGTCACTTTGGCCTGAGCGCCGCCGGAAAACGCCAGGGCCATGCCGGACTTGCCCTTGACGTAGGGCGCATTGTGCGACCCGTGGTTGGCGTTGCCGGAGCCGTCTAGGAAGGTCTTGCCCGACCCTTCGTCGAACTTATACCAGGCAATCAGGCCAGAAAGCGCGCAGGAGCCCGCCGAGCACATTCCGCCGGTGCAAGTGGCGCCATCGGCCAGGTCGACGTTTAGGCAACCCTTGGCCGCGTCGCAGGAATCGGCGGTGCAGCTATTGCCATCGTCGCAGTTGAGCGCTTGGCCCACGCATTTGCCGCCGCTGCACACGTCTTGGGTGGTGCAGGCGGTGGTGTCGCTGCAGTCCGCGGCGTTGGCAACGGCCTGGCAACCCTTGGCGCTGTCGCAGTAATCGGTGGTGCAGGGGTTGGCGTCGTCGCAGCCCAGCGCTTTGCCCTTGCAGCTGCCCCCTGCGCAGGCGTCGCTGGCGGTGCAGGCGTTGCCGTCGTCGCAGCTGTCCGTGGAATTGGCGAACGCGCACCCCGTCTTGGGGTCGCAGCTGTCGGCCGTGCATAGGTTGCCGTCGCTGCACGCTTGGAGTTTGCCGGGCGCGCACTTTCCGCCGGCGCAGAGGTCGCCCTGGGTGCACACCGATCCGTCTTCGCAGGGCAGGGTGTGGTTGGCAAACTGGCAGCCACTGACGCTGTCGCAACTGTCGGCCGTGCAGGGGTTGCCGTCGCTGCAGACTTTGGCCGCGCCGCCCTGGCAGACCCCGCCTTTGCAGGCGTCGCCGGTGGTGCAGTCGTTGGCATCGCTGCAGGCGTCGGTGGAATTCACAAAGGCGCAGCCGCTCTTGGGGTCGCAGCTGTCGGCCGTGCAGGGATTGCCGTCGCTGCAATTGGCCGGCTTGGCGCCCGTGCAGCTGCCGTCGCTGCAGAGGTCGCCGCTGGTGCAGGCGTTGCCGTCGTCGCACGGCACACTGACCGGCGTGAACACGCAACCATTCACAGGATCACAGGAATCGCTCGTACAAGCGTTGCCATCGCTGCAGGTCTTGGCCGTGCCCGGTGCACAACTGCCTGATTTGCAGGCGTCGCTCAGGCTGCAGACGTTGCCGTCGTCGCAAGGGGCGCTGTTGAGCTGAAAGGTGCAGCCGCTGGCTTTGGCGCAGCTGTCGTCGGTGCAAGGGTTGCCGTCGGTACAGCTGAGCGCTTTTCCCGGCTTGCACGCCGAACCGCCGCAGCTATCGCCGCTGGTACAGGCGTCGCCGTCATCGCAGGGCAACGTATTCGCCACGTTTTTGCAGCCGGCTGTGGGGTCGCAGGTCTCTGTGGTGCAAGGGTTGCTGTCGTCGCAAGCGGGCGGCACGCCGGCCACGCACACGCCGGCCGAGCAGATGTCAGCCTGGGTGCAGGCGTTTTTGTCGTCACAGGGCGCGGTGTTGGCGGTGAAGCTGCAGCCGCTGGCTGTCTGACACGCGTCGTCCGTGCAAGGATTGCCGTCGTTGCAGACCACCGCTTTGCCGCTGCCGCAGGCGCCGCTGGCGCAGGTGTCGCCCAGGGTGCAGGCGTCGCCGTCGTCGCAGGGGCTGGCGGTGTCGCTGTGGACGCAGCCGCCCACGGGTTTGCAGCTGTCCATGGTACAGGGGTTGGCGTCGTCGCAGGCTGTGGCCGCACCGGGCAGGCAGCTGCCGCCGGCGCACAAGTCGGCCTGGGTGCAGGCGTTGTTGTCGTCGCAGGTGGCGGAACTGGGCAGCGCCACGCAGCCGGTCTTGGCGTCGCAGCTGTCGTCTGTACACGGATTGCCGTCGCTGCAGGCGAGCTTTTGGCCGGACGCGCAGTTGCCGTCCTGGCAGAGATCGCCGCTCGTGCAGGCGTCGCCGTCGCTGCATGCCAGGCTGTTAGCCTTGAATTGGCAGCCGATTTTGCTGTCGCAGCTGTCGGTCGTGCAGGGGTTGCCGTCGTCGCAGGCGCTGGCGTCGCCGGGCAGGCAGGTGCCAGAGAGGCAGGTGTCGCCGCTTGTGCAGGCGTTGCCGTCGCTGCACGCGGTGCCATTTTCGTGGGGGACCAACGCGCAAACGCCGCCATTGCAGGCCGCGGCCTGGCAGACGCCGATGGGGCAGGTCTTGGCGCTGACGCACTCGGGCGGCGGGGCAGCGTCTGGGACGTCGGTGGGTAGGGCGTCGCCGTTGCCCGTGTCGCCGTCTGCCTGGACTTCCCCAGCGCTGTCAAGGATGTCTGCCTGAACATCTGGCGGGAGCTGGGCGTCCTGGGCGTCCGTGGGTGGCGCCGTGTCAGAGGCGGCGTCGCTCACCGCCGTGTCCGCGCCTGCGGCGATATCGACCGTGCTCAGGCTCTCGCCGACCACTGTGGAGTCCTCCGCACAACCATTCAGAGCGGCGACAACTACAATCAGCCCAAGGAGAAAGGGCAATTTCAGTCCAACGCGGGCGCAGGAGGCGGTCATGAGAGCCTTTGGTTGCGCCAGCGAATCGCCGAACGGCAGGGCGTTCATGCTACCTGCTCGCGGCGGCGGCCTCAAGGAGTGCTTGGCGGTGGCCCCTAGGCATGGTCAACTCTGCGTGTTTGTTTGGAACATCGCGACTGACCGCTCGGCGCCGCCTGTCCGCCGCCCGCATTGCCTCAGGCCGCCATCTTCCGCCAAGCCTCCACCAGCAGTTCCGCAGCTCTGGCGACATCCGCGGCAGTAGTTCCGCGGCCCAGCGTCAACCGCACCGACCCCAGTGCGTCCTGCGGGTCCACGCCCAGGGCCAGGATCACCGCAGAGGCGCTCTCACCGCCGTCGTGGCAAGCCGACCCCGTAGATGCAGCGACTTGCGGGCACGCCGCCAGCAACGCAGTGCCCGAAACCCGCGGAAAGCGCACGTTGAGGGTGTTGGCCAGCCGCAGCTGGGCGTGGCCGTTCAGCGCCAGGCCGGGCACCTGGGCGCGCAGGGACTGCTCCAGCTGATCGCGCAATTGTGTTTGCCGCGCCCGCTCTTGGGCTAAGGTCCCCCCGGCAATCTCGCACGCTTGGCCCAGGGCGACGATCGAGGCGACATTCTCCGTCCCCGGCCGCAGCCCGCGCTCGTGACCGGCGCCCAGGACAAGCGGGGCGATCGGTGTACCGCGCCGCACATACAGCGCCCCGACCCCCTTGGGCGCATAGAGTTTGTGGCCGGCGATGCTCAGGAGGTCCACGCCCAGGTCATCGACCCGCACCGCGACTTTCCCCAGGGATTGCGCGGCATCCGTGTGCATCACCGCGCCGTGGCGCCGGGCCAGTTCGGCCAGTTCGGCGATGGGCTGCAGCACGCCCGTCTCATTGTTTGAATGCATCACCGTGACCAGCGCGGTGGTGTCGTCGATGAGCCTTGCGGCCTCCTCCAAGCGCACGCGACCTTCGGCATCGCTCTGAATCCGCTGGATATCTTGGCCGTGCTTGGCTAGCCATTGGCAGGGCTTCTCCGTCGCCGGGTGCTCTATAGCGCTGGTGACCAGCCTGCGCCGCTCTGGCCGGGCCTCGGCCACGCCGCGGATCGCCAGGTTGTTGGCCTCGGTGCCGCCAGAAGTGAAGTAGACTCCATCCTCCGCGCAGCCCAGCAGTTCGGCGACCTGCTCGCGGGCCCGCGCGACGGCGACCTTGGCGCGCTGACCGTAGACGTGGCCGCTAGACGGATTGCCAAAGTGTTCGCGCAGATACGGAAGCATGGCGTCCACCACTTCGGGCAGCAGCGGCGTGGTGGCGTTGTGGTCGAGGTAGATGGGGTCGGGCAGCGGCATGGCGGATCCTCGGTTGGGGCGGTCGGCGGCAGTGTGGCGCGGCGCAGCGCAGCCTACGCCAGAGTCCTTGGTTGGGCCATCGGCGCCGGCTCGGCAGCTGCGATGGGGGCCGCCGCAGGCCCTGGCCGCCGGTGCGTCTCGACCATCCTCACCGCCACCAGCACGCCAGAAGCAAACGTCAGCGCCGCCACCGCGCCCATCGCCACCGGTAGGCCCAGCAGATCTGCAGTGATTCCAGCCAGAATGGCGCCAATTGCGTAGCCCAGGTCGCGCCACAGCCGGTACACGCCAACTGCAGACGCCCGCCACTGCGGGTGCGCGACATCGCCGATGGCCGCCAGC
>JBIKTV010000510.1:0-4176 GCA_044347905.1 Myxococcota bacterium
CATCGACAGCGATGCCGCGGCGCTGATCCGCCTGGCCCGCGCAGGCGCCCTGAAGCTGGCCGTGATCAAGCCGAGTCTGTGCGGCGACCCGGACCAATTCCGCGACCTGGCTGAGGAATTGGCGAGCTTGCAGGTCGCGGTTTCCGTGTCATCGCTGTTTGATGCGCCGGTGGGGCTGGCCATGCTTGCGGGCCTTGCGGCGGCCATGCCGGGAACACTGGCGCAGAGTGGCCTCGCAACGCACCTGGGCCTGGATGAGCCATGGAGTCTCAAGGAGTTGCGTCCCGATCGCGGCTCGTGGCCCCTCCACAAGCTCTGGGGTACGCCAAATCCTCGGCCGTCGGCGCAGCCAGAGAGTCCAGCGCCGCAGCCAGAGAGTCCAGCGCCGCTCATGGCTGATGTCGAGCGGGCCTTGCCAGGGGACCCTTGGGCCCAAGCCGCAGCGGAGACTCCGCACCTACCGGCTTTGACCTGGACGCAGACGGGGGAGTCCTGGAGTTTTGCGGAGTTCGATCATCAGGTGACCTGCGCCGGTGCCTGGCTGCACGCGCTTGGCGTCAACGCAAACACCTCTGTGCTGCTGTGGGCCGACAACAGCCCGGCGCTGGCGGTGGTCTTGGTGGCCTGCGCGCGAATTGGTGCTGTGGCGGCGCCTCTGCATCCGCGACTCCAGCCACAGGAAGTAGAGCTTCTGCAACATCGCATTTCGCCTGGTCTTTGCCTGCACGACAGCGCGCATTCTCCTCCTACGCCGGGTTGGCAGCGGCTCGGCGGGTGGCCGCTGGAAAGCTCGGCCCATTGTCCGCGACAGTGCGGAGAATTGGCCGCGTTGGTCGCGACCTCCGGCACCTCTGGGCAGCCCAAGATCGCCAGGATCGGCCAAACAGCGCTGTTTGCGGCGGCCCACGGCCACTGGGCGAGCGCGCCGCCCGTGGGGCCGCAACGGTGGCTGGCCTGCCTGCCCCTCTGCCATGTCTCCGGTCTGCTGGTGCTGTGGCGCTGCGCGGTGGCCCGGGCCCACGTCCTTCTGACTGCCGATGCCCGGGCCGAGTCGCTGGCCGCCGCGGTCGATCGGCATCAGCCGACGATCGTCTCGCTGGTGCCTACGCTTTTGGCCCGCCTGCTGGATCTTGGCGCCCACCCCGGGGCTCTGCAGACGGTGCTGGTGGGCGGCGCCTCGTGCGACCCGCAGCTGCTGATCCGCGCTCGCCAAGCGGGGTGGCCGGTGCGGGCCACGTACGGCATGACGGAGACCTGTGCCCAGCTGGCGACAGCGACGGCCGCAGAACCGTTGCAGGAACAGCATGGTCTGCGCAGGGTGGGACCGCTGCTGCCCGGGATGGCGGCGCGGGTCATCGGCGACGGGCCAGAGGGCGAGATCGCGGTCAGCGGCCCGCAGCTGTTCAGCGGTTATCTGGGCCTAGCGGATGCGGGTCTTGAATTAGTCAATGGCGAGATATGGTTTCGCACGGGTGACCATGGCCAATTGGACGGCGACGGTGCGCTCTGGGTGGCGTCGCGCCGGCTCGACCGGCTGATGCGCGGAGGCGAGAACATCGACCCCATTGAAGTCGAGTCGGCGCTGCTGCAGGTGCCGGGCGTGGTGGAAGCCGCGGTGGCCGGCGTAGCAGATGCCCTCTGGGGCGAGCAGGTTGGCGCTTGGTTGGTGGTGCGCGACGCAGATTCCTTTGCGATCGAAAGCTGTTCTGCGGCCATGGCTCGGCTCGCGCCGTTCAAGCGGCCCACGCGCTGGCGGATCAGCACGGCGCCGCTGCCGCGCAACAGCCTGGGAAAACTGCTCCGGACGGCCGTGCGCGATGGCCTGCAGGGCGAAGGGGGGTGACGCAGGCGGCGGCATCCTCTAAGGTGATTTTGCCGCTCGGCGTCGATCGAACGCGCCGGCCAGGGCAGGGTGCCGGCAGTGTCAGCCACCCCAGCCCAGGTCGATGGACCGTTGGAGAGCCTATGACCTCACTTAGCTCGCTCCGTCTTGCAGCCTTGGTGCTGGCCGCGGCTCTTGCCTCGACCGGCTGCGGCGCAGAGCCCACGGCAGCACCGGCCGCAGCGACCGCCGATGCCCAAGGGGCGAGCGATTTGTTTGGCGCGGCCGACTCTTCCGGCGCCGGCAGCAGCGACACCGCCGCGGCAGATGGGTCGGATGCCAGCGCATGGGAGACAGCGCCCGCGGACTCTGTGGCCGATTCCAAAGCCGCAGACAGCGCCCAAAGCGACATCGCCGCCTCAGATGCGGCCAAGCCGGACGCCGCGGACAGCGCTGACGACGCTGAGGAGGAGCCAGACCTGCAAGGCGATCCCGACAGCGATCCAGGGCCCCAATGCGGCAATTTCTCTTGTGAACCCGGGGAAACCTGGGCCCTGTGCTATCTCGATTGCCCAGCCCCACCTGCCAAATGCGGCGATCTGCAGTGCACCCCGGGTGAAGATTTGATCACCTGCGCTGTCGACTGCGACGCGGACACCTTGGGGGTGGTCCAGTGCCTCCTCAGCGCCTGCGCCGGGCAAACCGCAGCGTGCTTGGCAGACGCGGACTGCGTCGACACATTAGGCAATGCCGCACAATGCCTGGCCTACTGCACAGACGCCGGCTGCGTTCAGCAGTGCAAAGTGAGCCTGACGGCGCTGCCTTTGGCCAATGCGGTCGCAGCTTGCGGTTTCTCCACCTGCGCCAACGCCCAGGCCGGGGCAGTGTGCGGCGATGGCAGCTGTGATGGCGGCGAGTCGACGGCAAAATGTCCTGCGGATTGCCCGGCGTCCGGCGGCTCTGGCGCGGCGGGGGGCTGTGCGGACGGCAGCTGTTCCGCGGGGGAGACGGCGGCGAGCTGCCCCTTTGACTGTGACCCAGAAGGCAAGGCGGCCTGGGACTGCGGATCGGCAAAATGCCCTGCAGAAGCAAAGGCGTGCAAGGCTGACCCGGCTTGCCTAAAGGCCCTGGTTGACTCGGGGGAGTGCCTCAAGAAGTGCGGAACCGGCTCAAACTGCACCAATCAGTGCGCTGGCCCGGTGGTCGGCAACAGTGCGGCCCTGGCGTTTGCGATGTGCGGGCTGCAATCGTGTCAGCCATAAGTGCATAATATCAAATGGTTGTGCGTGGGGGTGCCGCGAAGCCCCAGCAGCTGGGCAGTGGTGCGGCGAGCGACTTCGCGGCGCTTGTGGGGCAGTGTCAGTCGGGGCTATGCTCTGCAGTCCATGTGTCCTGCGGCCGCAGCGACGATGACGCTCCAGACAACGCCATTTCTCTGTAGAGCACCATGACCGAACCCGCCGGCCGCCCACCCAACCCCGCACCGACTCAGCCCGGCGCCGCCCGTCCGCCCGGGGCGACTCCGCTGCAGATTGCGCAAAATGCCCCAGATGCCGGTAGGTTGCGCATCGGCGGCGACCAGTTGCTTAGGCTCGGCACGGTGGTGGCAGACCGCTACGAAGTGAACGCGTTGCTCGGTCGCGGCGGCTTTGGCGAAGTGTACCGCGCCCGCCACACCGGCACCCATGAGATGGTCGCCCTCAAGGTCTTGCGCCCGGAATTGCTGGCCGAATCGGCTGCCGTCGATCGATTCACCGCAGAGGCACGGCTGTGCGCCAGCTTGCGCCACCCCAACACCGTGCGGGTGTTTGATTTTGGCCAAACCCCAGAAAAAGCCCTCTATCTCGCTATGGAATTCCTCGCGGGCGAGTCGCTGGAAGAGATCCTGGCCCGGGGCCCGCTGCCGCCCAAGCGCGCGGTCCACATCGTCAATCAGGTGCTGCGCTCCCTGTCTGAGGCCCATGGCCGCAAAATCGTCCACCGCGACCTCAAGCCGGACAATGTCTTTGTCGGTTCCGTGGCGGGCGAGGCCGATTTTGTCCACGTGATTGACTTTGGAATCGCCAAGTTCCTGGCGGAAGGCGCCAACGCCGCGCTGACCCAGGCCGGGGCGATTATCGGCACGCCGCACTACATGAGCCCGGAGCAGATCCGCGGCGAGACCCTGGACGCCAGGGCGGACCTGTACTCTGTGGGGGTGCTGCTTTTCCGCTGCCTGAGCGGCCGCCACCCCTACGACGGCGATACCACTTTTGCCATTCTGGCCGCGCACTTGGGCGATGCATTGCCCTCGCTTCAGCCGTACCACATTGACCGCGGCCTGGAAGCGATCGTGGTGCGCGCTTTGTCCCGCG
>JBIKTV010000119.1:0-13651 GCA_044347905.1 Myxococcota bacterium
GTCCGATGTGACACGCAAGGCCAGTCCAAGGACAGATCACGGCGAATTCCGCGGCTCGCGCAGTCACGCGTCGGCCAGCATCGCTGCGGTGGCGCGCCAACGGTCAAAGTCGACGCCCCGGCGCGCGGCCATCTCGCGGCCGATGACCTGCAGGTCCACGGGCAGTAGACACGCCTTAGCCCCGGGGAACAGCTCGGCGTCCTCCCGGGCGATGTGGTCGTGATACAGGGCCCGCAATGCCGTAAGATCGCGGACTAAAGCCTCTACGCGCTCGGCTTGCAGCGCGCCCTGGGCCAGCCACTGCGCCACCGCGGCGTTGACCGCCGTGTGCAACGGCTCCGCCGAGGCATGTTGGGCGTGAAGCTCGGCGGCCAACGCCAGCAGCGGCGCAGCGGCGCGCAGTTTTAGGTGCGGGAACAGGCTCTGCTCCTCGTCGGCCGTATGTAGCGGCGCCGCTTCGCTAAAGTAGCGCAGGGCCTTATCCAGCAGAGTCCGGTCGATAAAGCTCAGCTCGCCGCCGGCCGCGCGCTCGGCCACGTCGATCTGGTCGGCCAAGAAGCCTTCTACGCGGCGATGGCAGGCCATGAGCAGGCCCAGCGGATTGTCATAGCCCGGCTCGGTGGCGTTGGGGCCGATGTGGATTCCCATGGCGAGACCTCCAAAATGCTCAAGGCCCGACTCTGCTTGCGCGAGATGCCGGGCCCCGAGGTGTGCTGGCGCTGCGGGCCTAGCGGCGGCTGCCGAACAGGCGCAGCAGGCTCAGGAACAGGTTGATGAAGTCGAGGTACAGGTTCAGCGCGCCGGTGAGCGCCGCCTTGCGCTGGTCCGCGGCGTTGGCAAAACCCTGGTAGCCGATTTGCTTAAACCGCTGCACGTCGTATGCGGTCAGGCCGATAAAGATCACCGCACCCAGCAAGCTGACGGCGAACTGCAGCGCGCTGGACTGCAAGAAAAGGTTGACGACCGCCGCGATGACGATGGCGATGAGGCCCATGAACATGAACGAGCCCATGCTGGTCAGGTCGCGCTTGGTGGCGGCGCCGTACGCGGCCATGCCCGTAAAGGTGCCCGCGGTCACAAAGAACACGTTGGCCACGGAGCTGGAGGTGTAGGCCAGCAGGAGCGGCGCAAAGGTCACGCCCGTGAGCCCGGCGTAGAACAGAAACGCCCCCGCGGCCATCGCGGCGGACATGCGCGGCAGCAGCGCAGAAAAGCCGATAACCGTGAGCAATTCCAAGATGATCAGGAACGTGCGCATGTTCCAGGTGGCTTCTAACAGCGCAGGCGAGCTGACCACCGCCATGGCTGCAGCGCCCGACAGCGCCAAGCCGCCGGCCATCCAGCTGTAGACCTGGCCCAAAAAGCGCGTGGACATTTCTGTGCGCGCCTGGACTTCGATATCGCCCGCGCCCCAAGCGCCCTGGCGTCCGTTGAACCCGTGCTCCGACATGGTCTCTCCCGCGATCCTCGTGTTTCGATGCAGACCGCTTCCGCAGGATAGGACAGAAAACCGCTTGGTCAACCTGGCCCAGAACCGGCCAAGCTTGCGAGCGACCCTGGGGCCTGCGACACTGGCGGCCATGGCCCGCTTTCGCCCCCACCGCATGTACCCCGGCGCGCTGCTGGCCCAAGAAGCCTGCAGTTATCAGGGCGCGACCGAAATTCTGGCGCGGATCGGCGGGCGGCTGGCGGTGATCATCCACAGCGACCGCGATTGCTCCAATGTGGTGCCCAAGACCGGCCAGCGCATCCAGGGCGAGCTGCCGTACAAGTTCCTGTGCACCAACCTCAAAGAAGACGAGCTTGTGACGGGGCAGGGCGGCGCCAAGCTGCGCAAGGCCCTGCAGCTGGTGGGGGAGGCTTGGCAACCGGCGCTGACGGTGGTGCTGTCGACCTGCCCTACGGTGATGATCGGCGATAACCTCCGCAATATCGCTAAGAAAGCTGGTCGGGACCTGGGCATGCGCGTAGAGGCCGAGCTGACCCACGGGCTGCGGCCGGTGTCGCCGGCGGAGGTGGTGGACAAGGTCTTTGCCCTGCTGGCGCGGGCCTCGCAGCCCAGCGGCGTTGACGTGAGCCGGCGGGTCAATTTGGTGGGCTTTGATTTGCGCGCCGATGAGCTGGCGGAAATCCGCGACGGCCTTGGCGAATTGGGCCTGACGCTCAACGCCGTGCTCAGCACAGACACGCACCTGGGCGAGTTTATGGCGGCGGCGGACGCGGCCCTGTCGATCCAGCCCGGGCCCAATCTGCTGCTGGGTTATAGCGAGATGGCCAGGCAGGTGTGGCAGCAGCGCATCGTCGAAGTGCCGATTCCCGCTGGGGTTCAGGCCAGTGACGCCTTCTGGCGCTTGATCGCCCAAGCCGCAGGCGCAGAGGGACAGCAGGTCCTGGGCGCGGATCGCGAGCAGGCGAACCTGGCGATCGGCCAATTCCGCAGCGATCACGCGGGCAAACCGCAGCCTCTGCGCTGCGCGTACAACATCGGCTCCGTGCGCAGTTTTGACTTGAGGCGCATCGCTTTGGAGGAACTCGGCGACCTGCCGATGCTGCAAGAGCTTGGCTTTGCGTGCGATCTGCTGATCCAGGGGCCGCAGGATCCGCCCAACCAGCTGCGCACGGCGCAAGTGCTGGCCGACCTGCAGTGCGACCTGGCGTTTGGCCTGTTCCCGGCGCCGGGCAACCTGGTGCAATTCTTGACGCCTGGCCGCTATCAGCTGCTGTACGGCGCCGATTTCCTGCGCGACCAGACCAGCCAGGCCGGCGTGGCCCTGCTGAATCACCGCGCTACCGGGCTGGGCTACCGCCAATTGCCGGGCAACATAGAGAAGCTGACGGTGGCCCTGAGCGGAGAATTCTACAGGATTTTCAAAGCAAATCGCCTCCAGCCCAGTGACGCGCGCGTGCAGGTCCAGCTGCGGCGACCGAGCGAACACCTCGCCGTTCAGCAGGGCACGGAGGCTGCAATTGGATGATTTGACCCTGGATGACCTGATCATCCGCGCTTCTAGCCACACGCCGTTCTTTGGGATCTACCTGGCCAGCCACGCGATTTTGGACGCGATGTGCATGTGCCACGCCTCGGTGGGCTGCAAGGTCAAGACCCAGGAGCACCTGGTGCGCCACGACGGCGTGCAGGACGCCCACAACCGCCGCCGCTACTCGCAGTTGATCGATGAAGACCTGATCCAAGGCTCGACCGCGCAGTTAGAAGACGAAATCGCCGCTTTTGCCCGGCGCCTGCACAGCCAGGTGGTGGTGATCGACTGTTCGACGCCGCTGTCTCTGCAGGTGCAACCGCTGCAGGCGGTGGTGGAGCGCAGCCGCGCCCGCACTGGGGTCGACGTGGTGCATGTCCAAGCGCGGAACTACCAAGACGATCTCTGGGGTGGCTACGCGGCCACTGCGGCGACGCTGTTCCTGCGGCAGTTTGAGAAGGCGGACGCCCAGGGCCCGCGGCCAAAGCCCAAGGCCGACGAGGTCAGCGTGCTGGGTCTGCCCTTTGACCGCTATGAGGGCGACAGCACGGGCAATGTCGCGGAAGTTCGCCGGCTGCTGTGGGGCCTGGGGCTCAAGGCCAAGGCGGTGTTCTTTGCGGGCGAGCCCTATGCGACCTTGGGCGAAGCGGTCCACGCCGGCCACCACCTAGCGCTGCCGTGGCTGAAGCCGGCGCTGCCGTCGCTGCGCAAGCTTGGGGTGACCCTGGCTGAAACCTCAGGTCTGCCCATGGGTTTTGCCGGCACGCGCCAGTGGCTGATCCAGGTGGCCCAGCTGACCGGTGTCGATCCGCGCCGCGCCCAGGCCTTTGCCGATGGCGAGTTGCAGGCCGCCAAGCCGCTGGCAGAGCTGGCCCGGCGATCGCTGCAGGGCCGGCGCTTTGCCGCCTTTGCCGAGGCGCCGCGGTTGGCTGGGCTGGTGGCGCTACTTCAAGAACTAGGCATGGTGCCAGCGGTTTTAGGGGTCAGTCACTTTCGCCTGGGCGGGCGGCGCGAGGTGGAGGCCCTCTTGAGCGGGCCGCTGCAGCAGTCGCTCCCGCAAGAGGTAGTGTGGCTGGAAGACCCGACGCCCCACGCGGTGGCCGAGCTGGCCCACGCCGGGCCGTTGGATCCGCAATTGGACCCGCGCAAACAGCGCCCGCTGGCCGGGGCGGACATCGTGCTTTGCAGCAGTGTGGAAGCGGTGCAGCTGCAGGCTTGGCAGGGGCCGCTGGTGGAGTTTGGCTTCCCCAGTGAAAATAGGCACTTTCTGCTGCCCGCGCCGTGGCTGGGCTTTCGCGGGGCCCTGCGGCTGGCCGAGCAGGTGATGCAGGCTCTGGCGAACGGCCAAAACCGCTAATTCACCAGCCGCGGCAAGGGTTTTTGGCAGGGGTCACCCCACCCGGAATTGTCGGCGGCTTCTGGCGCAGGATGGGGGGCGGTGCTATCGTCGCCGCCTTCGCAAGGAGCCCACACCCATGGCCGAGCCCAGTATGACGCCCGACCCCGCTCAAACGCCTGAGCCGATCCTGCCGCCCGCCGACCCGGAGCAGCACTGGCGCGATCACATGCGCTCCGCCGATCCGCGGCAGTTGACCGTGCGGGCGACGCTGGCGGGCATGGCCATCGGCTCGGTGATGTGCCTGTCCAACCTGTACGTGTTCTTTAAGACCGGCTGGTCGATGGGCGTGACGATTACCGCGGCGATCTTGGCCTTTGCCCTGTTTGGCGTCGCAGAGGCGGTGGGCATCGTCAAGAAGCCTTTGACCGCGCTGGAGAATAACGCCCTGACCACCGTGGCCTCTGGCGCGGGCTTTATGACCGGCGGCGGCAACATGGCGGCGTTTGGCGCCCTGCTGATGGTGACGACGGTGCGGCCCGATCCCCTGCCGATGATCTTTTGGTTTGGCGCGATCGCTGCCCTGGGCGTGTTTGCCGCGATTCCCATCAAGCGCCAGCTGATTAACCAAGAGGGCCTGCCGTTCCCCACGGGCAAGGCCACAGCGGAGACCCTGCGGGCGATTCACGGTCAGCCCGTGGCCGGCGAAAACACCGATCCGCTCCAGGCGTCTACAGAGGGCAGCAGCCAAGCCCGCGCCCTGGCCATAGGCGCCGCTTTTGCCGCAGTGGTGGCGTTTTTTCGCGACGCCAAGGCCGCATGGATGCCGTTCAACCTGCCGCACCAAGTCAACTTTCCCGCGACGCTGGCCGGCCGACCTCTGGCGGATTGGAGCCTGTCGCTCAAGACAGAAGTGGTGATGCTCGGCGCCGGCGCGCTGATGAGCTTTCGCACCGCCTGGTCGCTGTTGCTGGGCGCCGTGCTGACTTACGGCCTGCTGGCGCCTGCGCTTGTGGCGGACGGCGTGATTGCCGGCCCCGGGTACAAAGCCACGGTGGCGTGGACGGTGTGGCCCGGCGCGGCGATCATGGTCGCCTCCGGCCTGACGTCTTTTGCCCTGGATTGGCGAAGCGTGGTGCGCAGTTTCTCCGGGATGGGCCAGTTCTTTTCCCGCGACAAGCAGCGCGCCGCCGACCCCATGGACGCCATTGAGTGCCCCGGCTGGTGGTTTCCCGCGGGCTTTGCCGTGCTGGGCCCGGTGGTAGTGGTGCTGATGTCGATGCTGTTTCAGATCCCGGTGTGGGCGGGGATCATCGCCGTGCCGCTGTCGATCGTGATGGGCTTTGTCGCCGCCCGCGTCACCGGCGAGACGGACGTGACCCCAACCAAGGCCCTGGGCCCCGTCACCCAGCTGCTCTACGGCGTCATTACCCCAGGCAATCTGGGTGGAAACATCATGAGCGCCAACGTCACCGGCGGCATCGGCCTGCACGCTGCCGACTTGCTGACGACGCTCAAGACCGGCTGGCTCCTGGGCGGCGATCCGCGGGCTCAGTTCCGCGCTCAGCTTTTTGGCGTGGTGGCCGGCGCGGCGGTGGTGGTGCCGGCGTTCAACATCTTGATTCCCGATCCCAGCGTGTTGGGCTCAGACGCGTGGCCTGCGCCCAGCTGCCTCGTCTGGGCGGGCGTCTCCAAAGCCTTTGCCGGCGGCGTCAGCAGCCTGGACGGCCTCAAGCAGACCGGCATCGGCGTCGGCCTGCTGCTGGGGATTGCCTTGGTCCTGCTAGAGAAATTTGCCCCCGCGCGCCTGCGCCCCTACCTGCCGTCGCCCGCGGGCTTGGGCATCGCCCTGGTGGTGCCGGGCAGCAACACCATCGCCATGTTTGTGGGCGCGTTTGGCGCCTGGTGGCTGCAGCGCAAAAAGCCCAAGCTGGCCCAGCGCTATTCGGTGCCTGTGGCCTCGGGGCTCATCGCCGGAGAGAGCCTGATGGGCGTGCTGATCGCCCTGCTGATCGTCGCTGGGGTGCTGCAGAAATAGCCGCTGGCGCCCCAAGGGCAACCAAAGGCGTCGCGGCACCTCTGCGTTGTTACCAGAGTGCGCCTTATCGCTTGACCGACCCATGCCCACGGCCGTACAACCGCAAGCAGTGCGCGGAGTCCGGGCCGTCTGCCCCCTTGTGTACCGCTGGCAGAAGCCCAGCTGGCATCGCCTATGAGCCTGACCGAAGCTGCCGTCGCCATCTTGCTGGGCATTAGCCGCCTCATCGGTGTCGCCGACGACCCGCGCCCGCTCCTGCAAGCGCAGTGGACTGTCGCCCAGGCCTTTGACGATGCGGGCCAGGTCAGCCATCTGGACGCGTCGAGTCAGGTGCTGCCCCAGCTGTGCCGGCAAAATCCCCAGGGCTGGCTGCGCTTTCCGGGGGTGGTCCACGGCGCCCAAGAGGTGCACGGAGACGGCCGCCTGCTGCTGCGCCACGGCGACCCGAGTTTTGCCACCACCCGCAGCTTCTTTGGCGGCCCCCACATGGCGTGCGCCGATCTGCAAAATGTCCAGGTGTTGCGCTGGCAAGTCTGGTCGCCGACCCGCTATTTTGCCCGGGTGGCCTTTGCGCCGCAGTGGCAGGCAGAGAGGCCGCTGGACCAGTTCTGGGGCGAGACGGTCAACGCGGTCGCCGGCGGATCGCTGCTGATGATGGCGGTGCTGAGTGCGCTGATCTTTGCCGGCAAGGTCCCGGGGGCGCTGGCCCTGTCGCTGATCCTGGCCAATCTGGCGATGGCCGTGTACTTCATTTTGGCCACCGCGGGGCAGTTTGGCATCAAATTGCCCATGATTACAGCGCATCGCATCGCCGACTCCGGGGTGTGGGTCGGCTTCTTGTTCACCGCGGCTTGCCTGAACTTGCAGGGGGTGATCGGCCGGCGGGTGCTGTGGGCGTACGTCGCCAACGTGTTGCCGGCGCTGGCGCTGGTGCTCCTGGGCAGCACGGGCGATGTCATTCAGTTGGGCACCACTTTGCCGTTTGCCTCGACGATTCTGCTGCTCGCCTACGCTTTTGCCAGGGTAGTCGCGCGCTTGCCGACCGCGGAGCGCAAGCTCGCCCCCCTGGGGCAGGCCTTTGGTTTTGGCCTGTTTGCGGTCGCGGGCATCAACGACATGCTGGCGGTCACGGGGCTCACCGCCGCGCCCATGCTGCTGCCGCTGGGGGTGGTCGGCTCGCTGATGTTCACGGCGATCGCCGTCAATGAAGGCATTGTCGCCACCTACCGCGAGCGCGATTACCTCCGCAAGAATCTGGAGTTGGAAGTGCTGCGCAAGACCGAGGAACTGCGCGGCAAGTCCGAAGCCCTGTCGCTGGCCCACGCCAAAGCGGAGCGGTTGCTGCTCAACGTGTTGCCGCGCTCGATAGCCGACCGGCTCAAGGAAAGCGACCGCGCCATCGCCGACGGTTTTGACGGCGTGACCGTGCTTTTTGCCGATGTCGCCGGCTTTACCCCGCTGTCAGAGGCCCTGCCGCCTGCGGAATTGGTCGATTTTCTCAACCGGCTGTTCTCCGAGTTTGACCGGCTGGCGGAGCTGTACGGCCTAGAGAAGATCAAGACGATCGGCGACGCCTACATGGTGGCGGGCGGTCTGCCAGAGCGCAGCGATGATCACGCCTTGGCCGTGGTGCGCATGGGCCTTGCGATGGCCGAAGTGGCCCGCACCACCCGCACCCCCAACGGCGAACCGCTGCTGCTGCGCATCGGCATCAACACTGGCCCGGTGGTGGCCGGCGTCATCGGCCAGCGCAAGTTCATCTACGACCTGTGGGGCGACACGGTCAATCTCGCCAGCCGCATGGAATCCCACGGGATCCCCGGGCGCGTGCAGATCACGGAGGCCACGCGGCAGGCGATCGGCGAGGCCTTTGAGGTCGAACCGCGCGGCGCCATCGACGTCAAGGGCAAAGGCAAAATCTTGGCCTACCTGCTGATCGGCGAGCGGGCCGCGGCTTGATCATTGCGATCCCTACGGATAGTTGGGGTCGCCCAGGCACGGCTTGAAGCTGTCGACCAGGGCGTCGTAGCTGCCATCCGCCTTGATCGGCCGGCACACCGCGGGCAGGGTGCGCTCTTTGGTGCAGCCGTCCTCGATCACCGTGCCGCCAACACCTTGGGTTTGCTGCAGACAATCCATGGGTTGGCACTGGCGCCAGCCAAAGCCAAAGGAGCTGTGGTAGGCGCGCCAGTGCTTGCCGGCGGCGTCAAACTCAATGGCGTCGTTGTGGTGGTTGCCGCCCCAATCGTAGCTCACGGCGCTCAGAGTCGTGACTTTGCCGCCTTGAGCCAGCCACGCGCCGGCCGCAACAAAGCTCGGGTTGGCCGACATGCCCATGGACTCGCACTTGTCAGGGTTGAACTGCGCATAAAGATAGGTAGATTCGCCCGCAACTTTGCTCGGCAAGGCGCAGATCCAGTCCATCTGGGCGGTGTCGAGCTGCGCAGGTGCGGGGGGAGACATGCCGGCACAACTCAGCTTGACCGCAGCGGGTTTGCGGATGACAAAGCCAAAGTCCTTGCTGGGATCGACGTCAGCCCCATTCGAATCGCTTGCGGTGGCATCGGCGGGGAGGGTGTCGGCCGCGCCGCTGTCGCCATCCGCTTGAGCATCGGCTGCACTGTCAGCCGCCGCCGTGTCTGTTGGCGTCGTCGCCTCGCTGCCTGAACTGCCACAGCCCAGCAACAGCGCTGACACGGCGATAGTCGCGTAAACCTTCATGATCTCTCCCTTTTCCGGCCCCCTGCGGAGCCCCTACGGCGCACCCACAAACGGCCGCACCTGTTTGATGATGAGCTGGCGCTGCGGGCCGTGGAACTTGAACTCCAGGTCCAGGGTCAACTGCTCTGGGCTGGCCTTGTAGAGCGGCGCAAAGTGGTTTTGCACTTGGGCGGCGGCCATGTACAGCGCCAAGACCTCCGCATCTGTCAGCAGCGGCTGCCCCGGCGCCAGCGACGACCAGCGCAGCCTCTGCACCTGCAGGCCCTTGGGCGCCGGCACGATGCTGAACACCTCCGCCACCGCGCCGCCTTCCGGGTTAGTCACGCTGATTTCACCTTTCTGGACATTGACATACATGCCAGCCACGGTGGGATCGGCGATGTTTTGCGTCATCAGCACGCCGTTGGCCTTCTCATCGGGATAGCTCTGGTGCACCAGCACGGCCATGCGCACATGGCGCTGATCAATGCTCCACCACGCGCGCTCTTGAAAGGCCCGCCAGCTCCACACACTCGCCCACACGCTGCGGATGCGCAGAGACGCCGCGCTGGCGCCGTCGGCCGTGGCGCTCATCGACGCGTACAGCCCAGCTCCCGAAAACCCGGGCAGATCCTCAGCATTGGTGCTGGAGCGCAGCCTGACCTTGGCGCTGCCAAAGCGCTTGGCCACCTCGGCGTCCAGGGCCGTCGCGAGCGGCGCAGGCAAGGGCTCTTGCTCAAACAGCCATTGGACCCCAGCCAGGGCCGCTTCTAAAGCCGGCGCGTCAGCTTGCAGCGCGGTGTGGTCCAGCAGGCGGTCCAGATGGTTCTGCAGCGTCTCCGTCGCGCCCTGGGGCAACATGCAAAAGCCAAAGGCGGCGTCGCAAGAATTCGCCTGGCGGTCGCCGAGCTTGCAGTGGCTGGCGGCCCCTTGGCAGCGCTCCGGCGTGACCACCAGCGCGGAGACAAACTGCTGGTAGTGGCTAAACGGCACGGCAAAGCCGCTTGGCGCTTGGTCTTTGATCAGCTTGCCCAGCTCCGCGACGTTGGCGGCCTTGACGCCCACCCGGGTCCAATCGCCAAAGCCCAGGGTCTCTAGGCCCGGCAGGCCGGCAAACGCGTCATCGTGCTGGGGGACAAACGGCGGCTTTTTCTCTTGGCTCCACCAGGTTTTGGCCTCCTGTAGCGTCGCCTCGCGCAAGCTAAAATTGCCGGCCCCCGCCTCAAAGCGCACCAGCTTGCCCAAAAAGGGCTGCACCCGCGGGTCGGTGGAGGCGCCCAGCAGAGAAATATTAGGCAAGCCGCGGGCATGGGCGGCGACATTGACGTGGGCGAGCGGCGTCTGCAGTTCTTCGACGATGGTCCCCCCGGCGATCGGCAGCTCATTGGGCAGGCGCGTCAGCAGCAGGATGTCGGTGTAGGCCACAATGGTCTTGGGCAATTCTTCAGGCGTGACGCGGCGAAGCGTGCCGTAGGCGATGCCCGGATTCAGCACTTGCAGGGTCAGGCCGCCGTAGAGGGCGCTGTGGCTCAGCCAGGGCACATCGGCGCGGGCCAATTCGCTTGCCTGCGCCTGGGCCTCGGCCTGCTGGGTCGCCCCTGCGGGCACGTAGACCAGCCGGTGGGCGCCGCCGCTCAGCTGGGCACTGCCGAGCCGCTCCTCGATGAGGCGATGCAGCCGCGCGGCCAGGGCCGGGCTCAGGTCATCACTTGGAAAAAAGGTCATCGCCACAGGGGCTTGCAGGAGGGTCCCCCCACCACCTTCGGTCAATGGCGCGGCCTGGATCGACGGATAGCGCACCAGCGTTCCGGCCGCCTGCAAGCGGTTGGCGCCGTGGTAGGTGTTCTTCTCAAACTCGCTGACGGTGCCGGCCATCCCCAACACCTGATGCGCAAAGGCGTAATGCAGCGGATGCTTGGCGGTGTGCTGAAAGAACACCTCCGGGTTGGCGCCATCTAGCCCCCGCACCAGGAACTTGACCGCGTGCATCTGCCCCAGCTCGGCCGAGGCGTGGTAGGCGAGGTCGTCAAAGGCCTGCATCGTCGCCGCAGTGGGCAGCACGACGGCGTAATCCTCAGACTTTGGCTCGCCTTGCGGAAGGCTGCCCAAGGCGATCGCCAAGCCCGCATCGCTGCGCGCCTGTTCCAGCGCCGCTCCTTCAACAACGCGCTCGGCCGTGCGCCAGCCGCGCGCCTTGACCACCACGCGCAGCGCCGCAGGCGGATCGGCGATCTCCACGCCGGCCTGAACGCAGCTCACCGCCAGCCCTTGGTGTTGAGGCGGCCCCGGGCAGGCCTGACGCACCAGCTGGGTAGGCGTCGACACCACCGCGACAAAGGCTTGGCTGATCGGCGCACCGCCGCCCTGAAACCGCAGGGTCGCCGGCCCCTGCGTGTCGGCGCCACAGGCGGTCAGCGCCAGCGCCATCCACGGCAGCCACCTCTGGACGATCCGCTGGTACATCGCAACTCCTCGCTTGGCGCCGGTGGCCAGCTTGCGCTACAGCTCGGCCAGCACCGCCAGCAGCAGCGCCCAAAAACGCCCCACCGAAGCGATATTGACGTGTTCGTCGGGCGTGTGCACGTCCCACATGTCGGGGCCGATCGAGGCCATCTGCACATCCGGGTACTTCTCGCCGATGAGCCCGCACTCCAAACCCGCGTGAATCGCCTTGATCCCCATGGGCTTGCCGTAGAGCTTCTGGTTGGCCGCCACAATGGTCTTGACCAGCGCCGCGCCGGGCTCGGGCTTCCAGCCGGGGTAGCCGTCTTGGGGCAGGGCCTCAAAACCCGCGAGGCGAGCCGTGGCCGACACCCGCGCAACCAGGGCCCGCTTGGAGCTGTCGATCGCACTGCGCGAAGCAAAACACAGCTCTACCGTGCTATCGACCAGGCTAATCAGGCCCATGTTGGTCGAGGTCTGCACTAGACCCGGGATCGCCGGGCTCATCGCCTCCACGCCGTGGGGCCCCGCCAGCAAAAGCCCAACGATGGCGCGGCGATCGGCGGCGCTCAGGCAGCGCTCTGCGGTGGCAGGGCTCAGCGAGATCTGCAGCCCCGGCTCAAAGGCGCCAAAGGCGGTCTGCCAAAGCAATTCGCTATTTGCGACGATGGCTTGCAGCTCCGCTTCCCGCGCAGTCGGCACGGCGATGATGGCGTGGGCCTCGCGGGCAATGGCATTGCGCTTGTTGCCGCCGTGGATAAAGGCCAGCTCCCACGGCAGCTTGGCGTCCAGCGCGTCCAGTGTCTGGCCCAATACCTTGAGGGCATTGCCGCGGTGGGCGTCGATGTCGATGCCAGAGTGACCGCCGCGCAGGCCAAACACCTTGATGCGCCAAAGGCTTAGCCCGGGATCCACCGGCTGCCAGGCCACCTGACGCCGGGCGATCGTGTCCATGCCGCCCGCGCAGCCGATGGTCACGTCGGCTTCTTCTTCGCTGTCGAGGTTAATGAGGCACTTGGCCTGCAGCCAGCCCGCAGCGAGGTGGTGGGCGCCGGTCAGGCCCGTCTCTTCATCCACGGTAATCAGCACTTCTAGAGGGCCATGCTGGATGCCAGGGCTCGCCAGCACCGCCAGCGCCGTCGCTACGCCAATGCCGTTGTCGGCGCCCAGGGTGGTGCCGCGGGCCCGCAGAACGTCGCCATCGCGGTAGACATCGATGGGGTCCACGGCAAAATCGTGAAGCGTCTCCTCGTTTTTCTCGCAGACCATGTCCACATGGGCCTGCAGCGCCACCGGGGTCAGGTGCTCGCAGCCCGGGGTTGCCGCTTTGCGGATCAGCACGTTGCCAATCGCGTCGCGTTCCACCTGACAGCCCAAGGCGCGCCCTTGCTCCGCACACCACTCGGCAGCGGCGGCCTCCTGCTTAGACGCCCGCGGGATGCGGCTGAGGTCCAGAAAATAGCGCCACAGCAGGGCAGGTTGCAGGTCGGCGAGGTCCGTGGTCATGGGGCAGCTCCGCAGAAGGTCAAGGCCAGGGTGCGCTGCGGGCTGCAACGCCGCGTGGACGGTCAAGGGTGACGCCGGACGCTCAAGACTGCAAGCAGCCCTTGGTTTCGGGCGCCATGGCCTCGATCTCAACCCCGTTGTCGCAGTAGGTGCTGCCGCGCCCCAGGTCGGTCAGCCGCGCCGAAGTCAGGGCGTTGACGCTGCGGCGGTTGCCGTGGCCCAGCCAGTGCACCCCTTCCGCCACCACCACGCCCGCGGGGACCGTGTCGCGCACCTGCAGGATAAACTCGGCCTCGCCTGAGGAATTGCTCGCGCGCACCTGTTGTCCATCGCGCAGATCGCGGGCCAGGGCATCGCTCGGCGCCATCTGCAGGGCCTGGGGGCCGCGCTTGGCCCGCAGATCCTCGCGCTCTGCAAAGGAGGAATTGAGCGTATAGGCTGAAGGGGCGATGACCAGCTTGAAGGGCAGGCCGTCGGCGTCGCCATAGCCCGGGCGCCAGTGCGGCACAGGGTCCGGTAACTCCGGCTGAACCAAGCGAATCAGCCCTGCCGCATCGCCCCAAGGCAGCCGCGGAGGCGTCAGTTTGACCGGTTCGCCGCGATCCAGCGCCGCCCGCGCAGGCGTACCCGGCTCCAAGCCCCTGCGCCAGG
>JBIKTV010000120.1:0-13639 GCA_044347905.1 Myxococcota bacterium
TCCCACTTCCGCAAGGGATCGTCGCAGCAACCCTCGACAATGCTGCCTCGGGCGGACCTACGCACGCGTTGGCCTGGCGCGCGGTCGTGCGTCCAGTGCATGACGCAACCTCAATGACTACCGCCGTTGAGGCTGTGAATGGGACGGACGCGCGCAGCATCCACCTATGGTCCTGGGCCCCATGATCAGCTTCCCGCGGCGAGGTTGCGCCCTTTGGCTCGCACTCACTGCTTGCGGGCAGACCGCAACCGGAACTGCGCCGCCCGACTCGGCAAACGCTGGCCACGACACCGCGCAGTACGCCGACGCGGCAAGGAGCGCCGCCGCCTCGGATACTGAAGGGGCACACGATGCAGCCGACGGCGCGCTCGAACCCTGCCCTGCCAACTGCGACGACGCCAACCTCTGCACGTACGACCTCTGCCAACCGACTACAGCGAGCTGCCTCCATCTACCGCTGCCGGCGTCGACCACATGCACCACGGACAACGACGCGTGCACTGCCCAATGGTGCGACGGCGCGAACCAGTGCGTGGTCTACTCAACGGACGAATGCCAGTAATTTCATAGCTCAGACAAGACCCTCGGTCCTCTCTTCACCCTCAAGGCACCTTGGGCGCGGTCAGGGAGTCGAGATCCTCAGCGGCCCTGCGGATCTGGGCGGCGTCTTTGCCCCAGGTAAGGCCACCGGCCAGCACGGCCTGGACTGTGGTAGTCGAGTAGTCGCTCAGCCGGCCCTGGGCGCCGATTTGGCCGCTCCACTGGGCAATCTCGACGCCGAGCCGGGCAAACCAGCTGTCGGTGCGGTAGTCGGCCAGCAGCCCAGCGCCGTATTCCAGACCGCCGTTGCCCTGAATCCAGCGAAGGGCGTCGATTTTGTCGGGCTGCAGCTGCGGATCCACCGCCGCGGCATCGACCCAGCGCCAGCCAGCATGGACCGCGGCGCTCAGACCCAGGTTGGGCGTCAGGTCCAGCGTCGCCCGCAGAGGCAGCGCAAGCCGCGATCCAGCCACTGATTTTGCCAGTTGCGTGCCAGCCAGCAGCCCCGCGGAGAGGTGCAGCTCGCCGGCCGCAGTCGGGGTCCGCAGGTAGCGGTACTGGCCCTCCAGCTGGCCCAGCAGGGCCGCACCGCCGACACGCACGCCAAGCTCAAAATCCTTAGCCACGCCGCGGTGATAGCTCAGCTCTGGCGCGGCATTGACGAGCATTTCCGTCGTGGCGGGCTTGCGGATCGCCACATTGGAGCCGTCAAAGTAGTCGACGGCACTCGCCATGGCGGTCGCCTGAGAGATGCCCACAGCGACTTCGTTTTCGCCAGGTTCCAACACACGCGCCGGCCTTGTATGCACAGGCGAGAGACATCCGCCCGCCAGCAACGCGACCGCGACGGTCAGCCCACGCAGGGACCAAGAACGCACCAACTGTGTCATCGTCTAGCCTTTTGCCGGCGCGCCCAAGACTTTAAGCCGCTCGCGAATGCGCCGACTGTCTTCACTGCGCCGCGCCGGGTTCTTGAGAAAGCGCTGGTATTGCTTGATCGCCTCGGACTTCTGGCCGGCCGCGTCCAGCAGCTCGCCGTAAGCAAGCGACGTCGCAGGGTTGTCAGGCGCCAGCTCAGCCGCCAGCTGCAACTGTTCCAGCGCCTCTTCGATCTTCTTCTGTTCGACCCACACGCGGGCTAGGGCGATGTGAAGGTCGGCGGATTTTTCGCTCAGCTCGTCGATGGCTTGCTTGGCCACCTGCTCCGCCTCGCCCAATCGGCCCATGGCGTGGAGGCACACGACTTTGGCCGCATAAGCCCTGGCGAATCGCGGCCGCACGTCGATCGCTTCATCCAGCGCTTTGAGCGCCGCTGGCCACTGCATGCGCTCCATCAGCGCCAGGGCGTAGCCGTACAGCGTCGAACCGTGGCCCGGGGCGATCTGATTCGCCTTCTGGTAGGCCTCTACCGCCTCGCTCCACAGGCCGCGGCGCAATCGCACTTGGGCGAGATTGACCAGCACCCGCGGATCCTCCGGGGCCAGGGCCAGGGCCTGCTCCAACACGCGCTCAGCGGCGATGTCTTCACCGGCCTGCAGGTACAGCGCGCCCAAGTTGTTGGCGGCGCCGTGGAGCTGCGGATTGGCCGCCAGGGCCTGCTCAAAACGCGTGCGCGCTTCGGCGACGTTGCCCTCCTCCATCGCCACCAGACCCAAATGGTACATCGCCATGGAACTTTTGGGGAACTTGGACAGGTGTTCGGCAAAGGCCAGGCGGGCATCGTCCAGCTCGCCGTCGCGCAGAGCGATGACCCCGTCTGCCAAACGACCGCTCAGCGGCTCACTCTCCACGCCACCGCGCACGGGACCGTCCGGCAGCGTGCGATCGCGATCGGCGATGGCCTTTTTGCCACCGCAGCCAACCATGGACAGCGAAAGGAGCAGAGCGGGCGCGATGAGGGCAGAGAGGCGCATGCCCCCTAGTGTAGCCGTCCCAGCCGGGGGCGCAAGCTGGACGCGCGGCCCCTCAGTCGCCTACAATCCGCCAAATTGGCCTTGCCGCATGAACTCTAGCGACAAGGCCCTGGCGAAGCGCTCAGCGCCTTTCCGCTGCGAGGATCGATGTACAAGCCCACCTACGAACTGATTAAACGCCTCCCCAAGACTGACCTGCACGTCCACCTGGACGGATCGCTGCGGCTGTCGACCATCATGGAATTGGCCCAAGAGCAGAAGGTCAAGCTGCCGGCCGACGACCCGGACAAGCTGTTTCACCTCATCTGCGCGGACAACGCCAAGTCGCTGACCGACTACTTGAGGGCCTTTGACATCACTTTGAGCGTGATGCAGACGGAAGAATCGCTGTACCGCGCGGCCTATGAGCTGTGCGAGGACGCGGCCAATGAGAACGTCTGGTACATGGAAATCCGCTATTCGCCCATGCTGCACATGCAACGCGGCCTGCCGTTGACCACGATTGTGGAAGCGGTGCTGGCCGGCATGCGCGACGCCAAGGCCAAGTTTGGCATCCGTTCAGGCCTCATCATCTCTGCGCTGCGCCACACCGATCCCAAGTGGTCGCTGCGCCTGGCGGAGCTGGCCGTGGCGTACAAGAACCGCGGCGTGGTGGGCTACGACCTAGCCGGTGCGGAAGACGGCTTTCAGGCGCGCAAATTCGCCTCGGCGTTCCACCTGATCCGCTCCAACAACGTCAACTGCACCGCCCACGCGGGTGAGGCATTTGGCCCCGAGTCGATCCACCAAGCCCTGCACGACTGCGGCGCGCACCGCATCGGCCACGGCACCCGGCTGCGCGAGGACGGCGATCTGCTCAACTTTATTACAGATCACCGCATCCCGCTGGAGATTTGCCTCAAGTCCAACGTGCAGACCAAGGCCGTGGATTCGATCGAGTCGCACCCGGTGCAGTTCTACCACGACTATGGCGTGCGCGTGACCCTGAACACCGACAACCGCTTGATTACCAACACGACGATCTGCGACGAATACATGTTGTACGTCAAGACGTTTGACCCGAGCATCTCTGACCTGCGCGAGGTGGTCGTCAACGGCTTCAAGTCGGCCTTCCAGTCGTACCGCTGGCGGCAGGACATGCTGGGCCGGGCGATTGTCGAGATCGACCGCGCCATCGCTGAAGAAAGCGCCAAGCACCGCGAGGCCACCGGCGACGACGACGCGACCCAGATCAAGCGCGACCGCCGCGGGACCAGCCAGAAGATCGAGGATCGCCGCCGGGTCAGCTCCGCAGAGATTCCCGTGGTGCGTATCCCGCTCAAGTCATGATCAGAGCAACAGATTAGCTGGCCGCTTTGCCGGCTAGGTAGCCGCGACGGAAGGCCGCAATCGCCGTCGCGGCTACGGCTTTTTTGTCGCCAAAGTTAGCGGCGATGGCGTATTCGACCTCTTCTGCATGGACCGCGCCGCTCGCACCGACATAAGCGCCCAACATCACCATGTTCGCCGACTTGCCGCTGCCTTCCTCTTCGGCCACGGCGTTGGCGGCCAGTTCAACCACGCGCAGGTCGCTGCGTTCAGCGTGGCGGTCGATGAGCGAGGTGTTGATGACCAGCAGGCCGCCGGCCACGAGGGTCGGCTCAAACTTGTCGATCGACTGCTTGTTCATGACGATAGCCGCCTGGGCGTGCTGCACCACCGGCGAGGCCACGGGCTCGTCGTCGATCACCACCACGCAATTGGCTGTCCCGCCGCGCATTTCTGGGCCGTAGGACGGCATCCACGTCACGTTGCGCCCCTGGTGCATCGCCGCCTTGGCGAGAATCTTGCCGATCGCCATCAGGCCCTGACCGCCAAAACCCGCCATCACCACATCGGAATTCATCGGCTCCTCCCTCTGGGATCTGTCCGAGAATAACTCGAACAGCTCATTGCTGCTGGGTGGGTCGCAAGCTCACGGCCTGTCGACCGATTCGCCGCTCCGTGATCCTGCGAAGCGATCGACTTGTTTCAGGACCGGTATTTAATGGACTTTCAGGTCCGGTGTGTAGTGACGGCCCGCCTCGGGCATGTTGTTGGGCTCGCGGAAGGTCTGGAGCGGGAAGAACGGCACCATGTTGTGCTCCAGCCAGTGCATGGAGTCGGTGGGCGTAAGGCCCCAGCCAGTTGGGCAAGTGCTGAGCAGCTCGACAAAGGTAAACCCTTGATGCTGCAGCTCAAATGCCTGACGGATCAGCTTCTTGGCCTTGATGACGTGCTTGGGCTGGCTCAGGGCGCCGCGGGCGATAAACACCGGATCCACCAGGGTATTGAGCATCTCGCACATGCGCACCGGGTGGCCTGACTGCAGGGTGTCGCGGCCATAAGGCGAGGTGGTGGTGACCATGCCCGGCAGCGTGGTGGGCGCCATCTGGCCGCCGGTCATGCCGTAGATGGCGTTGTTCAAGAAAATCACGGTGATCTTCTCGCCGCGATTGGCCGCGTGGATGATCTCGCTCATGCCGATCGACGCCAGGTCGCCGTCGCCCTGATAGGCAAAAACGTAGCGATCCGCGGGCAGTGAGCGGCGCACGCCAGTCGCCACCGCAGGAGCGCGTCCGTGGGCGGCCTGAAGCACGTCGAGGTCAAAATACTCGTAGGCCAGCACCGAACAGCCGACGGGACACACCGCGATGGTCTTGTCTTGAATCCCCATCTCCGACACGACCTCAGCGATCAGCCGGTGGGCGATGCCGTGGGTACAGCCGGGGCAATAGTGAAACTGGTTGGAGGTCAGGACCTCGGATCGCTCAAAAACCGTCTTGATATTTGGCATCTGCCCCTCCAGTTAGCCCTGGGCCGCGAGCTTGGCGTGAAGTTTCTGCACTTGCGCGACCATCTCTTCCGTGGTCGGCACCACACCGCCAGTCCGACCCCAGAATTCAACGGGTTTGCGCCCCGCCACCAGGGTGCGGATGTCTTGCACCAGCTGGCCCATACTCATTTCGATCGACAAGAACGCCTTGGTCGGCCCCACCAGCGTCTGAAACGCCGCCTCGGGGAAGGGCCACGCGGTAATCGGCCGGAACAGACCAACCGAAATCCCCTGGGATCGCAGGACCTTAATCGCACTCTTGGCGATGCGCGCGGTCGTGCCAAAGGCGCAGATGACGATCTCCGGCTGGTCGTCGGTCAGGTAGAGCTCACTGCGCTGCTCTTCTGCCTCCATGCGGGCGAATTTCTCAAACAGGTGCAGGACGTGCTGTTCCAGCGTATCCGCGTCCAGATACAGCGAGTTGATGATATTGCGCTTGCGTGTGGCAGGCTTACCCGTGGTGGCCCAGGGCTTCTCCGTCGTGTGCAGCACCTGCGGCGAAAAGGTCACCGGCTCCATCATCTGGCCGATGAGGCCGTCGCCGATCACCACCACCGGATTGCGGTACTTCTCCGCCAAGTCAAAGGCCAGACTCATCAGGTCGACCGCTTCTTGCACGCTTGCGGGGGCCAGGACGATGGCCTTCTGGTCACCGTGACCAAACCCTCTGGTCATCATGAGATAATCGCCCTGAGACGGCGCGATGTTGCCCAGCCCAGGACCGCCGCGCATGATGTTGACCACCACCGTGGGCACTTCAGAGCCGATGAGGTAAGAAAACCCTTCGGCCATCAGCGAAAGCCCGGGGCTGGACGACGAGGTCATGCAGCGCACCCCGGTCGCCCCCGCGCCGTAGAGCATGTTGATCGAAGCAACCTCGCTCTCTGCCTGGACAAATGTGCCGCCGACCTCGGGCAGTCGCGCCGACATATACTCGGGAATTTCGTTTTGCGGGGTAATCGGATAGCCAAAGAAGTTCTTGCAGCCGGCGCGAATCGCCGCTTCAGCGATGGCCTCAGCCCCTTTCATCAGCAGCCGCTCAGGGGCCGGGGAGTCCTGCCCTAGTTGCGGATTGGCGTCGTAGCCCATGGGAATCCTCGCAGCGTGGCATTGGCAACCACTGGCTATACCTTGACTTTCTGCTCCTTGTACACGGAGATGCCGCCCTCTGGGCACATCAGCGCACACAGCCCGCAGGCGGAACACTTGTGCTCGTCGCTGATGCCGATGGGGTGGTAGCCCTTGGCGTTCATCTCAACGCCTTCGTCGAGCAGGTGGTGCTGGCAGGCCTCAATGCACAAGCCGCAGGACTTGCAGAGGTCGCGGTTGATTTCGACGTGGTTCATCAAGGCCTCACGGCGACAGCTGCGCTTTTGGAGCAGCCGCGGGATGGTTCAGCGGAACAGAAAGTGGAAGGTTTATCGGACCTTGCCCCAGCACCACCCCGCCCATGAACGCGGGCTGAAGATGGCGGCGCACCACGACCAGCGGCGGCAGGCCCGTCAGGCCGTGCATCTGCGGCAGAAGCGCCTCACTGACGCCCACCAGCACCAGGGGGATGCGCAATTGCTCGGCCACGCGCTGCGAAAACGCAATGCCGCCCAGGATATCGTCCAGGTTCGTGTGGTCCAAGTAGTGGGTGTTCGACACAAGCCCCGTCAGCGCCAGGTTGGCCGCTGCGCCAATGCGCCGGGCCGTCTCTGCCACCCGCTCGACCGAATTCATGAACGGCCGGTTGCGGTTGAGCACCAGCAGCAGATCGTGGGGCGCGGCGGACATCGCGTCAGACATGGAGCCCAGCGCCTTGGCCCCGGTGGGATCGCCGCCGACATCCATGATCAGCCGCGTCATCGGCTCGCCAATCGCTGCGCGCATTTCTGCAGTGAGAATGGGCAGATCACTCGCGGCCAGCGCTGCCGGAGGCGCCAGGATGCCCACGCCCTGAGCCAGCATCGCCAAACCCGCCTCGCGCGAGCGGAAATACGGCTTGAGCACGTCCAGGTCGGCCAACTGCACCCGCTGGTAGCGGCGCTCCTGGGGCGGCTGGGCGGCCAGCTCCTGCGCAGCCTGTTCCGCCAACAGCAGGGCCAGCTCGCTCTTGCCGCTGCCGTACGGCCCAATCAGTGCGGTGACACGCTTCAAGACCAGCGGCGGCGTAGGCGGGGCAGGATCGCGATCGGCGGCAACAAGGGGCATCGGCGGCGGCTCCAGGAGAGGGCCAAACGGCGGCCGCTCCCTTGCCCGCAAGTGTGCGCCCTGGCGGTGTTGGGCTCAACGGAGATTTGGCTCTGCAGGTCACGGGCTTGTCAGCGCCAGGACCGCGCCCCAAGGCGGACCGAAACCGGGCTCGGACAAGAGGGAGCATCTTGTCTGATCGCTGTTTTCCCAAGGAAATTTGTGCAGCTCCTGAAGACCGTTGGGCTACTCTTCGACGCCGGCCGCGGGTGCTTCTGCCGCCGGGGCGATGGTCTGCGGCCAGCCGACAAACTTGGGCACAAACGGCATCTCGGCCAGGTACTGCTCTTCCGTGATGACTTTCTCTTTGCGCATTTTCTCCATGATTCCGGCCATGCGCGCCTGCCACCAGTCGTCCCACTTCTTGCCGGCAAAGCGCGCGTAGCCACAGCGGGGGCACGGCTTGTTGGCGGCGAGGAAGGCCGACTCCAGCGGGGTCAACGCGCGGGGATCCTTGTCAAAGTACGTCTTGGCGGCGCGGTCGATGCCGTAGATGCGCACGGCGTCTTTGTCGGCCACCGGCTTGCCGTTGCTGCCAAACTCGATCATGTTGACGTACATCTCTAGGATGCGGTCCTTGGCCGCTTTGTTGGGCGGATCCTTGGGGTTCTTGGCGACAATCAGATTTGGCAGTTCGCGTTCGATATGCCAAACAATGAGCAGCTCTTCAAATTTGCGCGACAAGTTCTTTGCGCGGGTCAGAAAGATGTTCTTGACGAGCTGCTGCGTAATCGTTGAACCGCCATAGACAAACCGGCCGTAGTCCAGGTCGAGCTTGAGCGCGCGCAGCAGCAGGCCCGGGCGCAGGCCGCGGTGCTTGTAAAACGCGCCGTCCTCTGTGGCGATCATCGCCCACCAAGTCCAGGTATTGAGCTCGGCCAGCGGCACCCAGTGGCCCGAGGTAGGCCCGACCTGAATCTCCTCCAGCAGCACGCCGTTCTCATTGACGGGTCTACTGAAATCCCCAGCAAACTCGCTGATATCCAGGTTGCCAAACTTGGTGACTTTGCAGGTCGTGTCGTCCATCGCCAGATCGAGCTTGGTGCCGTACGCGTCTTGCAGAGGCATCTTGAGATCGACCGACCAGCTGATCTCGCCCGACGCCTCAATGGGCCCAATCGTCGCGAGCATGCCGCTGGGAATCGCCTTGGCGACCGCGCCGCAGTCTTGCTTGGGCATCTCAAACAGGGCGTGGACCTGAGGTTTTCCGGTGATATCCGTGGCTTCCAGCAGCACATGCGCCTTGGCGGCACCCAGGGTCAGCTCGGGAAAGTCCAAACGGATCAACTTGTCCGGGGCACTGACCTGCAGGTCGAGCTTGCCCGAGGCGGAAAAGTCGTCGATCGGCTTGGGCGCCAGCCGCCACCAGTCAAAACCGACCTTCTTGACGGCGAATTCGCCGGTGATGCCCAGCGCCTGCCCGGCGGCGAGCCCCGTCTTGATGTCAAAGGTGACCTGAATGTCCGAGTCCTGAGTGACCGAGACAGCCGACGAAACAATGCGCAACGCCTGGGCAAATTGCCCGCCCGACAGCTTGATGCGCGCCCGCTGAAGCTGCTGCCCCGGTCCCGTGATGACGTCAGAGCTCAGCTCGCCCCACACGCGCTCGTCGTCAAACGGCTTGGCGCTGACCAGCAGCCCGCGGGTACCGTCCGCCTGCACTGGCGTAGAAGTGAGCGTAATCTCCTGCAAACCGCCAAACGGCTTGGCCGCCCCCTCGCGCACCAGCCCCAAGCGGCCGCCCTTGACCTCCAGCTTGAGCTTGGGCGCGTCGCCCATTTTGGCGATGACCTTTTGCACCACCTCATCGGCGCCCAGCAGCTGCTTGTGCAGATCGCGCAACGGCTGAATTTGCGTGGCCGTCCACGACTTTTTGGCCGCGGCGACCTGCTTTTTGCCGTCGTCATCCAGGTTGGGCGCGCTGGGCCCCTTGGCCTTGGCCCCTGGCTTCTTGGGGTCCACGGGCGGCGCTTGCCCGGCCGCTTGCAGGCGTTGCGCAACTTTTTCCTGAGCCTTTTGAGCGACTTTCTTGGCGCGCACGTCTGGCGGCAGGTTGGGGTCCTGCAGGTCCTCGTCGTGCTCGGCTTCGTCCATCGCTTCGCGGCGCAGCTTGGCCAGTTCCGCCGCCGTCACCGCCTTCCACAGCTGCCGACCGCCCGGGAGCTGAGCCAACGCCTCTTCTTTCCAAGGTAAATCCACGCTCGGCTGGTCGACCAAGAAGCCCGTCAGCGCCTCTAGCGGCTGATCGCCGGGGATCTTGTCCGTCCGCAATTCGACGGCCTGTACGCCGATCACCCCGACATTGCCCGGCATGGTGACCTTGAGGGCCTCCAAGCGAATCACCATTGGAATTTCGCCGCCTTCCACCCCGTCTAGCGCCAAGGTCAGCCGCTCTGCCGCGCCGTTCCAGATGCGCTCGCCGCTGGTCTTGGCCACCCCGGCCGGAGCCGCCGGCTTCTCACCCGCTTTGGCGTTGCCCTTGTCGACCGGCTTGTCCTTCTTGGCATCCTTGGGGTTTTCATCCTTGGCCGGCGCCAGCGACTTGGGCTCCGGCAACGCAAACGCGATCTGCTCCGCAGCCACGCCCAGCCGCGTCGACGTCGGGCGCACGTGCTTGACCGACAGCACCACCTGCTCGCCCTTGCGCATCACCAAATCTTCAATCGATCCGCCGGTTGTGGCGTCAAACTTGAGCCCCGCCACCGCCACCGAGTCCACGCCCAGCGGCAGCGGCGCCCCAGCGGGCATCTGCAAGCGGAATTCGGGCTGAAAGCGCGCGGCGAGCTTGGGCGGCCCATCCGGCTGGGTCTCCAGCGACGCCTGCAGCTTAGAGGCGACCGTGCCCTCCATCACCGCTGACAAATCGCCGATGCCGTGGGACAGGTCGACATGCAGAGAAATATCGCGGACTTTGAGACCTTGCGGCAAATACTGGCTGCCCTTGCCTTTGACGCGGATGGTGACGTTGCCCTGCTCCAGGAACAACGCCGTGCTGCGCTTGGGCTTTTTCTCCTCTTCCGGGTCTTTGTCTTTGTCGCGGGCCGGCAGCTGCTTGCGGGCCGCCTTGTACAAATCCAGCAGTTCCTTGGGCTTGCCGTCCACCAGCAACACGTCGACGCCAAACTGCTTGACCTCGGCGCGCTGAGGCCGGCGCTGGCCCATCAGGGCCTTCCAGGGTGAGAGCTCCGCCGTCGCCTCTTGCACCGACGCCACAGCGCTGCCATCCGCCCGGACAAATTGCAGGCCGCTGACCTTGATCCGGCCAAATGGCGAGATCGACAGCTGATCGAGCTTGAGCTGCAGGCCCGCGTCTTTGGCCACGAGCTCGAGCTTGCCGCGGGCGATACTCCCGGCGATCCCGGCGCCACCGGCAATGCCGCCGATGACGAGCACGACCAACCCGCCAAAAATCAGGGCCGCCGTGCGGCGACGCGAACGCGGTTGGGGGCGAGCAGGGCTATTGACGGCCACGGTGGCCTCCTTAAATGCAGTCAGAGGGCAGAAGCGCACAGCGCTCCGCCGGGAGGATACACTGAAGTCGCTGGTTGTCAGGATTTTGGCAGCGATTTGCCGCGCAGGCCCAGCGCTTTCTTGCATCAGGCCGGGCAAACTCTTTATGCTTTGCGGATGCGGGCGTAGACCCCGCCGATCTTTATGGGAGTCCTCTGATGCCTAGCCGCTTTCGCCCGACCTCTGCAGTCCTGACCTCTCTCGTCGCGCTCGCCGCGGCCTTCGCCGTCAGTGGCTGCGAAGATCTAGTTAATTCAACGGAAAAGACTCTTCAGGGCACCGCGGCACCGCTCAAGGAGCCGGAACTGGTCAACACCAGCAAGATGCTCACGTGCTGCAACAACCTCATGGCCAAGACCTCGACCAAGGGCTTGGTAGAGAGCGTGTGCACGCCGATGGTGCCGCAAGTCAGCAAGGTGATTGAGACCTATCAGGCTGCCAAAGCCAACGTGAACAACAATGCCAACTTGACGGCGGCGGCCAAGGCCGAAGCGATCGCCAAGATCAAGGCCGAAGCCCAGGCCAACCTGGAGCCGGCTTCTTACTGCCTGCTGTCTGAGACCATCGGCAAATTGGGCACTTATGTCCTGCCTGCCGACTGCGAAGGCAACGCTGCGGCCGGCGCGCTGCCCCAGGGCAAGACCTGCGAAGACGCCAAGAAAGCGATCACCGGCGCGTGAGCCGGAGCGGTGTGAGCAGGCCCCACCTGAGCTTTTTTGCTGAGCTCACCGACACGGAACTCGACCAACTGCTGACCGCCGACGTGCTTTCGACGCTAAGGCGCCGCGGGGCTCGTTTGGCGGTCGGCCTATTGGACCTGAGCGAGCGGCGGGCGGCGACTTTGGCCCGGGCTGAACAGGCCGGCGTGGCAATTACCGCTTGGCTGCTGCTCAGTGAGGCGGACGGCTACTGGCTGACCCTGGACAACGCCGCGGCCGCCCGCGAGCGCTGGCTGGAAACCCACCAGTGGATTCAGCGATTTGGCCTGCAGATTCGCACGGTCGGCCTGGATATTGAGGTGCCGCATCACCGCGCCGTCGGTCTGGTGCAGCGGCCCGTGGCGACGAGCGTCGAGCTGGTGCAGCAGAGGCGCAGTGCCGCCCACCACGCCCAGGCTCAGGCCGACTACGCCCAGCTCATCCAAGAGATCCGACAGGTTGGAATGGAGGTTGAGACCTACCAGATTCCGCTGCTGGCCGATGAGCGGCGCGCCGGCACGACAATTCTGCAGCGGGCCAGCGGCATCGTCGATGTTCAGGGCGATCGCGAAGTGCTGATGCTGTACCACAGCGCCGTGCCAAAGCCGCTGGCCGCAGGGCTGATCCACGCATATGGCCGCGACGCCCAGGCTATTGCCGTAGGGATCACGGGCGGCGGTGTCCGCAGTCTGCAAGCGGAATTCGCCGATCGGGAGCTGGATCTGGCTGCGCTGCGCCGCGAATTGACTTCCGCCGCGCTCTACAGCGATCGCTTGTACGTGTTTTCGCTGGAGGGGTGCGTGCGCCGCGGCATGCTGGAGGCGATCTGTGCCGAGGACCTGGGATCGCCAGTACCGCCCCAGGCCATGGCGCTCGATCACCTGACGGCTAAAGGCACGCGCGTGGCTCTCCAGACGCTGATGAAGCTGGAGACGGCAATTCACGCGGTGCGGCGTTGGCGGCGCTAGCCAGGACCGGACGGAGGGTATTGTCTGATCGCTGATTCCAATGGCTATTTTGCTGGCGCGATCAGGGCGCGAGGTAGTGAAGCGAGCTCTTGGCCGGGCCGACCAGCCAGACGTTCTTGCCGCTGGCGCCCCACAGGCCGCGCAGGTGCTCGCCGGTCTTGGCATCGACCTTCTGCCACTGAACGCCGTCAAAGTGCCACAGTTCTCCAAAGTTGCCAGAGGCCCACACGTCCGTGGCCGTGGCGCCCCAGACCCTAAAGAGGTACGGCTTGTCGGCGATGCCGCTGGCCTGGGTCCACGCGTTGCCGTCCCAATGCAGCAATGCCCCGTTCTGACCGGCCGCCCACACGTCCTTGGCGCCAAAGCCAAAAAGCCCCTCGATGGTGCCGGTGACCTTGGCGTCGACCTTGGACCACTGGCTGCCGTCATAGTGCAGCAGGGTGCCTTGGCCGCCGCCGATCCACACGTCGCTTGGCGAATTGGCCCACACCGAATAGAGAAAAGCGTCGCTGCCGACCTTGACCGTCTTCCAGCCCGCGGCGGTCTTGTGCAGCACGAGGCCTGCGCTGCCAACCGCCCAGATGTCGTCTTTGCCGCTGCCGGAAATGGCGTAGAGCGAGTCGCTGGTGCCGGCGTCGACCTTGCTCCACGCGTTGCCGTCGTAGTGAACGACTGTGCCAGAGGTGCCAACGGCCCAGATATCCGTAGGCGAGGCACCCCAAATACCCTGCAACCATTGGAAGGTAGGCGAAGGCACCGCGTTCCAACTGCTTCCGTCGCAGCGGACGATGGCGCCTTGCTCGCCGACCGCCCAGATCTGGTCGACCGAGGCACCCCAGATGGCGTTCAGGGTGTTGGTGGAGGCCGAGGGCAGCTCTGCCCACTGCCCGGTGAGCGGCTGGGGCACAAAAGTGTCGGCGC